>CBJMVH010000003.1:0-200221 GCA_966433195.1 uncultured Ralstonia sp.
TCGATTTCCGCTCGCTTTACGCCACGGTGCTGGAGCGCTGGTGGGGGATGGATTCTCAGTCTGTGCTCGCGGGGCGGTTTGTGCCGCTGGATCTCATCAAGGCCTGATCCGCCTCAGCCGCGGATCTGTGTTTTCCAAGCAAGCCACAGCTTGCGCAGGGGTGTCAGGTCCGTGCGCTGGGTGAGCACCTGGAAGCCGTCGGCCTCCACCTCGTCGAGCAGCCGCATGGCCAGCACCCCGCGGATCAGCGCTGAGCGCTGGGCGCGGCGATCTTCTGCGGGCAGTGCGGCGAGCGCTTCTTTGTACGTTGCGCGGGCGCGCTCGGCCTGAAACGCCATCAGCGGCTTGAACCCGTCCGCATACCGGCGATTGAACAGATCGGCCGCCGGTACGTTGAAGCGCTGCAGTTCGTCCACGGGAATGTAGACGCGGTTGTGGCGCACGTCTTCATGCAGATTGCGGATGAAGTGCACCAACTGCTCGGCCAGGGCCAGCAGTCGCGCAAATTCCAGCGTGCGCGCGTGCGTGTGCCCCGCAATGCGCGCAGCCAGCCGGCCAGCCACGCCGGCGACCTGATCGCCATGACGGCGCAGGTTGGGCCAATCCAGATAGCGGTTCTGCATGGCATCGGCTTCCACGCCGGCCAGCAGTTCACCCAGGTGCACGGCGCCGATGTCGTAGGTGGCCAGATGCGGCTGCAAGGCCTTGGCCGCGGGGTGTTCGGGTCGGCCTTCGAACAGCCGGGTCAGTTCTTGTCGCCACCACTGCAGCTTCGATTGCACGACACTCGGATCGCTCGCATCGCGCACGGCGTCTTCCAACTCACGACGTACGGCTTCCAGCGCGATGGTTGCGCGGCGGCGCTCGGGCGCGAGAAACAATACGCTGTAGTACACGTCGCTGCCGGGCGGGGCAGCCTTGTCGGCGCAGTAATCGTCGGGGGTCACAGAAGAGCCGTTGTGATGAGGTTTCGTGCAGGGCGGCCATTCTACAGCGCGTTGCAGCGCAGCATGCCGCTCGCTTTGCTGGACTGCCCGCTAAGAAAAGTCAATCAGACGCGGCCGCGTCGTTGACCCTGCGCATGCGCGTGGGTATATTACTGACCGGTCAGTTATTTACTGAGAGCGTGTCATGCCTGCCGTGCCAGCGATGAGTTTGCCGTACCCGCATCCCGACTTCATTGGTCCTGCCGACACGCAGTCTCTGTCGCGCAGGCGCTCGTTCTCTGTTGCCGCATCGGTGGCACTGGTGACTGGTGCGCTCTTGCTGGCCGGCTGCAGCAAGGAGGCGCCCAAGGCGCCCGACGTGCGCTCCGTACGCACCATGACGGTCACCAGCGAGCAAGGCGCTGGCACGGCCGAATTCTCCGGAGATGTGCGCCCGCGCATCGAATCGCGGCTGGGCTTTCGCGTGCCGGGCAAGATCGTTGCCCGCCTCGTGGACGTGGGCGCTACCGTGAAAAAGGGCCAGGTGCTGGCGCGATTGGACCCGACGGACCTCGCGCTCGCACAGCAATCGGCCCAAGCCCAATTGTCGGCCGCCAAGACCGACCGCGATCTGGCCGCAGCCGACCTCAAACGCTATTCCGAACTGTTCGCCAAGGGCTTCATCAGCGCGGCCGAGCAGCAACGCCATCAAGCGAATTACGACGGCGCCCAGGCGCGCTACGATCAGGCCGCCGCGGGTTATCGCAACCAGTCCAACCAAGCCGGCTACGCCACGCTCGAAGCCGACGCCGATGGCGTGGTGACCGGCGTCGATGCCGAAGTCGGGCAGGTGGTATCCGCCGGCCAGCCAGTCGTGCGCGTGGCGCAGACAGCCGAGAAGGAAGTCGTGATCGGCATCCCAGAAGACCAGGTGGACACGCTGCGCAAGTCGCCCGAGGTGAGCGTCAAGCTGTGGGCCGATCAATCGCGCAGCATTCCCGCCAAGGTGCGCGAGATTGCGCCGGCGGCCGACCCGCTCACGCGTACGTACACGGTCAAGATTTCGATCCCGAATCCGCCGCCCGATTTGAAGCTCGGCATGACCGCCGTGGCGACGTTCACGAAGCCCACGGTTGGTGCGAATGGTGGCGCGGACAGCGGCGGCATGGGCGTGCGCGTGCCGCTCACCGCGCTGCTGCAGGAGCAGGGTAAGAATGTGGTGTGGCTGTACGACGCCGCATCGCAAACGGTCAAGCCCGTGCCGGTAACGGTCGGTGCGCCGCGTGACAACGTGCTGCTGGTGACAAGTGGGCTGCAGCCGGGCCAGACCATCGTGACCGCTGGTGTGCATCTGCTCAAGGCCGGCCAGAAGGTGATGCCGATGGCGCCGGCCGATCAGCCGTCCGCACAGTCCGCCATTACGCCGCGCCGCTAGTCCGCCGCCGGCCTCCGCTCCAACACGCCAACCTTCGCGCGCATGGAACACTCTCGTTTCAACCTGTCACGCTGGGCGCTGGAACATCAGCCGCTCACGCGTTTTCTGCTGGTGGCGCTGTTACTCGGCGGCATCTTTGCGTATTCCAAGCTGGGGCAGGACGAGGATCCGCCCTTCACCTTCCGCGCGATGGTGGTGCAGGCCTTCTGGCCCGGCGCCACCGCCGAGCAGATGTCGCGCCAGGTAACCGACAAGATCGAAAAGGCGCTGCAGGAAGTGCCGTACGCCTGGAAGATCCGCAGCTATTCCAAGCCGGGCGAAACGCTCGTGACCTTCCAGTTGGCAGACACGTCGCCCGCCAAGGAAACGCAGCAGCTCTGGTACACGGTGCGCAAGAAGGTGGGTGACATCGCGCCCACGCTGCCGCAGGGCGTGCGTGGGCCGTACTTCAATGACGATTTCGGCGATGTGTATGGCTCCATCTATGCGCTGTCGGCAGATGGCTTTACCTACCGCCAGCTCAACGACTACGCCGATTCCATCCGCCAGCAATTGCTGCGCGTGCCCAACGTCGCCAAGGTGGAATTGCTGGGCGATCAGGACGAGAAGATCTACATCGAGTTCCAGCAGGCAAAGCTGTCGCAGATGGGGCTCGATATCAACAGCATTGCCACGCAGATCGGCCAGCAGAACAACATCGGCCCCAGCGGCGTACTGGTAACACCCACGGACAACGTGCAGATTCGTCTGTCGGGGCAGTTCTCGGATATCCGCGATCTGGAGAACCTCACGCTGCGCGGCCCCGGCGGTACAACGAACATCCGCCTGGGCGACATCGCCACCGTCAAACACGGCTACATCGACCCGCCGCACGCCAAGATGCGCTTCAACGGCAAGGAGGTGATCGGCCTGGGCATCTCGATGACCAAGGGCGGGGACATCATCCAGCTCGGCAAGGACTTGCGCGCCACCGTCGGGAAGATCCGCGCGAAGCTGCCGGTGGGCATCGAGATGGAGCAGGTGCAGAACCAGCCGAAATCGGTGCAGAGCTCGGTGGGCGAATTCGTGCACGTGCTGATCGAAGCCGTGGTGATCGTGCTTGGCGTGAGTTTTCTCTCGCTGGGTCTGCACACCAAGCCCAAGCTGCGCATTGATGTGTGGCCGGGTCTGGTGGTGGGCCTGACGATTCCGCTGGTGCTGGCGGTGACGTTCCTGTTCATGAACATCTTCGACATCGGCCTGCACAAGATTTCGCTTGGCGCGCTCATCATCGCGCTGGGCCTGCTGGTGGACGACGCGATCATTGCGGTCGAGATGATGGTGCGCAAGCTGGAAGAGGGCTTCTCCAAGATGGAGGCCGCCACCTTTGCCTACAGCTCCACCGCCATGCCGATGCTGACGGGCACGCTCATCACTGCCACGGGTTTTCTGCCGGTGGGGTTGGCGCGCTCGACGGTGGGCGAATACACCTTCGGCATCTTTGCGGTGACGGCGTTGGCGCTGGTGCTGTCGTGGTTTGCGGCCGTGGTGTTTGTGCCGTACCTCGGTTTCCTATTGCTGCGGACGAAGTCGCACGTGGGCGATGGCGGCCATCATGAGTTGTTTGATACGCCGTTCTATACGCGCTTCCGTGGTTGGGTGAACTGGTGCGTGGAATACCGCAAGACGGTGATCGCAATCACCCTGGTGGCATTCGGGCTGGGCGTGTTCGGCTTCAAGTACGTGGAGAAGCAGTTCTTCCCAGACTCCAGCCGCCCCGAGCTGATGGTGGAACTGTGGCTGCCCGAGGGCAGCAGCTTCAGCCAGACGGAAGCCGAGGCCAAGCGCTTTGAGGCTCTCGTGCGCAAAGAGCAGAACGTCGACAGCGTGACGCTGTTCATCGGCTCCGGCGCGCCGCGTTTCTACTTGCCGCTGGACCAAATTCTTCCGCAGACCAACGTAGCGCAAGCCATCGTGATGCCGACTTCGCTGGAGACGCGCGAAGGCGTGCGGCAGCACCTGATTGGCCTGCTCAAGTCGCAATTCCCGCATCTGCGTGGACGCGTGAAGCTGCTGCCGAACGGGCCGCCGGTGCCGTATCCGGTGCAGTTCCGCGTCATGGGCCCGGACATTGGCGGCGTGCGCAAGATCGCCGACCAGGTCAAGGCGATCATGAGCGCCAACCCGAACACCGTGGGCGTGAACGACAACTGGAACGAGAACGTCAAGGTGCTGCGCTTGGACATCGACCAGGACAAGGCACGCGCATTGGGCGTATCGACAGGCTCCATCTCGCAGGTCACGCAGACGGTGCTGTCCGGCGCGCCCATCGCCCAGTACCGTGATGGCGACAAGCTGCTCGACATCGTCATGCGCCCGCAGGAGGACGAGCGCAACACGCTTGATGCCTTGCAGCGCGTGCAGGTGCCGACGGCGAGCGGACGTACAGTGCCGCTCACGCAGGTGGCACGTGTGGGCTTTGCGTGGGAGCCGGGTGTGATCTGGCGTGAGAACCGCGATTACGGCATCACCGTGCAGTCTGACGTGGTGGACGGCGTGCAAGGCCCGACGGTGACGGCGCAGATCAATCCGCTGCTCGACAAGATCCGGGCCGACTTGCCGCCGGACTACCAGATCAAGATTGCCGGCGCGGAAGAGGAGAGCGCCAATGCGGGGGCATCGATTGCCGCACAGATGCCGCTGTGCATTTTCATCATCTTCCTGCTGCTGATGCTCCAACTGCACAGCTTCTCGCGCTCGGTGATGGTGTTCCTGACTGGCCCGCTGGGGCTGATTGGTGCGGCGGCGACGCTGTTGCTGCTGCGGGCGCCGATGGGCTTCGTGGCGCAACTCGGTATTACGGCGCTGATTGGCATGATCATCCGCAACTCGGTCATTCTGGTGGATCAGATCGAGCAGGACGTGGCGGCGGGTGTGCCGACCTGGACGGCCATCGTCGAGGCAGCTGTGCGGCGTTTCCGCCCCATCATCCTCACGGCTGCCGCGGCGGTGCTGGCGATGATTCCGCTGTCGCGCAGCGTGTTCTGGGGGCCGATGGCAGCTGCCATCATGGGCGGGCTGATCATCGCCACGGTGCTGACGCTGCTATTCCTGCCGGCGCTGTATGCGGCGTGGTTCCGCGTCAAGCGGCCTGAGGCGCAGGCGAGTGCGCCGGCGGTCTGACGCCTGGGTCTCGTAGCGGGTCCCGTCGCCGCATTGGCCGCACTGGCGCTAGGGAGGGGACTCGAACCCCTATACCGCACCGAGTCCGGCCGGGGGGATGGCAACCCCCACCCGACTGCGATATAATCGCGGGCTTCCTTTCCGGCGCCCGTTGTTCGAGGGGCGCCGCGATCCATCCAGCGAGGGTGGCGAAATTGGTAGACGCACCAGGTTTAGGTCCTGACGCCAGCAATGGTGTAGGGGTTCGAGTCCCCTCCCTCGCACCACATTCCCCATTGAAATCAGCGACTTCTGTTGTTGAGTTGTCAAATAGCTGCTGATTTTTTATCTGTTATCCGTCTGTTTGTAAGCTTCCCCGCGAAGCCTTTCGGAAGCATACATTCTGGCGTTGGTGTCTGCTGACGGCATCCAGGGCGCTTATGTGTGCGCAATCAGCGGCGGAAAAAATTTGCCATACCATCCACGGCATCCAATAATCCACTGGCATTTAAAGACATCTCGGTTTCGTTCTTGGAAACCCTTTATGCTGGGGAGGATTCGTGTCAGCGCCATTCCGTCGCCACAAAGTATTGACCGCGGTGCTTGCTGTCGCAGCAGCCAGCAACGTATTTGCGTTGAGCCTGGAGGATTATAAAAATCCAAATGCCCCTTGCTTTGACCGAGGGGTAAATTCTGCGCTCACTGTTGCTGATACGCATATCCATTTCCGGCCATTTGGTGGACCTTCCGTTTCGTTTGAAAATCTTCGGGATGAGTTGCGTGCCAACGGTGTTTTGTTTGCTGGCGTGATGGGCATCGGTCAGCGCTTGCCAAACGGCGCTGTTAACAGTGATGGTCAGGATTGCGAATCCTATCGCGATTGTCCCGGGCAAACGGCCTCACCGTCGACAAAAAACGATTGGGTCAATGCGGCTAATTTTTATGAGTTTAAGTCGCCTGGCATGGAGATGGTCTTCTCTATGACGTTTCCGGATCTGTCGGACACAGGTGACGTGCTTAGGACTATCCGACTATACGATAAGGAGTACCCGGGGCTGTTTAAGGTCATGGGTGAATCCAATGTGGTCAAACAGGCGCTCTTCCCTAACAATCATCGTGCCGTTACGGTAGAGGAGATTGACAGTTGGGCTGGATTTATGCCGGAGCTTCGGGCGCGAGGCATTCCGTTTTTCCTGCATTCTGACCTGGGGAGTAATGCGGAGCCTCTAAAATATCTGTCGCTTATTCAGCATGTTCTGGCCCGGTATCCGGACAATAAGATCGTCTGGTTGCATCTGGGTATTTCGGGTGAGCTCACCAGCCTGGATCCGGTAACGCATATTGCAACGCTAAGCAATTTGCTGGATGCCAACAAGAATCTCTACGTTGATACGTCCTGGCGGGTGATTGAAGAGAATTATTTCAGCAAGGACCGAGTCCGGTATGTCGAGTTTCTCAACAAATACTCCAATCGCATCATCACCGGTAGTGACTATGTCGCATACAAAAACAAGGCGCCAGCCTATAACTATGCGGACGAACTGAAGGTTTCCAGCGAGATGAACAAGTATGTCAGTGACGATGCCTACCGTGATATCGCATTGGGGCAGACGTATTTGACAATGCTGGGTATGACGGGGACATACAATGCCCCCAAAATCTGCGCTACTTCAGATCGAAAACGCTGATCCCCGAGCCCCGCGATCGCGGGGTCTTCTTGCTCAGGACGGGCCCGCTGTTGCGGGCGCAGGTTGGGCTACGGCGAGTGAGGTGCGACTTCAGAAGGAGGGGCGCGGCTAACCCGCTGAGTCGTTGGCGAAGAGTTGGGGGCGCCGCGAGGCGCCGCATGGGCTTTGCTGATTTGTGTGAGCGGTTTATGCATCGGGCGTTCCCAGCGCCTTGTTGATCCGCAAGGCCACCAGCGTCGCCACGACCCCCGACAACAGATACAAGCTGACCGCCGCAAGCCCGAACAGCGACGATAGGCCCAGCGCCACCAGCGGCGCAAATGCCGCGCCGAATAGCCAGCCGAAGTCAGTCGTGAGGGCCGCGCCGGTATAACGGAAGCGGCTCTCGAAGTTCGATGTCACCACGCCGGCTGCCTGTCCGTACGACAGCCCCAGTAGCCCGAAGCCAATCAGGATGAAGATGTCCTGACCCGCAGGCCCCCCATCGAGTAACCATGGCGCGGCCAGGCTGAAGATACCGATCAGCACGGCCATCGTTGCCAGTGTGGTGCGCCGGCCGATGCGGTCTGCGATCAGGCCGGAAACCAGCGTACCCATGAACGCAATGACGGCGCCGATGATCTGGACCCCAAGCACATTCGACACGTCCTGCGTCTTGTGCAGCGACACCCATGACAGAGGAAACACGGTCACCAGGTGGAACAGCGCATAGCTCGCCAGCGAGGCGAACGCGCCCAGGAAGATGTTGAACCCTTGCGCATTGACCATTTGCAGCGTGCTGATGGGTTCCAGTTCGCCTTCTTCCAGCAGTTGCGTGTATTCGTACGTCACCACCAGCCGCAGCCGCGCAAACAGCGCCACGACGTTGATGGCAAAGGCGACATAAAACGGATAACGCCAACCCCAGTCGATGAATTCCTCCGGCGTCAGGCTGGCGTGGAGGAACAGGAACAAGCCGCCCGCGACGATGAAACCAGTCGGGGCGCCCAGTTGCCCCACCATGGCGTACCACCCGCGTTTGTTCTCAGGCGCGTTCAGTGCTAGCAGCGATGGCAGGCCATCCCACGAGCCGCCAAACGCAATCCCTTGCATGACGCGGAACAGCGCCAGCAGGTAGATCGATGCGCTGCCGATGGATGCGTATGAAGGCAAGAACGCGATGCCCACCGTGGCCGTGCCAAGCAGGAACAGTGACGCGGTCAGCTTGGTGCCGCGCCCCCAGCGCCGCTGAATGCGCATGAAGAGCGCGGTACCGAATGGACGCCCGATAAAGGCGAAGGAAAAAATGGCGAAGCTGAACAGCAGCCCGGCCAGTTCGCTCGCAAACGGAAAGTAGACCGTGGGGAAGACCAGCACCGAGGCAATGCCGTACACAAAGAAGTCGAAATACTCCGACGCGCGCCCGATGACCACGCCCGTGGCGATTTCTGCTGGGGCGACTTCATGATGTCCGGGGGCGGGTGGTGCAGTGGGCGACGCGCGATGCTGATGGGTCAGGCTGGCCATCGTTGGGTCTCCATGGAACCGGGAAGGACGCTGTGCAGCACCTAAAGTCCTGCAATCACCAGAATAGCCGCCTAAACTGCAACGGCAACTCGAAAGATCGTTGGGCCATCCCAGCGCGACGTTAATCAGACGCCACTTCTGAGACCATGCCACGCTTCGATACAGCAGTGACACCCCTTCGAATCACGGGACGCTGGCTTTTGCGAAGTACCGCAATTGCCGTGCTGGCGAGCCTTGCAGGATGCAGCAATGCGGTGCTGTTGTCGCCGGCGGGCGACATGGCGGTGCGGCAGCGAGACCTGATCATCGTCTCCACCTGTCTGATGCTGCTGATCATCGTGCCGGTGATCATTCTGACGTTGCTGTTTGCCTGGCGGTATCGGGAAAGCGCCGAGAACGCGCCCTACAGCCCGGACTGGGACCACTCCACGGTGCTGGAGCTGGCCATCTGGGCGGCACCGCTGCTGATCATCATCACGCTCGGCGCCATTACCTGGGTCAGTACCCATCAACTCGATCCCTATCGGCCGCTGACGCGCCTTGACGGTACCCGCCCGGTGTCAGCAGAAACCAAGCCGCTCACCGTCGAGGTGGTGGCGATGGACTGGAAATGGCTGTTCCTCTATCCCGAGCAGGGCATCGCCACCGTCAACGAGCTGGCAGCGCCAGTGGATCGCCCGATTGCGTTCAAGATCACAGCGACGTCGGTCATGAACGCGTTTTTCGTGCCCTCACTGGCAGGCATGGTGTATGCGATGCCGGGCATGGAAACCAAGCTGCATGCCGTCATCAACCAGCCCGGGGTCTATGACGGGTTCTCCTCCAACTACAGCGGTGCCGGTTTCTCGCACATGCGGTTCAAATTCCATGGTTTGTCGAACGAGGAATTCGACCGTTGGGTCCAGCAAGCCAAATCGTCGGGCACACCGCTGTCGAAAGACGCCTACCTGAAGCTGGCCAAGCCCAGCGAGAGCGAGCCGGTGCAACGCTACGCCAGCGTGGCGCCCGACCTGTACGACCGCATCCTGAACCGTTGTGTCGATGGCCAGGCGTGCTTGGCAGACACCATGGCACGTAACGTCAACCGCGGCCGGTTCGATCCGTTTGCGCAAGTCTGCACGGCAAGCAATATCGCCGATGCCGGAACGGTGTTTGCTCCGGATGCCGCCGTCAATGACGGCCGACAGGTCGTGCGGTAGCCAAGGCGTTGCGCCCCTTTGACGTTTTTCGCCAAACCTTGATCGACCCAGACTGGCCAACATAGGCCCAGGTGACAACCATGCCCGAGCGCTCCGAACTCGCCAACATGATCTTTGGCCGCCTGACGTGGGAGGCCATTCCGTACCACGAACCCATCCTGCTCGCCACCTTTGCCGTGGTTGCCATCGGCGGTTTGGCGCTGGTGGGCGCGCTCACGTATTACCGCGTGTGGGGGTATCTCTGGCGCGAGTGGTTCACCAGCATCGACCACAAGAAGATCGGCATCATGTACGTGGTGCTCGGCATCGTGATGCTGCTGCGCGGCTTTGCCGATGCCGTCATGATGCGGATCCAGCAAGCCGTGGCCTTCGGGGACAATCTCGGCTACCTGCCACCGCATCACTATGACCAGATCTTCACCGCGCACGGCGTGATCATGATCTTCTTCGTGGCCATGCCGCTGGTGACGGGGCTGATGAACTTTGTCATGCCGCTGCAGATCGGCGCGCGTGACGTGGCCTTTCCGTTCCTCAACAACTTCAGTTTTTGGATGACCACGGGCGGCGCCATCCTGGTGATGATGTCGCTGTTTGTGGGTGAATTCGCGCGTACGGGCTGGCTGGCTTATCCGCCGCTCTCCGGCATCATCGCGAGCCCGGATGTGGGGGTCGATTACTACATCTGGGCGTTACAGATTGCCGGGGTCGGCACGGTGCTATCGGGCATCAACCTGTTGGTGACCATCATCAAGATGCGCGCGCCAGGCATGACGTTGATGCGCATGCCGATCTTCACATGGACTGCGCTGTGCACCAACGCTCTGATCGTTGCTGCCTTTCCGGTGCTGACGGCCGCCGTGACGCTGCTCGCGCTGGACCGCTACCTCGGCACGCATTTCTTTACGGTCGAGCAGGGCGGCAGCGCGATGATGTATGTGAACTTGATCTGGATCTGGGGCCACCCCGAGGTCTATATCCTGGTGCTGCCGGTGTTCGGTGTGTTTTCAGAAGTGGTGGCCACGTTTTCCCGCAAGCGCCTGTTCGGCTACGCGTCGATGGTCTATGCGACGGTGGTCATCACCGTGCTGTCGTATCTGGTCTGGCTCCACCACTTCTTTACGATGGGATCGGGCGCGAGTGTCAATTCGTTCTTTGGCATCACCACGATGATCATCTCGATCCCGACCGGCGCGAAGATCTTCAACTGGCTGTTCACGATGTACCACGGCAAGATCCGCTTCGAGCCACCGATGCTTTGGACGGTCGGCTTCATGGTGACGTTTGTGATCGGTGGCATGACCGGCGTGCTGCTGGCCGTGCCGCCAGCGGACTTCTCTCTGCACAACAGCCTGTTCCTGATCGCGCATTTCCATAACGTGATCATTGGGGGCGTGCTGTTTGGGCTCATGGCGGGGATTACGTACTGGTTCCCGAAGGCGTTTGGTTATCGGTTGGTGTCGTCTTGGGGCAAGGCTTCGTTCTGGTTCTGGTTCGTCGGCTTCTATCTGGCCTTCATGCCGTTGTACTGGCTCGGCATGCAGGGCGTGACCCGGCGCATGAGCCATTTCGACGATCCGTCGCTGCAGATCTGGTTCCAGCTCGCCGCGCTCGGTGCGCTATTGATCGCCATCGGTATTGCGTGCTTCCTGATCCAGCTTGTGGTGAGCTTCCTGCGCCGTGACGAATTGCGCGATACGACTGGCGACCCATGGAATGGCCGCACGCTGGAGTGGTCGACTTCATCGCCGCCGCCGCAGTACAACTTTGCGTTCACGCCGCTCGTGCATGACACCGATGCCTGGTGGCAGATGAAACAGTACGGCTATCGGCGTCCGCAGGAAGGCTTCAAGCCCATCCACATGCCGAAGAGCACCGCTGCGGGGATTGTGCTGGCGGGGTTGTCCACGGTGTGCGGTTTTGCGCTGATCTGGCACATCTGGTGGCTGGCCATTGTGTCGTTCGCGGCCACGATCCTGGCGGCAATTATTCATACCTTCAACTACAAGCGCGATTACTACATCCCGGCAGAGGATGTGGTCCGGACAGAAGCATCGCGCACCGAACTGATGGCAGGCCATGGCTGAAACGACTGCATCCCTGCATGTGACCGGTCCCACTGGGACCACCACGGTAGACGACGTACCGCCGGGTGGCTACCAGTTCCATGTCACCGAAGAGCATCACGTGCCCAACGGCACGCTGCTTGGCTTCTGGCTCTACCTGATGAGCGATTGCCTCATCTTTGCGTGCCTCTTTGCCGCTTATGGCGTGCTGGGCCGCGAATACGCGGGCGGGCCGACCGGCGCGGAGCTGTTTGAGCTGCCGCTGGTGGCGCTGAACACATCGTTCCTGCTGTTGTCGTCCATCACGTATGGCTTTGCGATGTTGCAGATGCAGCAGAACAGGGAGGCCGGCATGCAGATCTGGCTGGCCATCACCTGGCTGTTTGGTGCCGCGTTTCTTGCGGTGGAGCTGTATGAGTTCGCGCACCTGATTCACGAGGGTGCGGGGCCAACGCGCAGCGCCTTCCTGACATCGTTCTTCTCACTGGTCGGCACGCACGGGCTGCACGTCACGTTCGGCCTGATCTGGTTGATCGTGCTCATGATCCAGGTGTCGCAACACGGGTTGATTGTCGCCAACAAGCGTCGGCTGATGTGCCTGTCGATGTTCTGGCACTTTCTGGACGTCGTCTGGATCGGCGTCTTTACCTTCGTCTACCTGATGGGAACGCTGCCATGAGTGCGCAAGACCAAACGATGAACGGCCACGGCGATGCACACAATGGCCACCACCATGAGGAAGACATCGGGCCGCACGCCACGCTGGGCGGCTATCTGGCGGGGTTCGTCCTGTCCGTCTTCCTGACGGCGATTCCCTTCTGGCTGGTGATGGGCAATGTCTTCGAGAAATCGTCGACCACTGCTGTGGCGATCCTGCTGATCGGCGCGGTGCAGATCGTGGTGCACATGATTTACTTCCTGCACATGAACGCGAAATCAGAAGGCGGGTGGAACATGCTCTCGCTCATGTTCACGCTGGTGCTGGTGGTCATCACGCTCACCGGCTCGCTGTGGGTGATGTACCACTTGAACACCAACATGATGCCGCACATGCGGCCGCCGGCGCATGCGGGGGGCACGATGCTGCCGCCCCGGACGCAGTAGATGGCGTGTGCGCGCCTCGGAAATTATCGTCACAGGCGAGTCCGATCAAAAAGGCCATGCAAAACGGGGCGCCTACGCGGAACGTGTCGTAGCACACCAGCCATCCGTTCCCTACGATGACAGGGCAAGTCATACCAAACGGGGAAAGGGCCATGTCCATCTTCGACGAGAACGAGCACCGCGAGGCTTTCTGGGAGACCGTGCGCCAAGCCATCGAGGCGCGTGATAGGGTGGATGAAGCGCGCCGCGCAGGCCGGCTGGCCGGGCTGGCGATGGGCTTGGCGGTGGCTGGCCTGGTCATCGCATTCATGACGTGGAGGCGCCGTTCAACCCACGGCGCAGCGTAGGCCATCTTGCCGCTGCGCTTCCATTCTTAGTGCTCCCTTTCGAATCCCCATTTGCGAGCAGGGCTTTTCAACCCCTAAAATGAGAACAATTCTCATTTGTATCGACGCGGCACGCGCATGTTGGCGAGCGGGCGTCTGGTGGATTTCCGGGAGCCCGCATGCCTGCCGTACAGCCCGAGCCTCTGCACGATATCGACACGCTGTATGCGTACCACAGCGAATGGTTGTTGACCTGGCTGCGCAAACAGCTGGCATGCGCGGAGGAGGCTGCGGACGTGCTGCACGATACCTTCGTACGCGTACTGGCGCTGCCTGGTGCGCTGCATGGCGTACGTGAGCCGCGCGCTTACCTGACGACCACCGCCAAGCACCTGATGATCGATCGCGCGCGCCGGCGGCGCGTCGAGTGCGCCTGCCTGGATGAGCTGTCGCTGCGATATGAAGCGTTTGGCCATGCACCGTCGCCGGAGCAGCGCTTGGTACAGGCACAGACGCTCCAGCACACAAGCGCCATGCTTGAGACCCTGTCCACCTCTGCGCGCGAGGCGGTCCGCTTGCGCTACATCGAAGGGCAGTCCCATGCGTGCATTGCCGAACAGCTTGGCAAGTCGGCACGCATGGTGCGCAAGTACCTTGTGCAGGCGGTTGAGCGTTGCGCGATGTAACGATGGTCTGACGGAAAAAAATTCAGACCGGTTCCGCTTTTGCAGTGTGGATCGTCGATGGGTGTGGAAACCACACGCATCTTCCAACACACCATGCCAAAGCACACCAACACAACAACGGTTGTTCCAATTGAAACGACTTGCCGTACGACGCTGCGCCCCTTGGCGCTGGCCGCACGGTTGACTTGCGCCGCGCTGCTGGGCGCCGCGCTACCCATGCAAGTGATGGCGCAGAGTACCACTGGCGAGGTCAGTGCCATGCTGCCCGTGACGACTGCCGTCGGCCGTGGGGAGACGGCGCAGAGTCCGGGCAAGCGCTTTGTCGCCAAGCAAAGCGCCGCAGGCACCAAGACCGATACGCCGATCATCGAGACGCCGCAGTCCATTTCGGTCGTCACCCAGCAGCAGCTTGAAGATCAGAAACCGCGCGGTATTTCAGAGGCGCTCAACTACACGTCGGGCGCGTTCACCGGGCTGGTGGGCGCATCCAATCGTT
The DNA here is from genome assembly GCA_966433195.1 of uncultured Ralstonia sp. Classification (GTDB taxonomy): domain Bacteria; phylum Pseudomonadota; class Gammaproteobacteria; order Burkholderiales; family Burkholderiaceae; genus Ralstonia. The sequence goes on from CBJMVH010000003.1 coordinate 14,571, forward strand.
ATGACTATGTCGCGCTGCGCGGCTTTGCCGACAGCAGCGTCAACAACACGTTTCTCGACGGCCTGAACCTGCTGGGGGATCAGGGCAGCTACACCTCGTTCCAGATTGATCCGTATTTCCTGCAACGCATTGATGTGCTTAAGGGGCCAGGTTCGGTCCTGTATGGACGCGCGTCGCCGGGTGGGGTGGTGGCGCTCACCACCAAGAAGCCGCTGTTCCAGCCATACCACGAAGTCGAGATGACGGTGGGCAACCGTAACCACTTGGAAGGGGCGTTCGACATCTCGGGGCCGATCGATGAGAACGGCGTGATGGCCTTTCGCGTGACCGGCTTGGCGCGCGGCATGGACACGCAGTTTGACCACGTGCGTGAGCAGCGCTTTGCCATCGCACCGTCGCTGGCGATCAACTTCACGCCCAACACGCATCTGCTGCTGCAGGCGTATCTGCAGCACGACCCGGAGGGGGGCTTCCATAGTGGGGTGCCGGCCGAGGGCAGCCTCTATCCCCGCAACGGCCGCACCATCTCGCGCGACTTCTTCGATGGCGACCCGACGGTTGAAAAATTCCGCCGCACCGAGCGCATGGTCGGCTATCAGTTCGAACATGCCTTCAGTGATCAATGGACGTTGCGCCAGAACTTCCGCTATGTGTTCGGCGATACGCGCCTGCGTCAGATCTACGGTTATGGCTGGGCGGATGCGGACGATCTCACGCGTTACTACTCGGGGGCCAAGGAAGCTTCGCACGCCTATACGGTCGATAACCAGCTCGAGGGCAAGTTCACGACCGGCGCCATCAAACACACTCTGCTGGTTGGGCTCGACTACCAGAAGCGGCACGTCGACGGGTTCTGGGAATCCGGCAGCGCAGACCCGATCAACGCGTTCAACCCGGTCTATGGCAATCCGGGCCTGACGGGGGTCTCGGCCGCGCCGATCGATCGGTGGTTGGAGCAGACAGGCGTGTACCTGCAAGATCAGATTGCCATCGACCGTTGGCGCTTCACGCTGGGCGTGCGTGAAGATCACGCCAAGGCTTCGAACCTGTATGGCACGGGCACGCCGTCGGAGTGGAGCGGGTCGAAGTTCACCAAGCGTGCTGGGGTGGTTTACCTGTTCGACAACGGTATCGCTCCGTACGTCAGCTATGCGGATGGCTTCAACCCGAGCCTGCGCGCAGATCAGCGGGGTAACCTGCTGCAACCGGCGACGGCCAGGCAGTTGGAGGCCGGCGTGCGCTATCAGCCGAAGGGGTCGAGGACGATGCTCTCCGCGGCGGTGTTCAACCTGGAGCAGCAGAACGTCGCAAGCAAACCGGTCGGCCAGGTCTATTACCTGCCCACGGGCAAGATCCGCACGCGCGGCGTGGAGCTGGAGGCGCGCTCACAGGTGACGGACACCGTCTCGGTGCTGGCCAACTACACCTTGACCGATATGAAGTTTGTCGAGTCGGCCGAGGGGTTGACGGGTAACACGCCATACCAGGCGCCGCGCCATGTAGCGTCGGTCTGGGGCGACTGGACGTTCATGCCTGGCTACACGGCTGGCATGGGCGTGCGCTACGTCGGTACGAGCTATGGCGACAACGCCAATAGCTTCAAGGTGCCGCCCTACACGCTGGTCGATCTGATGCTGCGCATTGATCTGGCGCGCTGGGACCCGTCGCTCAAGGGCGCCAAGCTGCAACTGTCGGCAAAGAACATCTTTAATAAAACGTATCTAGCCTCTTGCATGAATAGCAACTACTGCTATTGGGGTGATGCACGCAATGTGATGGCAACCATTTCCTATCAATGGTAATTACATTTTATTCACACTGGCTTCCGATTATCCGTGTAGTATTGTGATTTAGATTGTGACCCGGCAATCCTGTATTGTGGTTGCCGGGGCGTTCATATCAGTCCTGATGCCGCGTTTGCGGTATTCCATGCTGTTCCAGCGGCCGGCACGCATCGGCCGTGATCAAAACCCCACCTGAAATCACCCAGCCTAGGCGCGGCTTGATGCCGTCGGCCGAAGGGAGGCGCTCGTTCGCCCGCCCGGCTGGCGTCTTGTTGTCATCGCTTTTGTTAATCAGGAGGTGCGATTGTGATGGAATCGGAGATTCATGATTTTATTGCCATCGGTTTAGGTCCATTCAATTTAAGCTTGGCTTGCCTGGCTGAACCGATTGCGAACCTGGATGGGGTATTTTTGGAGCGTTCGCCAGAATTCAATTGGCATCCTGGCATGCTGATTGATAACACCACATTGCAGAATCCATTTCTGGCAGATCTCGTGAGCCTGGCGGACCCAAAAAGCCGCTTCAGCTACCTGAATTACTGCAAGCAGGAAGGCAAGATTTACTCGTATTACTTTCGCGAGAACTTCTATCTGAGCCGGGCGGAGTACAACCGCTACTGCAAGTGGGTGGTTGCGCAACTCTCCAGCACGCGTTTCCACCACGACGTGCAGGCACTGTCATATGACGCGCAGCGCCGCTGCTATGTCGTCACGGGTTTTCGTGGCGCGGCGTGCGAACCCTTTGTGCTGCGTGCGCGCAAGCTTGTGCTGGGGGTGGGGTCGTCGCCGTCGTTTCCGGCTTGCGTGCGGCGCGATGGTCATCGCTACTTGCACACCGCCGACTACATCGACGCGCGCGAGTCATTGCACAAGAAGCGCTCCATCACCATCGTCGGCAGCGGGCAGAGCGCCGCAGAGGTCTATTTCGACCTGCTCAAGGCCAGCGACAAGCACGACTACCGCTTGGTCTGGATCACGCGCTCGCCGCGGTTCTTCCAGATGGAGACCACCAAGCTGACGCTGGAGATGTTCTCGCCCGACTACATCGATCATTTCTACAGCCTGCCCGAGGGCCGCAAGGACGACATCGTCCGCGCGCAGGACAGTCTGTACAAGGGCGTGAACGCCAGCCTCATCAACCAGATCTACGACCTGCTCGACGACAAACGCAGGGTGGGGGATCTGCGTACGCACCTGATCACCAATTGCGAGCTGCAGGCGTGCCACTACGACGCCGGCTTGGGCACCTATGCGATTGAATTCCAACAGGTCGAAAGCGGTGCGCGCTATGCCCATCGCACAGAGGGCCTCGTGCTGGCTACGGGCTATGAGCAGAACATCCCGGCGTTCCTGGGCGGCATCCGCCACCGGCTGCGCTGGGATGCGAAGGGCCGCTACCAGCTTGCGCGCAACTATGCGGCGGATATCAATGGCAACGAGATCTTTATCCAGAACGCGGGCCTGCACACGCATGGGGTGACGAACCAGGACATCGGCATGAGCTGCTACCGCAACTCTTACATCCTGCGGGAGCTGACCGGCGTGGAGCACTACAAAATCGAGCCGCGTGTCGCCATCCAGGACTTTGCGATACCCGCCACGCCGGAGTTCATTCCGCTCGCCACAGAGCGAGGCGTGAGCGCAAAAGGACATGTGTCGGTCGAAGAGGCCAACGAGGTGACCACATGACGTTGCGCCACACCATCATTCTGATGACGGTGTTTGCCGTCATCAGCGATGCGATTCTGATCCCGTTCTACCCACAGTTCTTTGCGTCGCGTTATGGCATGGAAAGCCCGGTGCACGTGGGGGCTTATGTAGCGGCCATTTCGATTGCCGTGATGTGCACGCTGCCGTTGTGGGCCCGTGTGGCCAAGCGCGTGGAGCCGCTTCATCTGCTCGTCTATACGCAGTTTGCGGCGGGCACGTTCAGCCTGCTGAGCGACTGGGCGCCCGACGTGGTGACGTACTGGGCGCTGTCGATGCTGATGTTCATGTGCAAGAGCAGCTACCTGCTGATGTATCCGTACATGATGCGGCTGACACCCAAGGAGCAGCATGCCGCCACGGTGGGTGTGCTTTCCGTGGTCGTGCACTTTGGCGCCATCTTCGGGGCGGTGGTGGGTGGGCTCGTGCTCCAGACATGGGGACCGCGCGCCAGCATCGTCGCCATGGCCGCGGGGGACTTCTTCCAGATGGGCGTGTGCGGCTACCTGATCCGCAGCGGCAAGATCGTGCGCGTCAACTCAGGCGAGCATGCCGAGGCGGCCGCTGCGCAAGCCGCCAAGGTGCCGCGCACGGGTTGGCGCGATCGCCTGCCAATCCTGCGTCTGGCGCTGGTGATGCTGGTGTTCGACTTCAGCGCGTACCTCATCCGCCCGTTTTTCTCGGTGTATTGGCAGAAGGCGTCGGGCGTCGACAGCGAGTTCGTATCCGGCATGGCGTTTGCCATTCCTGGCGTGGTCGCCATCGTGGCGTTGCGCCTGCATGCGCGTATCCGAGCGCGTGGCGGCCAGTTGCCGGACCACACGGTCGGCAACCTGCTGCTGGGTATGGTGGGCCTGCTGTTGCATGCGGCGCCGAATCCGATACTGATCGTACTTGGCCGCGTGCTGTACGGGTGGGCGCTGTTCCAGATCATCGTGAAGCTGGAGGTGAACCTGTTTCGCCTCTCCACGCCGGAGCGCTATGCACACGATTACAGCATCACCAATTTCTTCCAGAACCTGGGTGTCCTGCTGTCTTCGTTTGCGGCGGGGGCGATCGTGAATCGCTATGGGCTGCACGTACCGTTTTTGCTTGCAGCCGGCGGTTTCGTGCTGACGGCGCTGCTGGATCGGCTGATCTTGAACGTGCCCAGCGCAAGCCATGCGCATGACGCCGGCAGGGCAGACGCTCCCGCTCAATTGGAGGCGCCGGCCCATGCCAATTGACGCTCACACCAAACACCGCCGCGCGGATGCCGTAAGCGTGCCGTACACCGATACCGAAGGTTTCACCTTCCAGCTGCTGCGCATTCCCGAAGACATCCCCATGCTGCATCGCTGGTTTCAGCCGGAACGCGCGTCGTTCTGGCTGATGCGCGACAAGACGGAAGCCGAGGTGGAGCACGCCTACACGCAGTTGATGGACTCGGGCCACGCGACTGCGTATCTGGGGTGGAAGGGCGGCCAGCCAGTCTTTCTGGCCGAGTGCTACGACCCCGCGCATGACCGTATTCGCGCGTTCTATGACGTGCAGCCGGGGGATCTCGGCATGCATATCTTCATTGGGCCATCGGATGAGCGCATTCGCGGCTACACGCGCACGGTGTTTTTCGCGTTGATGCGCTTCATGTTCGAGCACCTGGGCGCGGCCCGCATCGTGGTCGAACCTGATGCCAACAACACCCGCATTCACGCCATCAATCGCGCTGCGGGCTTTGTGTACGACCGCAACGTGGTGTTTCCCGAAAAGATTGCCAGCCTCGCCTTCTGCACCCGGCGGGATTTCGAACAGGCCACCGTCGCCATTGCTTAAGACCAAGGACTTCTCATGAACGTCACCATCCACAATGCGCTTTCCCAACAACCGGCGAAGGCAGCCGCTCATCTCACCCCCGAGGTCTGGGCGCAGGCGAACCGTCTGCTGCTGCGCAAGGCGATTGCCGAATACGCACACGAGCACATCCTCGAGCCGGAACACCTGAATGCCACCACGGATGGCTTTGCGCTGTATCAGGTGTGCTCCGATGACGGCAAGGTGCGCTACCAGTTTGCAGCGCGGCAGCTCGCACTGCACCACTGGTTCATCCAGCCGGAGTCGATTCGCCGGTGGATCGACGGCGTGGAGCAGCCGCTCGATGCACTACAGTTCATCATCGAATGCCGCCAGCGCCTGGGCATCCGAGACGAGCTGCTGCCCATCTACCTGGACGAGATCAGCAGCACGCTCTTTGGCAGCGCCTTCAAACGCGCGAAAGCTGACGCGCCCAGCAGCGCGCAACTTGCGGAAGCCACCGATTTCCAAACCATCGAAGTCGCGATGATGGAAGGTCACCCCGGCTTTGTCGCCAACAACGGGCGGCTCGGCTTTACCGCCGTCGACTATCAGGCCTATGCGCCGGAAGCCGGCTCCGACATCCGCGTGATCTGGCTCGCTGTGCACAAGGACCACGCCACACCGTCAACGCTGTCCACGCTCGATTACGTGCAACTGCTTGTCGACGAGCTGGGGCAAGATACCGTGAACGACTTCACGCGTCAGGTTGCGGAAAAAGGCGTGGACGCTGCCGACTACCACTTCATGCCCGCGCACCCATGGCAATGGTTCAACAAGCTCTCGATCGCGTTTGCGGGCTACGTCGCCCAGCGCAAGATCATCTGCCTGGATTACAGCGCCGATCACTACATCGCTCAGCAATCCATCCGCACGTTCTTCAACACGAGCGACCGCACCAAGCGCTATGTCAAGACGTCGCTTTCGATCCTGAACATGGGGTTCATGCGCGGGCTTTCGCCTTACTACATGTCGGGCACGCCGGCCATCAACGAGTTCATCAAGGGGCTGGTGTCGGGCGATGCGTTCCTGCGTGAGAACGGATTCACCATCCTGCAGGAAGTGGCGGCGATCGGCTTTCGCAACTTCTATTACGAGGCGGCCATCCCGGTGGATACGCCCTATAAGAAGCAGTTCTCAGCGCTGTGGCGCGAGAACCCGCTGCCGCTGCTGCAACCGGGTGAGCGTCTGATGACGATGGCGGCGCTGCTGCATGTCGATAAGGACGGCCATGCGCTGATGCCCGAGTTGATCCGGCGCTCGGGCTTGCCGGCGCTGAACTGGATCCGCCGGTACTTGCAGGTGTACCTGACACCGCTGCTGCATTGCTTCTACGCTTACGAGCTGACCTTTATGCCGCACGGCGAAAACCTGATCCTAGTGATGGACGACTGCGTACCCGTGCGCGCCATCATGAAAGACATTGCGGAGGAGTGCGCCATCCTCGATATCAAGGCGCGCGAGTGGCTGCCCGAACGCGTGCAGCGCCTCGCCGTGGAGGTTCCGGACAATTTCAAGCTGCTCGGCATCTTCATCGACGTGTTTGATGGCGTGCTGCGCCACATCAACCAAGTGCTGGTCGAAAACGACTGCTGCAATGAAGACGCGTTCTGGGGCGCGGTGGCCGACTGCGTCTACGACTATCAGGACACCCACCCCGAGCATGCCGCCAAGTACGCGCACTACGACATGTTCGTGCCCGAGTTCCTGCATTCGTGCCTGAACCGCCTGCAGCTCGGCAATAACGTGCAGATGGTGAATCTGGCAGATCCTGCATCCAGCCTGAAGATCGCAGGCAATCTAGTCAACCCGATTGCCAAGTTCCGCCGCGTTGCGCAGGTTGCACAGGCTTCGGTTGCGGAAGCCACTGCATGACGGACGGCATGCAGGCCTTCACCGAACACGTCAGCGGGCAGGGCATTGCCATGACAGCGGCCTGGTGCCCCCGGCGTGCACCCGACCTCGCCCGTGTGTGGGAGGCAGTCGAGCGCGTCATCCCTGGCTTGCGTTACCCGCAGGCCAGGGCTGTTCCCGCCGATGCACTGCGACTTGACGACGAGCTTGCATGGCAAGCCCTGTGCAACCATTGGGCACGCGCGTATCCGGAAGCCGGTGCACATTACCTTGCCCTGCGGTGCTGGGGCCTGGCGATCTGGCAGCCGATCTCTCTATGCGTGATCGCCGTCCACCTTGGGGCGCCGGTGCCACGACTGGCCGGCATCTCCCAGCCGGTAAAAGCTGGCTTTCCCCGCGGCCTGCGCTTACCGGAGCACATGCCAGTCGATGGCGCCTTCGCCGAGCGGATGGACGCCGCTGCCATTGAACTTCGCGTGTTCTGTGCGGCAGTCCGTCGGATGCTGAAGCCCATGGTGGCACTGCATGATCGCGCCGCCGATCGGCTGCAGGCCGAATGCGTGTTGGGCGCACTGCTGCTCGCTGCGCACCCGCACACGTCGTTGTCCGATGCTGAGGTGGTCGCCGCTGGAGAGGCGTGGCTCGCCAAGCTGGGCATTGCTGGCGGCTGCGGCTTCTTCGCTTACCGTGCCCGTGACGGCACGCCCGCACTCGCGCTCGATCGCAAGGTCTGCTGCCACCATTTCCGCCGCCACGACGGGTTCAAGTGCAGCACTTGCCCAAAGCTTTCGCTCGACGCACGCATCGCCCGCCTGATGGAAGGGGCCTCATAGCCTGCGTCGAGCCTCACCGCCACCCATGTTGGAGCCCCGATGACCGATATCGGACGCCTGGCCCACGTGATGCCAGCGCATACCCAATTGCCCGTCGCCGCGTATTTTGACGACAACCTGTTCGCCCTTGAGCTTGAAAGCATCTTCAAGCAATCCGCCTGCTACGTTGGCAACGAGAAAGCCGTGCCCGAATCCGGCGACTGGCGCCGCCTTGTACACGAAGGCGGCGGCCGCGTGCTCGTGCGCAACGCTGGCGGCGTGGAGTTGATGTCCAACGTCTGTCGGCACCGGCAAGCACTCATCCTTGGCGGTGAAGCGGGCAACGTCACCGGCCCGGGCAATGCCACCGGCAACCTGCGTGCCGCCGGCGGCAACATCGTCTGTCCGCTGCATCGCTGGACGTACACAGACCGCGGTGAGCTGATCGGCGCGCCGCGGTTTGCTAGCACACCTTGCAAGAACCTGCAGCGCTTCACGCTGCGGAACTGTCATGGCCTGCTGTTCGAGGGGCCGCGCGATCCTGCTCGCGACATGGCGCCGCTGTTCGCGCGGCCTGAGTTCGATTTTGGCGACTACGTGCTCGACCACGTGGAAGTTCACCAATGCAACTACAACTGGAAGACGTTCATCGAGGTCTACCTGGAGGACTATCACGTCGCGCCGTTCCACCCAGGCCTGGGCCATTTCGTCACGTGCGACAACCTTGAATGGGAGTTTGCCGACTGGTACAGCATGCAGCGTGTCGGCATTCACCAGGCGCTCAGCCAGCCCGGCTCCGACGTGTACGGCACATGGCATGACCGTTTGCTCGACTACCGCGCCGGCACATCGCCCGACTTCGGCGCCATCTGGGTCACGTATTTCCCCACCCACATGATCGAGCTTTATCCGCACGTGCTGGTGCTGTCCACGCTGTATCCAAAGGGGCCGCAGGACACCGTCAACGTGGTCGAGTTCTACTACCCGGAAGAGATCGCGGCGTTCGAGCGCGAATTCGTGGAAGCGCAGCGTGCCGCCTACATGGAAACCTGCATCGAAGACGACGAGATTGGCGAGCGCATGGATGCGGGGCGCCGCGTACTGATGGAGCGCGGCGTGTCGGAAACCGGCCCGTACCAGTCGCCGCTCGAAGATGGCATGCAGCATTTCCACGCGTGGTACCGCCGGCTCATGGGCACGTTGCCAATCGCGGACGTCTAGGGCCTGCGCAAGATCAATGTGGGCGAAGAGGGCGGCGGTACAATCCGCAGCTTCTTTCCAGGGTGTTTCATGCCACGCGGCCTCGTTCTCGCCACGCCTCAGCTCACGCCGGACGGCACGCCGTTCTCCGCGCAATACGACGACGTCTATCACAGCACGGAAGGCGGTCTCGCACAGGCACAGCACGTTTTCCTGGGGGGCAATGATTTGCCCCGCGCATGGCAGGGCAAGGGCGCTTTCACCATCGTCGAAACCGGTTTCGGCCAGGGCTTGAATTTCCTTGCCACCTGGGCGGCATGGCGTGACGATCCGCATCGTTGCGCGCGGCTCGATTTCGTTTCCATCGAGAAGCACCCGTTCGATCGGGCAGGCTTGTCCGTTGTCCATCCAAAAGACGGCGTGCTCGCCCCGCTGGCTGACGCGCTGCGCCAGACTTGGCCTGTGCCGGTGCCCGGTGTGCATCGCCTCGTGTTCGATGGTGGTCGCGTTACGCTCACGCTGCTCTTCGGTGATGCGATGGAGATGCTGCCGCAGTTGTCCTGCGCGGCCGATGCGTTCTATCTCGACGGCTTTTCACCCGCCAAGAATCCTGATCTGTGGCAGCCGCGCGTGTTCAAGCAACTCGCGCGTGTGGCACGCGCTGGCGCCACGCTGGCAACGTACACCGCTGCCGGCTTCGTGCGACGTGGGCTGCAGGAGGCCGGTTTCGAAACGCGCAAGGCACCCGGTTTCGGCCCCAAGCGCGACATGACCATCGCGCAGTTCCCGACGCACTGGCGTACGCGGCGTGGGCCGGCTGAGGCGCCTGTCTGGAGCGAGCGTCATGCCATCGTCATTGGCGCAGGGCTTGCAGGCTGCTCAGTCGCCGAGCGACTCGCGGCTCGCGGTTGGCGCATCACGCTTGTCGACGCGGGTGACGGACCGGCGCGCGGCACGTCGGCGCATCGCGCAGCCGCCATGCATCCGCACGTGTCCATCGATGACAGCGTGCTCTCACGCCTGTCGCGCGCAGGAAACCTGCTCGCGCGCCGTCATTGGGATGCGCTCGAGCGCGATGGCTTCGCCACCGGCTTCCAGCCCACCGGCGTGCTGCAGCTTGCTGAGCACGCCGACGATGCCGTCGAGCAGCAGCGCATCGTGGCAGCGCTTGGCTACCCCACCGACTACATCGATTGGCTCAAAGCAGACCAAGCTGCGGAACGTGTTGGTGCAAGCGTCCCGCAGGGCGGCTGGTGGTTCGCGCAAGCCGGTTGGGTGGCGCCGCCGGATGTCTGCCGCGCCAGCTTGGCCGCAGCAGGCGGTGCCCTTCACGCACGATGGAACAAGCGCGTCGAATCACTGCGTCAGGACGGCAGCCAATGGCAAGCGCTGGACGCGGAGGGGCGCGTGATTGCGCGCGCTCCTGTCGTCGTTCTTGCCAACAGTTTGGATGCCGCACGTCTGGCGCCCCTGGCCTCGGCATCGCTCAAGCCGGTGCGCGGTCAACTCACCGATGTGCCGGTTGCCAGCCTGGAGCCGACTGCCGCTTGGCCCAAAGCCGTCGTCTGCGGCGATGGCTATCTACTGCCCGCTGAGTCGGACGCGCAAACGGTGCGCACAGGATCGTCTTTTCAACCGGGTGAGTCTGATCTGGTCGAGCGCATCGCCGATCACGCAGCCAATCTTCAACGGCTCGCAAAGCTGCAGCCGCAGCAGGGCAAAGCGCTTGCCCGCGTGGAACCTGGGGAACTGAATGGCTACGTCGGTGTGCGCTGTGTCTCGGCCAACCGGCTGCCGTTGATCGGCCCCGTAGTGGACGAGGCTGCTGCCCTGGCACCTGGTTTCCGTCTGCGCGGGCCGCATGCGCGGCTCCCGCGTCTGGCCGGGCTCTATGCTGCACTTGCATATGGATCGCGCGGCCTCACATGGTCGGTGCTTGGCGCGGAATTGCTCGCGGCGCAGATCGATGGGGGCCCGCTGCCACTGGAGTGCGATCTGGCTGCGGCGCTCGATCCCGGCCGATTTGTCCGGCGCGCATTGCAACATGGGGGCGGGCAAGCGCAGAGCCCCGCACCTGACGAAAGCGGTGCCGCCGGTACGCAGGATTAACGCGCCGTTTGAAGCGTTTTCCAAGCGTTCCGCCCCAAAAAATCAGGGCCGCCGAACGTTCCATGCCATAATATGCGTTTTGCGTTTGCCAGCCTGAATACGCTCGTTGTGCTGCGGAAGCCCTAGCTGAGCGGTCCCAACATCGCATTCATGCAAGCCCGGCAAGACCAAGAACTGAACCACGGCTGCTGCTGGCCTACTGGCGCTAGTGCCGTTCGACGCAACTTTCATCTGATTCTGGAATTACGACCATGTCGACTATCGAAAACCTCGGCAAGCTTGATCGCAAAGTGACCCTGGCTGTCCCGAAGGCCGAAGTGGAGCAAGAGAAGCAAAGCCGTCTGGCGCGTCTGTCCAAGACCGTCAAGATGTCCGGCTTCCGCCCGGGCAAGGTCCCGATGAAGATGGTCGAGAAGCAATACGGCCAGCAAGTTGAATTCGAAGTCCGCTACGACAAGGCTGCCCGCCAGTTCTTCGATATCACCAACGAGCAAGGCGTGAAGGTTGCCGGCCAACCGCGCTTCGAACTGAAGACCGAAGGCGTGGCGGATGACCAAGTCGCATTCGACGCCACCTTCGAGGTGTACCCGGAAGTCAAGATCGGCGATCTGGCCGGCGCGGAACTGACCCGCACCAAGACCGAGATCACGGACGCTGAAATCGACAAGACGCTGGACATCCTGCGCAAGCAACGCGTGCACTACCACCCGCGTGGCGAAGCTGGCGAGCACGGTGACGGCGGCGAAGCCGTCGCACAAAACGGCGACCGCGTGACGGTCGATTTCGTCGGCACGATCGACGGCGTCGAGTTCGCCGGCGGCAAGGCAGAAGGTTTCAGCTTCGTGCTGGGCGAAGGCCGCATGCTGCCCGAGTTCGAGCAAGCAACGCTTGGCCTGAAGCAGGGCGAGTCGAAGAAATTCCCGCTGGCCTTCCCCGAGGACTATCACGGCAAGGACGTCGCCGGTAAGACGGCTGAGTTCACCGTCACGCTCAAGCAAGTCGAATGGGCGCACCTCCCGGAAGTCAACGAAGCCTTCGCACAATCGCTGGGCATCGCCGACGGCAACCTCGACAAGATGCGCGCTGACATCCGTGAAAACCTCGAGCGCGAAGTCAAGCGCCGCACGCACGCGCTGCTCAAGGACCAAGTCATGGAAGCGCTGCTGAAGGTGGCAGAGCTGGACGTGCCGAAGTCGCTGGTCGAGCAAGACCAGGAGCGTCTGGTGGAAATGGCCCGTCGTGATCTGGAAGCGCGCGGCATGCCGAACGCCAAGAACATGCCGATCCCGGCTGAAATGTTCACGCAGCAAGCCGAGCGTCGCGTGAAGCTGGGTCTGGTACTGGCTGAAGTCGTGAAGGCCAATGGTCTGGAAGCCAAGCCGGAGCAGATCAAGGCCGAGATCGAAGAGTTCGCCAAGAGCTACGAAGATCCGAAGGAAGTCATCCGCTGGTACTACGGCGACCAACAGCGCCTAGCCGAAATGGAAGCCTACGTGCTCGAAAACAACGTGGTAAATTTTGTTTGCGACAAGGCCAAGGTCACTGACAAGGCTGTGTCGTTCGAAGAGCTGACCGCCACCCCGGCGCAAGGCTGATTCGACCCGCTGAAGTTAAGCATCGGAGAACCGCATGATCCGCAATGAACTGATCGACCAACTTGCTCGCACCCAAGCTTCCGCGCTCGAAACGCAGGGGCTCGGTCTGGTGCCGATGGTGGTCGAGCAGTCGGGCCGCGGCGAACGCGCCGACGACATCTACTCGCGCCTGCTCAAGGAGCGCGTGATCTTCATGGTGGGCGAGGTCAACGACCAGACTGCCAACCTTGTGGTGGCACAGCTGTTGTTCCTGGAAAGCGAGAATCCTGACAAGGACATCTCGCTGTACATCAACTCGCCGGGTGGCTCCGTGTCGTCGGGCCTGGCGATGTACGACACGATGCAGTTCATCAAGCCGGACGTGTCGACGCTGTGCATGGGCATGGCCGCTAGCATGGGCGCGTTCCTGCTGGCAGCCGGTGCGAAGGGCAAGCGTCTGGCGCTGCCGAATTCGCGCATCATGATTCACCAGCCGCTGGGCGGTGCGCGTGGCCAAGCGTCGGACATCGAGATTCAAGCGCGCGAAATTCTGTATCTGCGCGAGCGCTTGAACACGGTGCTGTCGGAAGCGACCGGTCAGCCGGTCGACAAGATCGCCCGCGACACGGATCGCGATAACTTCATGAGCAGCGAGCAGGCCAAGGAATACGGCCTGATCGACCAGGTCATCACCAAGCGTTAAAACGCTAAAGTGCGTGGCAGTCGGTGTCGTTCGGATCACCCCCAGCGATATCGGCCGGGCTGCGCAAGATGGGTCAAGCGGTGTCAAAAACGAGGCTTCGCGCCTCGTTTTTGCTTTGTACAACATGTGCGGGTCGTCGCCAGATAATTTGGCGTATGATGCTGCCAGGAACTACTGGTTATCGTTATGGCGGACAAGAAAGGCTCGACTGGCGAAAAGCTGCTGTACTGCTCGTTCTGCGGCAAAAGCCAGCATGAGGTCAAGAAACTGATTGCCGGCCCCTCGGTGTTCATCTGCGATGAATGCATCGACCTGTGCAACGAGATCATCCGGGACGAAGCCGCCATCTCCGAAAAGGAAGGTGGTCTGGCCGTCAAGTCCGACCTTCCCACCCCGCATGAGATCCGCCAAAGCCTCGACCAATATGTGATTGGTCAAGAGCAAGCCAAGAAGATTTTGGCGGTCGCGGTCTACAACCATTACAAGCGCTTGAAGCACCTCGGCAAGAAGGACGATGTCGAGCTCTCGAAGAGCAACATCCTGCTCATCGGGCCGACGGGTTCGGGTAAGACCCTGCTTGCGCAAACGCTGGCACGTCTGCTGAACGTGCCCTTTGTGATCGCAGATGCGACCACGCTGACTGAAGCGGGTTACGTGGGTGAGGATGTCGAAAATATCATCCAAAAGCTGCTGCAGAATTGCAATTACGAAGTGGACAAGGCCCAGCGCGGCATCGTCTACATCGACGAAATCGACAAGATTTCGCGCAAGTCTGACAACCCTTCCATCACCCGGGACGTTTCTGGGGAAGGCGTGCAGCAAGCGCTGCTCAAGCTGATCGAAGGTACGATGGCGTCGGTACCCCCACAAGGCGGCCGCAAGCATCCGAACCAAGACTTCCTTCAGGTCGATACGACCAACATTTTGTTCATCTGTGGTGGTGCATTTGATGGTCTGGAAAAGATCATCATGCAGCGCTCGGACAAGACCGGGATCGGTTTTGGAGCGGAAGTCCAGAGCAAGGAAGAGCGTGATGTGAGCGAAGTCCTGCCGCAGGTGGAGCCGGAAGATCTCATCAAGTTCGGCCTGATTCCCGAGCTGATCGGTCGTCTGCCCGTGGTCGCGACGCTGGCCAAACTCGACGAGGCCGCCCTGATGGAAATCCTGGTCGAGCCTAAGAATGCAATCGTCAAGCAGTATCAGAAACTGCTGGCAATGGAAGGGGTGGAGCTGGAAATTCGTCCCAGCGCGCTGACGGCAATCGCTCGCAAGGCGATCAAGCGCAAGACGGGCGCGCGTGGTTTGCGTTCCATCGTCGAGCATGCGCTGATGGATGTGATGTACGACCTCCCCAACCACAAGGGTGTGCAGAAGGTGGTGATCGATGAAAGCACGATCTCCGGCGACGGCAAGCCCTTGCTGATTTACGAAGAGCAGCCCAAGGTTGCAGGTTCCAACTGAGAACCGTCCATGGTCCCGCCGTTGGCAGGGGTCGTGGACAGGTTCTGATGCGAATGCCCGGCCGGGATGTGCCGTAAGCATCCCACGCAGGAAGCCGTTCGCACGCGAGCGGCTTTTTTGCTTCGGAAAACCGGGTCGGCATGCGACTTGCAGCAGCGGTCTTGTAAAACCGTCGCTGCGCCCAATTTAGCCCTTACATGACTTTCTGGGGAAAATAATGTCCGGAACCCAACTTTTACCCGCTGAGCAGATTCGCCTGCCGCTGTTGCCGTTGCGTGACGTGGTGGTGTTTCCGCACATGGTGATTCCGCTGTTCGTGGGGCGCCCCAAATCCATCAAGGCGCTGGAAGCCGCGATGGAAGCGGGCAAGAGCATCATGCTGGTGGCGCAAAAGACCGCCGCCAAGGATGAGCCGACCGACAAGGACCTCTACGAGGTCGGCTGTATCGCCAACATCCTGCAGATGCTGAAGCTGCCGGACGGCACCGTGAAGGTGCTGGTCGAGGGCACGCAACGCGCGAATATCCTGTCCGTCACCGACGACGAGTCGCATTTCTTCTGCGAAGCCGTGCCCGTCGGTCCGGAGCCCACTGAATCGGCCGAGACCGAGGCGCTGCGTCGCGCGATCGTGTCGCAGTTCGATCAGTACGTGAAGCTTAATAAGAAGATCCCGCCGGAGATCCTGACCTCGCTGTCGGGCATCGACGAGCCGGGTCGTCTGGCCGACACCATTGCTGCGCATCTGCCGATCAAGCTTGAGCAGAAGCAGAAGATTCTCGAGATGTTCAACGTGACCGAACGTCTGGAGAGCCTGCTTTCGCAGCTGGAAGGCGAGATCGATATCCTGCAGGTGGAAAAGCGCATCCGTGGCCGCGTCAAGCGCCAGATGGAGAAGAGCCAGCGCGAGTACTACCTGAATGAGCAGGTCAAGGCCATCCAGAAGGAACTGGGCGAGGGCGAAGAGGGTGCCGATCTTGAAGAGCTGGACAAGAAGATCAAGGCCGCTCGCATGCCGAAGGAAGCCAAGAAGAAGGCTGACTCGGAGTTCAAAAAGCTCAAGCTGATGTCGCCGATGTCGGCCGAGGCAACGGTCGTGCGCAACTACATCGACACGTTGGTCGGTCTGCCGTGGCGCAAGAAGAGCAAGGTCAACAATGACCTGTCGAACGCCGAGCAGGTGCTCGACCAAGACCACTATGGTCTGGAGAAGGTCAAGGAACGCATCCTTGAGTACCTCGCGGTGCAGCAACGCGTGGACAAGCTCAAGGCGCCAATCCTGTGCCTCGTGGGGCCGCCTGGCGTGGGTAAGACGTCGCTGGGGCAGTCGGTGGCGCGTGCAACGAACCGCAAGTTCGTGCGCATGGCGCTGGGTGGTGTGCGTGACGAGGCCGAGATTCGCGGTCACCGCCGTACCTACATCGGGTCGATGCCGGGCAAGATCCTGCAGAGCCTGACGAAGGTCGGCGTGCGCAACCCGCTGTTCCTGCTCGACGAGATCGACAAGATGGGCGCGGATTTCCGCGGTGATCCGTCGTCGGCGCTGCTCGAAGTGCTGGATCCGGAACAGAACCACACGTTCCAGGACCACTACATCGAAGTGGACTTCGACCTGTCGGACGTGATGTTCGTGGCGACGTCGAACTCGCTGAACATCCCGGCGCCGTTGCTCGACCGGATGGAAGTGATTCGCCTGTCGGGCTACACCGAAGACGAAAAGGTCAACATTGCCCGCCGCTATTTGCTGCCCAAGCAGACCAAGAACAACGGTCTGAAGGAAGGCGAGATTGAGGTGACCGAGGCCGCGCTGCGCGACATCATTCGCTACTACACGCGTGAAGCGGGTGTGCGTTCGCTGGAGCGCGAGGTCTCGAAGATCTGCCGCAAGGTCGTCAAGCAACTGCTGCTCAAGAAGGAAGCCGGTACGTCCGTGAAGGTGGATTCGGACAATCTGGACAAATTCCTCGGCGTGCGTCGCTTCGACTTTGGTCTAGCAGGCAAGGAAGACCAAGTGGGCCAAGTGACCGGTCTGGCATGGACGGAAGTGGGCGGCGACCTGCTGACCATCGAAGCCGCGCTGATGCCAGGCAAGGGCAACATCACCCGCACCGGTTCGCTGGGCGACGTGATGAAGGAGTCGGTCGAGGCTGCGCGGTCGGTGGTGCGTTCGCGTTCGGCGCGTCTGGGTATCAAGGATGAGATGTTCGAGAAGCGCGACATCCACATCCACGTGCCCGAAGGCGCAACGCCCAAGGATGGCCCGTCGGCGGGTATTGCGATGACGACGGCGCTGGTGTCGGTGCTGACTGGTATTCCGGTGCGTGCTGATGTGGCAATGACCGGTGAGATCACGCTGCGCGGCGAAGTGCTGCCGATCGGTGGTCTGAAGGAAAAGCTGCTGGCCGCACACCGTGGTGGCATCAAGCTGGCGCTGATTCCGGAAGAGAACGTCAAGGATCTGGCGGACATTCCGGACAACGTGAAGAACAGCATCGAGATTCAGCCAGTACGCTGGATCGACAAGGTGCTGGAGCTCGCGTTGGTGCGCAAGCCTGAGCCGCTGCCGGAAGAGGAGGCTAAGCCGGCCCGCGAAGCCGGTAAAACGGAAGACGGGAAATCGCAGGAGATGGTGCATCATTGATGCGTCAGCCTGCTTAAACAGAGGAAGGGCCCGACACAATGTTCGGGCCCTTTTTCATTGCGTCATAGGCGGCGAGGTGTAGTCGGTTCTTCGCCTTGACACGTCGATAGTCGGCCACTTTAATGAATCCACACTAAGCGGGTGTTCGGGGAGGTGGCACGATGAACAAGACTGATCTCATCGACCATGTGGCGGCGCAGACAGACATGTCCAAAGCCGCGGCCGGGCGCGCAATCGACGCGCTGATCGACGGCATCAAGGACGCGCTGTGCGATGGCGGCTCGGTTACGCTGGTCGGCTTCGGCACATTCCTGGTGGGGAGACGATCCTCGCGTAACGGCCGCAATCCACGCACCGGAGCGACCATCACCATCGAAGGTGGCAAGGTCGCGAAATTCAAACCTGGCAAAGCGCTAAAAGATGCGCTAAACTAGCGGGCTTTGGTGCTTACGATTCGGGTGACAACGAATCGCAAGCGCCGGACAGTCCGGCTCACGCCGGCAGTACGAACGGGTGCTTAGCTCAGTTGGTAGAGCAGCGCCCTTACAAGGCGCGGGTCGGGAGTTCGAGCCTCTCAGCACCCACCATCGTTCGTATTGCCGCTCCGTGTGTCGCGCAGTCCGACCCAATCTGGAGCGGTAGTTCAGTCGGTTAGAATACCGGCCTGTCACGCCGGGGGTCGCGGGTTCGAGTCCCGTCCGCTCCGCCAAAACACTGCAAAGGCCCGATTCGTTCGGGCCTTTGTCTTTTCTGCAGCACGATAGGGCACGTGCTCATCTGGCGGCAACCGTTAGGGCGACGCAATGCAAACTATCAGAGTGTTGGCCATTTCCGGCAGCCTGCGCGCAGCGTCCATCAATACCGCCGTGCTGGCGGCTGCCGCTACAGTGGCGCCCGCTGGAATTGCCGTCGTGCCGTTTGCACGCCTGGGCGAGTTCCCGCTGTTCAATCCCGATACCGAATATCCGCTTCCACCTGCGGTGCAGGCGTTTCGGGAGCAGCTCAATGCGGCGGATGCCGTGCTGATTGCCAGCCCCGAATACGCACATGGTGTGACGGGCGTGATCAAGAACGCGCTGGACTGGGTCGTCGGCTGCGAGGCCTTCGTGTACAAACCGACAGCTGTGCTCAATGCATCGCTGCGCGCCATGCACGCCGACGCGGCGCTCAAAGAGACGCTATCGGTGATGTCTGCGGATCTTGTGCCGGAGGCTTCGGTCACGTTGCCGGTGCTTGGTAGCGGGCTCGATGCGGCTGGCATTGCGCATCATCCGGTACTGGCAGCGACGTTGCGTGATGCGCTGGATACGCTGCGGCGGTACGTCTTGGATCGGCGGCACGAAATGAATCACGCGGTCGATTGACCAGGGCGATCACCAGCCCTGATAGAATCAGCGGATTTTCCATCTCATCCTCACTCCGTTCAGCATGCTTGATTTCGTACGTACGCATCGGCGCTTGATGTTTCTGGTGCTGCTGATTCTGGTGTTCCCGTCGTTTGTGTTCTTTGGTGTGCAAAGTTATTCGAGCTTCATGGACAGCTCGCATGATGCCGCCAAGGTCGACGGCAAGGTCATCACCACCACCGAGGTCGACAATCGCGTGCGTGAGCAGACCGAGCGTCTGCGTCAGATGCTGGGCGCGCAATATGATCCGCGCCAGTTTGAAGGCCCGCAGATGCGCCGCGACGTGCTGGACGGCATCATCAAGCAGCGCGTACTGGCCAACGAGGTTTCGCGAGCAAACCTGAGCGTCTCGAACGACAAGATTCGCGACACCATTCTCGAGATTCCTGCCGTGGCAGCGCTGCGCAAGCCGGATGGCTCGTTTGATCAGCAAGCCTATGTGCAACTGCTGGCGGCGCAAAACATGACGCCGGAGCAGCTGGAGAGCAACCTGCGTTTTGAGCTGGCGCAGCAGCAGATTCCGCAGTCCATCGCTACGACGGCCTTCGTACCGAAATCGCTGGTGGATCGCCTGATTCAGGCGCGCGACCAACAGCGCGAAGTGCAAGCGCTGCTGTTCAAGCCGGCCGACTACGCTGCCAAGGTCAACGCCGACGACAAGGCCATCCAGGCTTACTACGACGCGCACCAGCAGGAGTTCACGGTGCCGGAACACGTGAAGGCCGAGTACGTCGTGTTTTCCGGCGAAGACATGATGAAGCAGATTCCGGTGACGCCGGAGCAGATCAAGGAGTACTACGACCAGAACGCTGCGCGCTTCAAGACGGAAGAGCAGCGCCGCGCCGCACACATCCTGATCAAGCTGCCGGACAACGCCAAGCCGGCCGACAAGGACGCTGCCAAGAAGAAGGCCGCGGAAGTGCTGGCAGAAGTGCGCAAGAACCCGGCGAGCTTTGCTGATCTGGCGAAGAAGTACTCGGGGGACCCGGGCTCGGCCGCGCAAGGCGGTGAGCTGGGCTTCCTGGGCAAGGGCGCGACCGTGCCGCCGTTCGAAAACGCGCTGTTTGCACTCAAGCAACCGGGTGACATCAGCGATGTGGTCGAAAGCGATTTCGGCTTCCACATCATCAAGCTGGAAGAAGTGAAGGGCGGCGGTGTGCAGCCGCTGGAAGCCGTCAAGCCCGAGCTTGAGCGCGAAGTGCGTACGCAACTGGCCAACAAGAAGTATTCGGAGCTGGCGGAGGCGTTCTCCAACACGGTGGAAGACCAGGCCGACAGCCTGAAGCCGGTGGCTGACAAGCTCAAGCTGCAGATCCAGACGGTCGACAACGTGACGCGCACGCCGAACCCCGCGCTGGCCAACAACCCGATTGGCAACGACAAGGTGCTCAAGGCGCTGTTTGCCGACGATGTCATCAAGAACCATCGCAACACGGCGGCAATCCAGGTCGGCCCGACCACGCTAGTGGCAGCACGCGCGGCGGAATACCGCCCGGCCACGGTCAAGAAGCTGGCCGATGTGCGCGAGCAGGTGAAGGCGAAGGCCATCGCCGAACAGTCCGCTGCGCTGGCGAAGAAGGCTGGCGAAGAGAAGCTGGCTGCCGTGAAACAGAGCAATAGCGCGGATGGCTTCGGCGCTGTGCAGACGGTTTCGCGCCAACAGGCGCAGGGCACGCTGCCCGCTGCGCTCACGGCGATTCTGCGTGCTGATGCGAGCAAGCTGCCGACCACCATCGGCGTGGATCTGGGGGCTCAGGGTTATGCGCTGTATCGCATCAACAAGGTGCTGCCGCCGGCCAATGTGGATCAAGCGCGCCGCGCGGCCGATGCGCAGCAACTGGCACAAGCTGCCGGCCAAGCTGATTTCAATGCCTACTACGAAGCGCTGAAGGCGCGCTCGAAGGTGAAGATCAACAGCAGCGTGATCGACAGCGCAAAGCCCGCCAATACGGCAGAAGACTGATTCCGAAGCGCCGGAGTCAGGTCAACAAAAAAAGCCCCCTCGTTTGTGAGGGGGCTTTTTTTTTTGCGCGTTGTTCGCTTAGTCCAGCGGCTTGCCGATGCGCGCAATGCGCGGCATATACCAGTGGTCTGGATCAAACGACAGTGCCACGTGCGAAGCGCGGGCGATGAGGTTTTCGCGCGGAACCAGGCCAAAGTAGCGCGAATCCCGGCTGTTGTCGCGGTTGTCGCCGAGCATCAGGTAGTGGTCCTGCGGCACCGTGATGGGCCCAAAGTTTCGCAATGCGCGCACTTCTGGCAAGACCATCACGGTGTGCTGGCGACCGGGCAACGCTTCGGACCAGAGTTCGTGCGGCAGCATGGCCGTGGCTTTGGGTAACGCACCGGGCGCAACGTCCGGCAGCGGCGTATAAGCGATGCGCCGATGGTTGAGATAGAGCGCTTCGCCACGCATTTCCACCACATCACCAGGCAGGCCGATCAGCCGCTTGACCAGTTTCGTCCCGTCTTCCGGCGAGGAGAAGACAACGACGTCACCGCGTTGCGGCTCGTCGCCGCGTTTGAGCCAGATCGTGGTGGCGGGTACGCGCACGCCGTAAGCCAGCCGGTTCATCAGGATGTAATCGCCTTCGATGAGCGTCGGGTTCATCGAGCCGCTGGGCACGACAGCCCAATCGGCGATGCAGGCGCGGAAGGCAAACAGCAACGACATGCCGACCAGGAATCGTTTGTTGTCGCGCGCTGCACGCAGTGCGCTTGTCAGAAGCTTCATGATGGTCCCCCGAGTGAAATGCGGCCCGGACACCGAACGCAGCTCTAATAGGTGAGGTTTCTAGTAAGTGAGCTAGCGCGGGCAGGCCGTCACCCTCCGACCCGGCCCTTCAGCAGAGGTTCCAGCTTTGGCCAGACGTTATCCAGCATGGTGGGCTGGGCCTGGGCGACCGGATGGATACGGTCTTCCTGAAACCAGTCCGTGCGCTGCACCACACCGTCGAGCAGGAACGGCACCAGCGGCAGCTTGTACTGCTGCGCGAGCTTGCTGAACATGGCGAAGAAGCGCTCGCTGTAATCGGGCCCGTAGTTGGGCGGAATGCGCATGCCCACCAGCAGCACCCTCGCACCTGCCGCCTGCGAGGCTTCGATCATGGCTTTCAGGTTGGCCTCGCTCGACGCCAGCGACAGGCCGCGCAGGGCATCGTTGGCTCCCAGTTCCAGAATCACGACGGCAGGCTTCTCGCGCGCCAACACGGAGGGCAGACGTGAGCGCCCGCCGGCCGTGGTGTCGCCGCTGATGCTTGCATTGGCAACGCTATAATCGGGCTTCCGTTCTTTGAGGCGCTTGTCGAGCAGTGCGACCCAGCCGGTGCCCTGCGCGAGGCCATATCCCGCTGACAAGCTGTCGCCCAGCACCACCACGCGATGCGATGCCGGCGCAGCTTGTGCCGCTGCTTGTGCAATCGGCAGGCCGAATACTGCGCAGCCGAGCGCTGCAGCGAGTGCCTGCATGAAGCGCCGCTTACCACTTACTTGTCCAATCATGTCGTCTTCCGCTACCTGGGTGATTGAAGTCGATTCGCTGCACAAGACTGTGCGCGATGCCACCGGCGAGTTGCCTATTCTGAGCGATGTTGCCTTCCGCGTGGAAGCGGGCGAGACGCTGGCCATCGTCGGCGCATCGGGTTCGGGCAAGTCGACGCTGCTCGGCCTGCTCGCCGGGCTGGATTTGCCGACATCGGGTTCGGTCAAGTTGCTCGGCAACGACCTGTTCAAGCTGGACGAGGACGGCCGCGCCGCTGTGCGCGGAAGCCATGTTGGCTTCGTATTCCAATCGTTCCAGCTGCTACCCCATCTGACGGCGCTCGAGAACGTGATGCTGCCGCTGGAGCTGCGAGGCGATGTCGGCGCCGCCGAAATGCGTCGCCGAGCCACGGTATTGCTGGAGCGTGTCGGGCTCGGCGCGCGGCTGTCGCACTATCCGAAGACGCTTTCCGGTGGCGAGCAGCAGCGCGTGGCCTTGGCGCGTGCGTTCGTCACCGAGCCCGACATCCTGTTTGCGGATGAGCCGACGGGCAGCCTCGACACCGCCACCGGCGAGGCGGTCATCGCCTTGATGTTTGAGCTGAACCGTAGTGCCGGCTCCACGCTGGTGCTGGTGACACACGATCGCTCCGTTGCGGCGCGCTGCAGCCGCATCCTGACCATCGAAGCGGGGCACCTCGTCGGCGACGAAACCGTCACCGAACTTTGAGCTTTAAAGCGCGGCCTTGGCGCGACGAATCAGCGACGCAGTGGATGCATCGTGCGCTACCGAGGCTGGCGCGCCTTCCAGCTCTGCCTGGATGGGCTTGGCGAGCTTCTTGCCTAGCTCCACACCCCACTGGTCGAACGAGTTGATGTTCCACACTGCGCCTTGCACGAAGGTGCGATGTTCCGCGCACGCGATCAGCGCGCCAAGCGACGCGGCATCAAGCTGATTCAACAGGATGGTCGTGCTCGGCCGGTTGCCTTCGAACACCATATGCGGCACCAGCGTTTCGTCGGTGACGCCGCCGGCGCGGACTTCATCTGCCGTGCGGCCGAGCAACAGCGCCTCGCCTTGCGCGAAGCAGTTGGCGAGCAACTTGGCGTGATGGCCGGGCAGGCTGCGCACGGGCGCCAGCGTGGTGATGAAATCCACCGGCACGATCTGCGAGCCTTGGTGGATCAACTGGAAATACGCGTGCTGCCCGTTGGTGCCGGCCGTGCCCCAGACGATGGGCCCCGTGTCGGTATCGATGGCGGCACCGGTGCGCTGGACAGATTTGCCGTTGCTCTCCATCTCCAGTTGCTGCATGAAGTCGGTCAGCAGTTCCAGCGGCGCGCAGTAGGGCACGGTGCAAGCGCTCGACGCGTCGAAGAAGCCGCGATACCACACTGACAGCATCCCGAGAATGAGCGGTAGGTTCTCGCGCGGCGCGGCGGTGGCGAAGTGCCGGTCCATGGCGCGCGCACCATCAAGCATCGCTTCAAATTGCTGCGGCCCGATCGCCAGCACGATCGACAGCCCCACGGCCGACCACAACGAGAAACGTCCACCGACCCAATCCCAGAACGTGAACATGTTGTCCGGATCGATGCCGAACTGGACGACGGCTTCGCGGTTGGTGGAGACGGCGACGAAGTGGTGCTTGAGCTGATCTTCCGCCACGCCGTGCTCGACAAACCAGCGACGCATGCTGTGCGCGTTGGCCATCGTTTCCAGCGTAGTGAAGGTCTTGGAGCAGACGATGGCGAGCGTGGTGTCCGGGTTCAGCCTGTCCAGCGTTTCGGCAAGGTCGGTACCGTCAACGTTGGAGACAAAATGCACCCGCACCTGCGGCACAGCCAGGTGCTCCAACGCACGGCAGACCATGCGCGGACCGAGGTCCGAGCCCCCAATGCCGATGTTCACCACATCCGTGATGCGCTGGCCGGAATGGCCCGTCCATGCGCCGCTGTGTACGCGGTTCGCGAAGTCGGTCATCTGGGCGCGCACGCGCAGGACCTCCGGCATGACGGGTTCGCCGTCAGCGCGGTAGTCGTCTTCGGCATGACCGCGTAGGGCGACGTGCAGGACAGAGCGATGCTCGGTATTGTTGATGCGGTCGCCACGCAGCATGGCGTCGCGCAACTTCAGTACGCCGGCTTCATCGGCCAGTTGCAGCAACAGCGCGAGGGTCTCTGGGGTGATGCGGTTTTTCGAGTAGTCGACTGTCAGGCCCGCAGCTTCCAGCGTGAAGGCGCGCACGCGCTCCTCGGCGTCCGGCGTGGCAAACCAATCGCGCATATGCGCCGAGCGAATCGATTCTGCATGTTGCGTCAGGGACTGCCAGGCGGGGAGGGCTGTGGGCATACGGCGTGATGGGGAGTCGGCGTTGGAAAACGAATGCGCAGTATAACGGCGCAATATGGCGGTTTTCTATCGGCGAATTTCTGACGCGAGCAGCGCGTTGAGTGCGCGCCGCGCGGGTGCACACAGTTCTCCGGCATGCAGGCCGATGGGGCCTTCGCCCATCTGGACGAGGTCATCCGCTGCGCGGCCATGTAGCCACACGGCGGCCAATGCGGCCTCGCGCGCCGGCATGCTTTGCGCAAGCAACGCGCCGATCATGCCGGTCAGCACATCGCCGGTGCCGCCGGTGGCAAGCCCGCCGTTGCCGGTTGGGTTGATGGCCGGCGGCATGCCGGGCGCTGCGACGATCGTGCCCGAGCCCTTGAGTACCACCACCGCACCGGTCCGGTTGACGAGCGCCTTGGCAGCGGCCAACCGATCGTGCTGCACGTTGTGCGCGTCGGTGTGCAGCAGGCGCGCGGCTTCCAGTGGATGCGGCGTCAGCACCAGCGGCACGCCGCTCCCCGCCAACTGTGTGAGGCGTGCAAGCAGCGCGGGCACTTTGGCGAAGAGGTTGAGGGCATCGGCGTCGAACACGGCGGGCGTGTGGGTCGCCAACATGCGGTCTAGCAAATGCTCCAGCGCCGCTTCCGATTCCTTGCCGGTGCCCATGCCGGGACCGACGGCCAGCGCTTGCATGTCGCCTACGTTGAGTGCGCCCCAGGTGTGCAGCATCAGTTCGGGCTGAACGGCGTCGACGCGCGGTGCATCGGCGGCAAGCGACATCACGTGCACCTTGCCCGCCCCCAAATAGAGCGCCCCACGTGCCGACAGCAATGGCGCTCCGACCATGCCCGGCGCGCCGCCAACGACCGCCACACTGCCATACGTGCCCTTGTGTCCGTTGTGGCGTCGGCGAGGCACGTGCGCGAGCCAGCGCGCCGGTGTGTTGATGAGCGCATCTGCCTCGATCACGCCGTTGTACGCCGGCTGCGCGGCTTGCAGGTCGGCCAGTGCGATGTCGCCAGCGGCATCGCGGCCGTTGCCGGTCAACAGGCCCGGCTTCAGGGCGAGAAACGTGATCGTGGCGCGGGCCTGAATCACCGGCGAATCCGGCGCAGGTGGCTGGCCGGTGTCGCCATTTAGTCCAGAGGGGATATCCAACGCATACACCGGAAGGCCACTGCCGTTGAGCGTGTCGACCAGGGCCGCATGCAGGCCCATCAAAGGCCGCGTGAGGCCGATGCCGAATAGGCCATCGACGATGGCGGTGGCCGCCGGTGGCACCGAAGCAGGGGTATGCAGTACTTCGATAGGGACATTCGCAGCGCACGCCTCTGTCCAGGCGCGGCGGGCGTCGTCGGGCAGCTTGGCTGGATCCGCTGCAAGCCACACGGTGACGGTGCGGCCGGCCAGATGCAGCACCGTCGCGGCGACAAGGGCGTCTCCACCGTTATTGCCGGGGCCCGCGACGAACAGCACATGCCCATGCGGCACGCGTGTTTGCAGCCAGTCCGCAGCCGCTTCACCGGCGCGGGCCATCAACGTAAAGGGGTCGAGAGCGCGGTAGGCGGCGGCTTCCAACGCCCGAACGCCCGCTGTGCCAAACAGCAGATCGGCGCCGTTGTGCGCGGCGAGGGCACCGCCGATCAGGATTTCACGCCAGGAGGAGTGTGCGGACATAGCTACGGAGAAACCGGGACAGACATGACGATCTATTCTCATACAATAGCCGGCGTTTCCGGTCCTTTCCGAGCCCCGTTGCAATGTCCAAGACGCCGAATACTCCCAAAGCTGATCTGCCGCAATCTGCAGCCAATGAAGCAGGGAAGGGTGGACCCATCGTGTCATCGTCGCACTTGGTGTCAGCGCGCAGCCCGGAGCTGTCGGAGTTCGAATTTGCGCTGAACACGGCCTACAACGCCTACAACCGCTGGTGCGTGCGCTGCATGGCGGCTGCCGGTGTGCGCGATCTGACCTTCCTCGACGTGCTGGTGGTGCACCACGTCAACCACCGCGGCCGCGCCAAGCGGCTGGCCGACATCTGCTTCGTGCTGAACGTGGAGGACACCCACCTCGTCACGTATTCCCTCAAGAAACTGCAAGGGATGGAACTGGTGGAGGGCACGCGCAACGGCAAGGAAGTCACCTACACCACGACCCCTGCCGGCGAAAAGGCCTGCGCCCGCTATCGCGAGATCCGCGAGCAGTGCCTGACCAGCAACATTTCGCCTGGCGGCGAGGAAAATGCCGAGATTGGCGAGCTGGCGCGCCTGCTGCGCGTGCTGACGGGGCTTTACGAGCAGGCGGCGCGCTCGGCCACTTCGCTGTAAAGAGCCCGTTTTAGCCTCGGCAAGGGCATTTCCGGGCGCTTTGAGGCTCGGTAAGACGGGCAGGGCAAGGTACAATAGCGGTTTCCCCGCGCACGCCGGGGAGTCTCCTCTTCCAGCTACTGCCTGCCTTGCCCACCATGGCGCATTTCTCGTGCTTTCCCGGCGCTCTCGCGCTGTCCGCCTTCCGCCAGCAACGCCTGCTTTCCACCCTCAAGCGCATCGATCCGGACATCGAAGCCGTCAGCGCGCAATATCTGCACTTTGTTGCAGCCGACACGCCGCTGTCGGCCGATGAATCTGCCCGCGTGCAGGCGCTGCTGACCTACGGTTCGCCCGCACCGGCTGAGGTCGAGGGCGACCGTTTTGTGGTCATCCCGCGCTTCGGCACCATTTCGCCGTGGGCCAGCAAGGCGACTGAAATCGCCCGCCACTGCTCGCTGCCGCAAATCCACCGCATCGAGCGCGGCGTGGAATTCACCGTCACGTGCAAGAAGGGCCTCATCCGCAGCCTGACCGGTACCAGCAAGCACCTGGACGACGCCACCCGCGCTGCCGTGGCCGCCCACCTGCACGACCGCATGACCGAAGTGGTGATCGACTCCCGCGAAGCCGGCTACGGCCTGTTCGACGTGCTGCCCGCCAAGGCGCTGCGCTTCGTTGATATCGCCGGTGGCCGCCAAGCTCTGGAAGCGGCCAACGTCGAAATGGGCCTGGCCCTGTCCGACGACGAAATCGACTACCTGGTCGACGCCTACCGCAAGCTCGAACGCAACCCGACCGACGTCGAGCTGATGATGTTCGCGCAGGCCAACAGCGAGCACTGCCGCCACAAGATCTTCAACGCCGACTGGACGATCGACGGCGAGACGCAGGACAAGTCGCTCTTCGCGATGATCCGCAACACGCACCAGCTCGCGCCGCAGGGCACGATCGTCGCGTATTCGGACAACGCCGCCGTGATGGAAGGCGGCATGGCCGAGCGCTGGTTCCCGCACGCGGGCACGGAAGGCGCCACCGGCGTGCCGCAATACGGCCGCCGCGAAGCCCTCACGCACACGCTGATGAAGGT
Organism: uncultured Ralstonia sp.; assembly: GCA_966433195.1. Taxonomy (GTDB): domain Bacteria; phylum Pseudomonadota; class Gammaproteobacteria; order Burkholderiales; family Burkholderiaceae; genus Ralstonia. The sequence continues at coordinate 42,863 of CBJMVH010000003.1, forward strand.
GGAAACGCACAACCACCCGACGGCCATTTCGCCGTTCCCCGGCGCGTCGACGGGCGCGGGCGGTGAAATCCGCGATGAAGGCGCGACCGGCCGCGGCGCCAAGCCCAAGGCGGGCCTGACCGGCTTTACCGTGTCAAATCTGCTGCTGCCCGAAGCCGTGCAATCGTGGGAAAACGCCCGCGATACGGCCCAGCCTGTCGCACATCGCAACCCCGACGAAGCCGCAGCCGGCCCGATCGGCAAGCCGGAGCGCATTGCCTCGCCGCTGCAGATCATGATCGAGGGTCCGATCGGCGGTGCCGCGTTCAACAACGAATTCGGCCGGCCCAACCTGGGCGGTTACTTCCGCGTCTACGAGCAGAACGTGGGCGGCACCGTGCGCGGTTATCACAAGCCCATCATGATTGCCGGCGGCATCGGCAACATCGACGCCGGCCACACGCACAAGCACGGCCTGCCGGCCGGCACGCTGCTGGTGCAACTGGGCGGCCCGGGCATGCGCATCGGCATGGGCGGCGGCGCTGCCAGCTCGATGGCCACCGGCACCAACACCGCGGATCTGGATTTTGATTCCGTCCAGCGCGGCAACCCCGAAATGCAACGCCGCGCGCAGGAAGTCATCAACGCGTGCTGGGCGCTGGGCGAAGACAACCCGATCCTGTCGATCCACGACGTGGGCGCAGGCGGCATCTCCAACGCCTTCCCGGAACTCGTGGACGGTGCCGATAAGGGCGCGCGCTTCGACCTGCGTCAGGTGCATCTGGAAGAGTCCGGCCTGAGCCCCGCGGAAATCTGGTGCAACGAATCGCAAGAGCGCTACACGCTGGCGATCGCCCCGGGCGATTTCCCGCGCTTCCAGGCCATGTGCCAGCGCGAGCGCGCACCGTTCTCGGTGGTCGGTTTCGCCACCGATGAGCAACAACTGCAAGTGATCGACAGCGACGCTGCAGCGGACGCCCCCGAGCACTTCCCGGTCAACATGCCGATGGACGTGCTCCTCGGCAAGCCGCCGCGCATGCACCGCGACGTGCGCCGCGTGGCGCAGGAACTGCCGGAAGTCGACGTCACCGGCCTGGACCTGGAGACCGTCACGCGCGATGTGCTGCGTCATCCGACCGTCGCCAGCAAGTCGTTCCTCATCACCATTGGCGACCGCACCGTCGGCGGCTTGAACACGCGCGACCAGATGGTCGGCCCGTGGCAAGTGCCCGTTGCTGATGTGGCCGTCACCACACTCGACTACAAGGGCTACGCCGGCGAGGCGATGACGATGGGCGAGCGCACGCCGCTGGCCGTCATCAACGCGCCCGCATCGGGCCGCATGGCAATTGGCGAATCCATCACCAACATCGCCGCCGCACCCATCGACTCGCTCTCACAACTCAAGCTGTCAGCCAACTGGATGGCCGCCTGCGGCGTGGAGGGCGAAGACGCTCGCCTGTACGACACCGTCAAGGCGGTCGGCATGGAACTGTGCCCGGCACTGGGCATCAGCATTCCGGTGGGCAAGGATTCGTTGTCGATGCGCACCAAGTGGGAGGACGAAGGCGCTGCGAAGGAAGTCGTGGCCCCCGTGTCGCTCATCGTCTCGGCCTTCGCGCCGGTGACAGACGTGCGCAAGACGCTGACGCCGCAACTCAAGCAGGTCGAATCGGCCAACGCGCCGGCTGACACCACGCTGATCCTCATCGACCTGGGCCGCGGCAAGAACCGCATGGGCGGCAGCATCCTGGCGCAGGTCACGCAGCAGATCGGCAACAGCGTGCCGGACGTGGACGACGCGGAAGACCTCAAGCGCTTCTTCGCCGCCATCCAGCAACTGAATGCCAGCGGTTCGCTGCTGGCCTACCACGACCGCTCCGACGGCGGCCTGTGGGCGACCGTCTGCGAAATGGCGTTTGCCGGCCACTGCGGCGTGTCGATCAACGTCGATATGCTCACGCTGGACGATGCAGCCGATCATGGCGACGCCAAGAACTGGGCGCAGCAAGTCTCCGGCCGCCGTGCTGACCTGACCTTGCGCGCGCTGTTCTCCGAAGAACTCGGTGCCGTCATTCAAGTGCCGCTGGCCCAGCGCGATGCCGTCTTCGCGGTGCTGCGCGAGCACGGCCTCTCGGGCTGCAGTCACGTGATTGGCGCGCCCAACGCCAACGGCCACATCGAAATCTGGCGTGACGCCAAGAAGGTCTTCAGCGCCGCGCGCGTCGAACTGCAGCGCACCTGGACGGACGTCTCCTGGCGTATCGCCAGCCTGCGCGACAACCCCGAGTGCACGCAGAGCGAATACGACCTGCTGCTCGACGCCGAAGACCCGGGCATCTCGCCCAAGCTCACGTTCGACATTGCTGAGGACGTGGCTGCACCGTTCATCGCCACGGGCGCCCGCCCGCGCATGGCGATCCTGCGCGAGCAGGGCGTCAACTCGCAGGTCGAAATGGCCTACGCGATGGACAAGGCTGGCTTCGACACCTACGACGTCCACATGAGCGACCTGCTGGCCGGCCGTACCAACCTGGCTGGCTTCAAGGGTTTCGTGGCTTGCGGCGGTTTCAGCTACGGCGACGTGCTGGGCGCAGGTGAAGGCTGGGCAAAGACCATTCTCTTCAACAGCATGCTGGCCGAGCAGTTCGCGGCCTTCTTCAACCGCACGGACTCGATCGCGCTGGGCGTGTGCAACGGCTGCCAGATGATGGCGAACCTCGCCCCGATCATCCCGGGCGCGGGCGCATGGCCGAAGTTCACGCGCAACCAGTCGGAGCAGTACGAAGGCCGTCTGGTGACCGTGCAGGTGGAAGCCTCCCCGTCGATCTTCTACGCGGGCATGGAAGGCAGCCGCATCCCCATCGTCGTGGCGCACGGCGAGGGCTATGCCGACTTCTCGCAGCAGGGCGACATCAGCAAGGCCGCCGTTGGCCTGCGCTACGTTGACAACCGCGGCGAAGTCACGCAGACGTACCCGCTGAACCCGAACGGCTCGCCGCAGGGCATTGCCTCGGTGACGACGCACGATGGCCGCTTCACCGTGCTGATGCCGCACCCGGAACGCGTGTTCCGCGCCGTGCAGATGAGCTGGCATCCGAAGGACTGGGAAACCGCCGGCGACGGCAGCAGCCCGTGGATGCGCATGTTCCGCAACGCTCGGAAGTGGATGGGCTGATCTGTCAGCCGCAGCAGTGAAACAAAGCGCCGGGTAACCCGGCGCTTTTTTTTCGGGGACCAGGCCGCGAGCCCCGCGCAGCAGCGCCTGACCGATAGCCTGGGCAATATTACCCAGGCAGATGTTATATTTCGCGCGCATGCGCCCCGGCCCAAGAGCCGAAAACGCAGTCCGTAGCCGGCGCACCACAGAACGACAACACAAAAACGGGTCAATCGCGCTGCGGTCCTGCCTCTCAAAGATCAGCGCTCGGCCCATGGGTCTTTGCAACGACGGGATCAATATGAACCGGGTCTATCGGCTGGTCTGGAGCCGCGCCTTGCGCGCTCCACAAGTGGTATCGGAACTTACAAAGGCGTCGCACGGGGGCGTTGACGCGGGCCATGACACGACGCATGCGCGTCGGCGAGCATCCATCATTTCAATCAGTGTATCGCTTGGGTTGGCCGGTGCGGCGCTCCCAGGCTGGGCCGCGACCTGCTCGCCCAGCACGATCGCAAACTGCAGCGCGGCCGGCGGCGCCGGCATCCCAAACCGCAGCGGCAATGGGGGCAGCGGCAATGGCGGTGGCGGCGGTTCGTCCGGCCTGGGCAACGGTGGCGCAACGGTGCAGATTCCTGGCGGTGCAACATCGGGCGGGACGGGCGGCACCGGAGCCCTGAACGACAGCGACCAAAACGGTCCAGGCGGAGCCGTAGGCGTGGCGATCGCCGCGGACGTGTTTATCGGCGCGAACCTGCAGGGCGGCGCGGGCAGCGGGTTCGACGGCTTCAACTTCGCTGGCGGTGCTGGCGGCGGCGGCACGGGGGTGTACTTCAGCGGCACCACCCTTTCCGTCAATACCGGGGTGAACGTACAAGGCGGTGCCGGCGGAAATGGCGGTGCCGGCACATCCGGGCCGGCGTCGAACGGCGGGGGCGGCGGGGGCGGCGGAGCTGCATTGGTCGTGGTAACCCCGGCTAGCGACGTGACCAATCAAGGCAGCCTGAGGGGAGGCAATGGCGGCAACGGTGGCGGCGGCGGGAACCCCGGCGGTGGTGGTGGCGGCGGAGATGGCCTGCTGACCTTGGGTGCCGGCACGCAGGTCACGAATCTCGGAACGATCACGGGCGGTATCGGCGGCGCCAGCGGTGGTGCCGGCAGCACCGCTGGCGCCAGCGGCGCGGGCATCAATCTGGCGGGCGGCTTCAACGTGCTGAGCAACGCCGGCACGATCACGGGCGGTGCAGGCAATGGCGGTGCTGCTGGCGTGGGCGTCATCACCAACGGCGGTGACCTCATCATCAACAACGGCACCATCAGCGGTGGTCTGTTCAGCGATGGTGTCACGCGCGCGGCCGCCATTCGCTTCAACGGAACCAACAACACGCTGCAGCTGATGAATGGCTCCGCCATCGTCGGCAACCTGGACGTGGCAGCGGGCGCCGCTGCCAAGATCACGGCAACCAGCGCCGGCCTTTCGCTGACGAACAACATCACGCTGGGCGACGCCGCGTCGCGCGTGACGCTCGATTCGAGCACGACGAACCTCGTGGTGTCGGGCGTCATATCGGGCGCGGGGAGTGTGGGCGTCAGCGGTAGTCGAACGATCACGCTGACGGGCGACAACATCTACACGGGCGCCACCACCATTGCCGCCGGCACGCTGCAGATCGGCAACGGCGGTACCACAGGCTCGGTCGCGGGCAATATCGTCAACAACGGCACGCTCGCCTTCAACCGCAGCGACGCGCTTACCTACGGCGGCGCTATCAGCGGCACGGGGAACCTCGTGCAGGCGGGTTCCGGCACGCTCACCCTTTCGGGCAATGCGGGTTATGCGGGCAGCACCACCATCAACGCCGGCACGCTGGCGCTGTCGGGCGCGGGCACCATTGCCGCCTCCAGCGGCGTGGTGAACAACGGCACGTTTGATATTTCGGGTACGACCTCGGGCGCGACCGTCAATGCGCTATCCGGGGCGGGGGCGGTCGCGTTGGGCGGCCAGACGCTGACGATCGCCAATGCCAGCGGCACGGTCAGCGGCGTGATCAGCGGTACGGGCGGCGGACTCACCCTCGGCGGGGGTACGCAAACGCTGTCGGCGGTCAACGGGTACACGGGCGCTACCACAATCAATGCCGGCACGCTGGCGCTGTCGGGGGCGGGCAGCATTGCTGCGTCCAGCGGTGTGGTGAACAACAGCACGTTCGATATTTCCGGTACGACTGCGGGCGCGACCATCAACGCGTTATCCGGGGCAGGGGCTGTCGCGTTGGGCAGTCAAACACTGACGATCACCAATGCCAACGGCACGTTCGGCGGCGTGATCGGCGGCACAGGCGGGCTCACGCTCACCGGCGGCACGCAAACGCTGTCGGGCACGAACGCGTATACCGGGGCCACCACCGTCAACGCAGGCACGCTGGCGTTGTCAGGCACAGGCAGCATTGCGGCATCCAGCGGCGTCACGCTCGCGGGCAACGGCGCGGCGCTGGATGTGGCTGCTGGCAACCAGACCGTGGCACATCTGTCCGGCGTGGCGGGCAGCCGCTTGGCGCTCGGCGCCGGTAGCGCGCTCACGTTGGCGGATGGCACGTCGCAAAGCTTCAGCGGCAGCCTCACCGGCAGCGGTGCACTCATCAAGCAAGGCGCGGGCACGCTCACCCTCAACGGCGTCAGCAGCGCGTTCACCGGCACGACCACCGTCAGTGGCGGCACGGTTGCGGTGGGCGATGCCAACAACGCCAGCGCGGTGCTGGGCGGCAACGTGCTGGTGAGCACGCAGGGCACGTTGCGCGGCCACGGCACGGTATCGGGCAACGTGACGAGCAGCGGTGTCGTGGCACCCGGCGGCTCCATCGGAACGTTGGCCGTGGGCGGCAACTACACGCAGAACGCCGGAGCAACGCTGTCGATCGAGATCAGCCCGACGGAGGCATCGCAGTTGCGCGTTGCCGGCGCGGCGGCGCTGGGTGGCACGCTGGCCGTGATCTTCGACCCCGGCACGTACACCGCCCGCCGTTACACCGTGCTAAGCGCGGCCAATGGCGTGACGGGCCGCTTTGCCAATGTGAGCACCACCACGGCGGGCGCCAACCTCGGCACCCTGCAGTCTTCGGTGGATTACAGCGCCAACGCCGTGGACGTGCTGCTGGCCGATCCCACCGCACCCGGCGCGCCGGGCTCCCCCATCGGCACGACGGTGGTGGCGCCCACAAAGACGTCCATCTATACGGCCCTCGGCACCACCGCGCTGATGCAGGCCCAAGACGCAAGTGGTGCGCTGCTCGCCCGTCTGGCAAGCCTGCCGGATACCACGGTCGGCTCCAACGACGTTTGGGTCACGGCCAGCGGCGGCAGCACCAAGGTGGGCGGCACCGGCAGCGCACCGGGCTTTCTGACGCACGCATACGGCTTTCTGGCGGGCGCGGAAGGCCGCCTGGGGCAGGCGACGGTCGGCGCGGCGGGTGGCTACACCCACACCACGGTGGGCGAAGACACCACGGGCGCGTCGGGCGCCATCGATACCCTGCGCGTTGCCCTGTACGGCGCGCAACCGGCCGGCGCATTCAGCCTGTCTGGCACGCTTGGGTACGGGCTCAACTTCTTCTCGCAGAAGCGGCCATTTGGCGGCGTCGGCACCGCTGAAGGCGACCACCTCGCGCACGAACTCACCGCCGCGGCGCAGACGAGCCTACCCATGGAGGCTAGCGGCATCCGCATCGCCCCGCACGTCGGCCTGCGGTATGCCTACGTTCGCGGCAGCGGCTTTGGCGAGAGCGGCGCCAATGGCCAAAACCTGCAAGTCGGGCCAGACAACGCCCGCAGCCTCCAGCCGTATGTCGGGCTCACGCTCGACAAGGCGTTTGCCGATGCCGCGCGCCCCGTCAACGTGCAATTGCGCCTGGGCTATGCGCACGAAGTCCTCAGCGGCGGCCGCATCGTCCAAGTGCAAAGCCAGGACGGCACCGTGTTCACCGCCCCCGGCACAGACCTGCCGCGCTCGTTCTTGACCACCGGCGCCAGCGTCACGCTGCAGGCCGCCAAGGCAACCACCGTGTCCCTGGGCATCGACGCCGTCATCAACACGAGCCACGTATCGGCGCAGTCCGGCTATGTGCGGGTCAATCATCGGTTCTGAGGAGAAGGCGTTAGCGCAGAGACCCTGCGGGCTACCGCACTGGGCACCAAACGCGCCGGGGTAACTCGGCGCTTTTTTTTCACGGCCAATGCTGCACTGCTTCGGCGCGGCGTTGACTTGGCTCAATCGCGCCATTGCGCGTAACGCCTAGATTTCGCATGAGGGGCCTGTAGCAGCCAGACATCTATAGCGCAAGCGGGACATTTCCATGGAGACGAGAAAATGAAAATGAATCGCACGCTCGCCGCTGTGCTCGTCATGGCAGGTTTACCGATGGCCGCGGTAGACATCCACGCGCAGACGCTCGAAAAGGTCGCCACCGCGAACAAGATCACTGTTGGGTACCGTGAGTCGGCCGTCCCGTTCAGCTATCTGCTTGGCCCACACAAGGCGGTCGGTTTCTCCGTCGATCTGACCCAAGCCATCGTTGACGACGTACGCCGGGAGCTGAAGCGACCGTTTCTCAAGGTCGAGGCCATCCCGGTGACGGGGCAGAACCGAATTCCGCTGCTGGTGAACGGGACGTACGACATGGAATGCGGCTCCACCACCAACACCAGCGCGCGCGGCAAGGAGGTGGCCTTCTCGATCAACTTCTTCTACGCCGGAACGCGTCTGCTGACCAAGCGCGACTCCGGTATCAAACGCTACGAAGACCTGTCCAAGAAGACCATTGCGAGCGCCGCCGGCAGCACGAATGAAAAGGTGCTGAGGCAGTACGCCGCAGGCCACAACATCGACGTCCAGATCGTTTTCGGCAAAGACTATGCAGAAGGGCTGCAGCTTGTGGAAAGCGGGCGCGCGTCTGCATTGGCGCTGGACGACGTGCTGCTGTACGGGCTGCGCGCCAACTCAGCAAACCCGTCCTCGCTTGAAGTGGTAGGAGACACCTTGCAGGTAGAACCGTACGCCTGCATGGTTCGCAAGGATGACCCTGCATTCAAGAAGCTCGTGGATGGCACCATCGCGCGCCTCATGAAAACCGGCGAACTCACGCAGCTCTACAAGCGATGGTTTGAATCGCCCATTCCGCCTGCCGGTGCCAACCTCAGCATGCCGATGAGCGAAGCGCTGCGGATGAACCTCAAGGCGCGGAGTGACAAGCCGGCGCAGTAATCGGCGGCGACCTCAGCGCGTACTTTTTCTTGCGTGGCGCATTCCCTGCGGGCGGCATGCTCACTCCGGCTGCGGCGGCGGATCACCGCGCTTGCGATAACTCGGAATATCCGGCGCATTGGGCGGCGGAGGGTTGCGCTGCAGGTCCGCAATGAGCGCTTTCATTTCTCCAATTTCCTTCACCTGCGCGCGGATGATGCCGTCAGCCAGCTTGCGCACGCGCGGGTCTCGAATATGGGCGCGTTCGCTCGTCATGATGGCAATGGAGTGATGCGGGATCATCGCGCTCATGTAGGACACGTCATCCACGGTTTGCTGGCTGCGCACCAACCACAGCGATGCAGCAAAGACCACCGCAGCCGCAATCACGATGCCCACATTCACGCGGGGCTGCGGATACATCTGCCACATGAACGCCAGCATGACGACTGCCATCGTCGCGCCCATCAGAAGGGCCATCCACATCCGCGTCTGACTCCACAGGACGTGCTCCAACGCGTACGTGTTCAAGTACATCAGGCCGAACATGACGATGGTGGACGCCACGATCATGATGGCGAATCTTCCGTAGCTCATGGCGAATTTTCCTCCGATGATCGATGGCTTCAGGCAAGGCACGGGCGTGCTGGGTTGTGGTCGCAACCAGCGTGCCGAAAAAAAGCGCCGAGGTGATCTCGGCGCATTTTCTTGGCGCTTCACGGATTGCGGTGGTGGGCAGCCATATCAGCCGCGCGGTTCAGCGGCCAAACTTCTCCACGACGCCGCGCCACAAAGCCTCCCGCTCTGCGCCCAAATGGGCGCCGCTCGCATCGCCCGACGCGTCTTGCCCCACCGCAAGATGGACCATGGTCAGCCGGGATTGCGGGTCCACGTAGATCGCCTGTCCGTGGATGCCGAGCAGCACGAACCGCCGCGCTTGTCCCGGCAAAAGCCAGACCTGGAAGCCATAGCCGTAGTAGCGGTTGCCGTGATAGACCATCTGCCCAGGGCGAAATGGCTCGGGCTGGCGCGATGCGTCGGTCATGTCCAACAGGAACGCGCGAGGCACGACTTGCCGGCCTTGCACCACGCCATCGTTGGCCAGCATGGATCCGAGGCGCGCGTAGTCCCGAGCCGTCGCATTGAAGCCGCCCTGGGCAAATGCGGATCCGTCGGATTCGCGCACAAGATAGGTTGCCTTCGCCTGTGCCCCCATCGGCTTCCATAGCTTGTCGTCAACGAAGTCGCACAGGCTGCGCTGCGTGGCCGCCTGCAGCACCAGCGCTAACACTTCGGTCTGCGCGCCCGCGTAGTTGAAGCGCGTGCCCGGTGCGTCGGCGCGCTCGTTGACCTGCGCGGCTGCCGCGAGCACGCCTTGCTTGGCTGCGGTCTTGAGGAAGCGCGCCCGATCATCGGTGGGCGTGTAGTCCTCGACGTACTTCGCACCGGAGGCCATGCGCAGAAGATCAATGATGCGCGTTGCACCATACAGCGTGCCCGCAAGCCCGGGCACGTACTGGTCAACGCGGTCGTCCAGCGAGTGCAGGCTTCCGTCCTCCAGCGCCTTGCCGATGGCAAGCGCCACCAACGTCTTGGCCATCGAGTTGGACAGCATGCGCATGTCTTGCGTGCGGTCGTAGCCGTAATGCTCGGCCAGGATGACGCCGTCCTGAACGATCAGCACCGCGGTCGCGCGCTGATGCTCCATGTAGTCGGCCAGCGTGTAGTCATGGTTGCGGAAGCGATACCGGACATCCGCCTCCTGTGCTGCGATCTTGAGTGGCGTCGGGTTGTCGGCCGGCGCAAGGTCGCAAGACGGCGAGATACGGTCCATGCCGCTGAAGGCGCCCACGATGTATTGGGCCTCGTGGATGCGTGCGGCGCTTGGCGCAAGCGGATAGCCTTGCGGCTTGCCGAGCCGATCTTCATCGGGAGACGCGATGGCGACGCTGCAGGCGAGCAGCGTGCAGATGGCACCGTGTTGGAGAGCTTTCATGACGAGGTAGGGTGGGGCAGCAGGCTGCGGCAAGCTGTGAGACTACACCGGCTCTGAGCCGGAGACGCTACGAACTGGAGGCCAGCGGTTCCAGATACGGCCGTAGCAACTCCCCCATCCAGTTCATAAACACCTGCACCCGCACCGGCAAATTCCGCCGGTTCGGATACACAAACGACACCGGCATCGGCGGCGGCCGGAACTCGGGCAGCACCTCCACCAGCGTGCCGTCTTCAATGGCGGACGACAGCCCGGCATACACCGGCGCCTGAATCATCCCCAGCCCCGCGCGGCACGCCGCGTCATAGCTCTCGGCCGAATTGACCGTCACCGCACCTCGCATCGGCCGAAACGCGGGGCGGCCGTCCACTGTGTACTCCCACCCGGGCGATTTCGTGCCCAACGTCTGCACGTAATGGACGATGCGATGGTGGTCGAGGTCTTCCAGCGTTTTCGGCGTGCCATAGCGTGCGAGATAACCGGGGCTGGCGCAGTTGACTTGATGCAACTGGCCGAGCGGTCGGGCAATCAGGCTGCTGTCCGTGAGCGTGCCGATGCGCAGCACGCAATCGAAGCCTTCGCGCACCGGGTCAACGCGGCGGTCGGTGCTGGAGAGTTCGATTTCCAGATCGGGATGCGCGTCCAGAAAGGCAGGCAGGGCGGGGATGACAATGCGGCGCGCCACGCCCACCGGCATGTCCACGCGCAAGCGCCCGCGTAGCGCCTGCGGGCTCTGGCGGAACATCGTCTGCAGCTCGTCCATGTCCGCAAGCAAGTCCTGGCAGCGCTCGTAGAACGCCTGGCCGTCTTGCGTGAGCTGCACCTTGCGGGTGGTCCGGTGCAACAGGCGCGTGCCAAGCATCGTTTCCAGTTGCTGTACCGCCACCGAGGCCGCTGGCTTGGGGATGCTCAGCGCCTCGGCTGCACGCGTAAAGCTGGCGAGTTCTGCCACGCGCACAAAGATCTGCATGGCTTCGAGTCGGTTGGTGGACATGGCAATGGCGGGTTGATTGTTATATGTAGGCAAACACAGCAATAGGATAGTCGAGATTTATTCTGCGTTTATCGCCCAATACCATGCTCTCACGGTGCGCTGCAGACCCGCCGCACCACCCACCGATCGACAACCCAGGAGAGCAACATGACGCAGAACCGCACCCCCATCGCCATCGTGACCGGCGGCAGCCGTGGCCTCGGTAAGAACATGGTGCAGAAGCTGGCCCAGCGCGGCACCGACGTGATCTTCACGTACCGCAGCAACCGCGCAGAAGCCGACGCGCTGGTGGCCGAACTCACTGCCCAGGGCCGCCGCGCCGCCGCGCTGCAACTCGACGCCGGCAAGATCGCCACCTTCCCCGCCTTTGCCGATGCCGTGCGCGGCGTGCTGGCGCAATGGAAGGCCGAGCGCTTCGACTACCTTGTCAACAACGCAGGCGTTGGCGTGCATGCCGCCGTGGCGGAAACCACCGAAGCCCAGTTCGACGAACTGATGAACGTGCACTTCAAGGGCGTGTTCTTCCTCACGCAGATCCTGCTGCCGCTCATGGCAGACGGCGGCCGCATCGTCAACATCTCGTCGGGGCTGGCGCGCTTTGCGTTGCCGGGCTACGGCGCCTATGCGGCAATGAAGGGCGCGGTGGAGGTCCTCACGCGCTACCTGGCCAAGGAACTCGGCCCGCGTGGCATTGCCGTCAACGTGGTCGCGCCGGGTGCCATCGAGACCGACTTTGGTGGCGGCGCCGTGCGTGACAACGCCAGCCTCAACGCCATGGTGGCTTCCAACACGGCGTTGGGCCGCGCAGGGGTGCCGGATGACATCGGCGGCGTGGTGGCCTCGCTGCTGTCGCCGGACAATCGCTGGATCAATGCGCAACGCATCGAGGCTTCGGGCGGGATGTTCCTCTAAGCGAGGCAACCGTCGGCGCGCGGCGTTCGGAACTTCAGCTGCGGAGTTCTGAACTCCGCGTGTCGAGCTCTGAGCTCGGCACGCCGAGAAAAAAGCTCCGCACGTCGAGTCCTGAGCTCGGTGCGCCGAGAAAAAAGCTCCGCACGTCGAGTCCTGAGCTCGGCGTGCCGAGAAAAAAGCTCCGCACGTCGAGTCCTGAGCTCGGCGTGCCGAGAAAAAAACTCCACACGTCGGGTTCTGAGCTCGGTACGCCGAGAAAAAAACTCCGCACGTCGGGTTCTGAGCTCGGTACGCCGAGAAAAAAACTCCGCACGTCGAGTTCTGAGCTTGGCACGCCGAGAAAAATCTCCGCACGTCGAGCTCTGAACTCCGGCGGTTGAGCTCAGTACCGATTGACCAACGCGGGCGGTGGGCCGTCAACGCGTTCCGCGATAAATGGCGGAAGCCTACGGTTAGCCCATTCGTGCGACTCAGCCAGATGGGGGATCGGCAATCCCCCAATGCACGCGGCTTGCGCATCGCAGCGAATGAAGCCGCCCATCGGGCTGTTGTTGCCGCAATGGCTTGCCTGTCTTGATGCGCGCGGTTGGCTGCGCTGCACCGTAAGCCGTGGTTTGTGCTGCATTGAAAAAAACTTCACGCGGCATTCGCAAGCATTTCCTAAGCTTAGCCGGCAAGTTCCGCCGGGCCTTCTTTCGCGGTGGCTCGCCGTTGTAGGCGAGCGGGGAGGACGTTACGGCCAGATGCAAGGGCCTTGCCATGGCTCTGCACGGAGCGAAGAGAACACTGGGGGGATGTCCACCACAAAGTTGTCTCCGCAAGAGGAGGTTTTCATGTCTCGTAACCGAGGGAGTGCGCTGCTGCGCAGAAGCACCTTAACGGCAGCCCTGATCATCAGCCCCGCCGCGTGGGCGGCCACGCTGGTATCCGGCCCCAGCCCGTTTGCCGGGTGCACCGTGGGTGGGGGCGCAGGCAGCACGAATTACGTCAATGCCGAGGTGGAGCCCTACGTGGCCGTCAACCCGGCCAACCCGACCAACTACATTGGCGTGTGGCAGCAAGACCGATGGTCTGATGGTGGTGCGCATGGGTTGATGTCCGCAGCGTCCTTTGATGGCGGCGCGACCTGGGCACCGGTACCCCAGCCGTTCAGCACGTGTGCGGGCGCGAATGCACTGGGTTATGAACGGGCGTCCGATCCGTGGGTGTCGTTCGGGCCGGACGGCACGGCGTATTCCGTGTCGATCTCGTTTGATCACTCCCGCAACAACAACGCCGTGGGCGCAGCGGTCTCTCGGGACGGCGGTAAGAGCTGGACCAACCTGACCACGCTGATCGCCGACAACGAGCCGAGCGTGCAGTTCTTCAACGACAAGGAATCCGTGACGGCAGACCCGGTCAAGCGCGGTGTTGCCTATGCGGTGTGGGACCGGTTGGAGCTGCCTAACGACAACCCCTATGCGAACCAGCATGCCTTGGCGTTTCGTGGGCCGGCTTACATTTCCAAGACGGTTGATGGTGGTCGGACCTGGAGCGCGCCAAGCGTGATGGTGAACACGCCGTCGGAGCACCAGACCATCGGCAACCAGATCGTCGTCAATGCGCAGACGGGCGTGCTGTATGACTTCTTCAACTACATCCACGCACCCGGCAGATCGGCAGCGGCGAGTACCAACAGCGTAGCGTTCGTCAAATCCACCGATGGCGGGGCCACCTGGAGCAAGCCGCAGATCATCGCGAGCCTGCAGTTTGTGCCCGTGACGGATCCGAACACCGGCGAGGCGCTGCGCACGGGCGACATCATTCCCGAGCCCGCAATTGACCCGGCCACGGGGCAACTCTACGTGGTTTGGCAGGATGGGCGCTTCAGCGGTGGCACGCATGCCGATATCGCACTGTCCACCTCCACCGACGGCGGCCAGACCTGGAGCGCGCCCAAGCAGGTCAATACGCCGACGGGCAAGGCGGCCTTCAACGCGATGGTGCAGGTCAACTCCGCCGGCACCGTGGCCGTGACGTACTACGACATCCGCAACCTCGCGGCGGGCAACACGACCACGCTGCCGACGGACTACTGGCAGACGACGTCCACCAACGGCGGACAGTCTTTCGGTAGCGAAACGCACCTGGCCGGCCCGTTCGACATGAGGACCGCGCCGGTGGCACGTGGGTTCTTCATTGGCGACTACGCAGGGCTGGCGGCGGCTGGCACGAAGTTCGTGCCGTTCTTCATCCAGACCAACTCGGGCAACACCGCCAACCGGACGGACGTGTTCGTCTCTCCGTAAGGCGTGCAGTGCGTGCGGGCGCTGTCAGGCGATGGCCTTGGCGGCGGCCCGCCCGCGCAGCCACTCAAACGTCAGCAGCAGACACGTCGAGAACACGATCAAAATCGTCGCCAGCGCGGCAATGGTGGGCGAGATGTTTTCGCGGATGCCCGTGAACATCTGGCGCGGCAGCGTCACCTGATCCGCCCCGGCCAGGAAGAGCGTCACGACCACCTCATCAAACGACGTCGCGAAGGCAAACAACGCCCCCGAGATCACGCCCGGTGCAATGACGGGCAGGGTGATGCGGAAGAACGTCATCACCGGGTTCGCGCCCAGCGACAGGCTCGCCCGCACTAGGTTGTGATTGAACCCCTGCAACGTCGCCAACACCGTCGTCACCACAAACGGCACGCCCAGCGCTGCGTGCGCGAGGATCAGCCCGATATACGTGTTCGCCAGCCCCAGCGGCGCGAAGAACAGATACATGCCCACGCCGACGACCACCACCGGCACGATCATCGGCGACACCAGCACCGCCATCAGCAGGCCCTTGCCGCGGAAGTCCGCCTTGTTCAGGCCGATAGCGGCCAGCGTGCCAAGCACCGTTGCCACAATCGTGGCCGCAGGCGCGACGATGAAGCTGTTCTTGGCCGCCATGCGCCATTCATCGGACGTGACGAGGTTCTGATACCAGCGCAGCGAATAGCTCGGGATCGGGTACGAGAGGAAGGTGCTCGACGAGAACGACAGCGGCACGATCACCAGCACCGGCAGCACGAGGTACAGCAGCGTCAGCACGGCCAGGCCGCGCAGCGTGAAGTACCAGACGCGCTCGACGAGCGAGGTGTGCGGGGCGAACATCGGTTTGGCGAGTTTCATGATCGATGTTCTCCGTTCAACCAACGCGAACCTTGGGTCGCGTGAAGCGCCCATACACCGCATACAACACCAGCGTGGCGAGCAGCAGCAACGCACCCAGCGCGCACGCCATGCCCCAGTTGATGGTGACGTTGGTGAAGTAGGCCACGTAGTAGCTGACCATCTGGTCGTTCGGGCCGCCCAGCAGCGCGGGGGTGATGTAGTAGCCGAGCGCGAGGATGAACACCAGCAGCGCGCCGGCGCCGATGCCCGGATACGTCTGCGGCACATACACACGCCAGAACGCGGCAAACGGATGGCTGCCCAGCGACACAGCCGCACGTTGATACGTCGGCGGAATCGACTTCATCACGCTGTACAGCGGCAGGATCATGAACGGCAGCAGGATGTGCGTCATCGAGATATAGACGCCCACGCGGTTGAACAGCAGCGCCAACGGCTCCTTGATGATGCCGAGGTCCATCAGCCCGTGGTTGATCAGGCCCTCACTCTGCAGCAGCACGATCCACGCCGCCACGCGCACGAGGATGGACGTCCAGAACGGGATCAGCACCATCACCATGACGAGGTTGGCGCGGCGCTCCGGCAGCGAGGCGATCCAGTACGACAGCGGATAGCCGAGCAGCAGCGCAAACAGCGTGACCATCGCGCTGATGACGAAGGTGCGCACGAACACGGTGACGTAGATCTGCTCGTCCGGGTCTGTCGCTTCGACGTGGCCGAAGGCGTCTTGCCGGTGGTCCAGCGCGGCGAGCAGGTAGAACGGCGACGTGCGGCTGCCATTCTTGGCGATGGCTTGCCAGTAGGTGGCGTCGCCCCAGCGCTCGTCGAGTTCAAGGAGCTTGGTGCGCGTTTGGGCCGGCGTGAGCACGAGCGGCTTGCCGTTGTCATCAGCCAGCGGCATGGCGCGCGCGGTTTTGGCGACGAGCGAGCGGAAGCCGGGAATTTCAACGTTCAGGCGGCGGGCCAGGGCGCCCATGGCTTCGCCTTCGCTCACGGTGGTGAGGTCTGCGGCGAGCGCGGCGTAGGCGGCATCGGCGGGCGGGCTCTTGCGGTCCCAGTCCTTCAGCGCGGTCACCGTTTTGGGCAGCGCATCGGCCACCTCGGGGTTCTGCACGGCGCGCGTGAGCAGGGCGCCGATCGGCACGACGAAGATCAGCAGCAGGAAGATGGCGAGCGGCGCCACCAGCGCCAGCGCCATGGCACGCCTGCGCGCCTCAGCGCTCTTCAATTCGCGTTTGAGTTTGGCCGTCGATTCCGGAACCGATTCAGCCGCGATGGTCATGGTGTTCAAGCTGCCCTCGCCAAATGCTGCGGAGATTCATCCGGCGGACGCCATGCCGGGTTGACAGGGCGTCCGCGCAGTCACTGCACTACGGTGTTACTTCGATGCCCACGAGGCGAAGCGCTGTTCCAGCTCGTCGCCGTGGTCGGTCCAGAACTGCAGGTTCTGCAGCACGGCGTTCTTGGCGTTCTCGGGCGAATTCGGCATGTTGGCCTGCGTCTTGGCATCGAGCGCCTTGATGGCTGCCACATTGGCTGGGCCGTACGCGATGTGCTTGGCGTATTCCTGCTGCGGCTTCTGCGACAGCGTGTAGGCGATGTACTGCTCGGCCAGCGCCTTGTTGGGCGAGCCCTTCGGGATGGCCCAGTAGTCCAGGTCGTAGATGCTGCCGTTCCAGACCACCTTGAGGTTCTTGCCTTCGCGTTGCGCGGCGTCGATGCGGCCATTGAACGCGGTGGACATCACCACGTCACCCGCCACTAGGAACTGCGGCGGCTGAGCGCCGGCTTCCCACCACTGGATATTCGCTTTTAGCTGATCGAGTTTCTTGAACGCGCGGTTCTGGCCGTCCTTGGTGGCCAGCACCTTGTAGACCTCCTTGGGCGTCACGCCATCGGCCATCAGCGCGAATTCCAGGTTGCCGCGCGCACCCTTGCGCATGCCGCGCTTGCCCGGGAATTTCTTCACGTCCCAGAAATCGGCCCAGCCGGTGGGGGCGGTCTTCAGCTTGTCGGCGTTGTACGCCATGGCCGTCGACCACACGAAGAAGCCCACGCCACAGGTGCTGGGCGATTCGGGGATCAGGTCGCTCTTCTTGGCGATCTTGCTCCAGTCGAGCTTCTCGTACAGGCCTTCGTCACAGCCGCGGCCGATGTCACCGGACTCGACTTCCACCACGTCCCAGTTGACGTGCTTGGCTTCCACCATGGCCTTGATCTTGGCCTGCTCGCCGTTGTATTCGACCACGGTGACCTTGTTGCCGGTCTGCGCTTCGAACGGCTTGTTGAAGGCGGCCTTCTGCGCGTCGCCGTTGGCGCCGCCGAAGTTGACGACGGTGATCTCTGCCGCTTGCGCACCGAATGCAATGGCGAACGCGCCGGCAAACAGGCTCAAGCGCATCTTCGTGATGTGTTTCATGTTGGCTCCTCTTTTGGCTGTGGCTGGTTACGGCTTGTGGTTGTGGTCGTACGACGGGTCAGGCAAAAACGCGCAGGTGCTCGGGTGCGAACTCCAGCTGGATCGGCGCGCCGGGCGTAAAGCCTTCGAGCGCGCGCGTGCCCAGTGGCACCTTGACGAAGCATTCGGGTTGGTCGGGCAGGGCGCAGCGCATGCGCACGTGGTCGCCAAAGTAGACGAGGCCGCGTGTCTGGCCAGTGATCGCATTGCCGGCAGCGGATGCGCCTTCCGCTAGGCGCATGCGTTCGGGGCGGATGCAGCCCGTGGCCGTGGCGCCCACACTGGCACCGGCGATGTTGCGGCCCACGATGCGGGCGCCGTCGTTGAGCTGCAGCTCGCAGTAATCGCCGTCGATGCGGGTGACGGTGCCGCGCAGCGTGTTGCTGTCGCCGATGAAGTTGGCGACGAACTCGTTGCAGGGGCGTTCGTACAGGCTATCCACCGTGTCGAGCTGCTGCACGATGCCCTTGTCGAACACGGCTACGCGGTCGGACATGGTGAGCGCCTCGCCCTGGTCGTGCGTTACGTAGACGAAGGTCACGCCGAGCTTTTCGTGCAGGGATTTCAGTTCGTACTGCATGTGTTCGCGCAGTTGCTTGTCGAGCGCGCCCAGCGGTTCGTCCATCAGCACCAGCTTGGGCTCGAATACCAGCGCGCGGGCCAGGGCAATGCGCTGCTGCTGGCCGCCGGAGAGCTGCGCGGGGTAGCGCTTGGCGAAGCCTTCCATGCGGACCATCTGCAGTGCCTTGTGCACGCGGTCGGCACGCTCGGCGGCGGGCAGCTTGCGCACGGTCAACGGGTATTCCACGTTCTGCGCCACCGTCAGGTGCGGGAACAGCGCGTAGTTCTGGAACACCATGCCGATGTTGCGCTTGTGCGGCGGCACGTTGTTGAGCAGCGCGCCTTCCAGGCGGATCTCGCCGCCGGTGGGGAATTCAAAGCCGGCCAGCATCATCAGGCACGTGGTCTTGCCCGAGCCGGAGGGGCCGAGCAAGGTGAGGAACTCGCCCTGGTAGATGTCGAGATCCAAGTGTTTGACCACGAGGGTCTCGCCGTCATACGTCTTGCGTACACCGCGAAAGCTGACGATCACGTCGTCGGTCTTCATTGCTGCCTCCTGCCGTTCTCCGATCCGTTCGGTTCGGTCAACATGCCGTGTTGTGACGAATTGTTGATGGACTATAGCGGCTCATTGTTCTGCCAAGTGGACCCAATCCTGGTTATTTGATGGAGCCATTTCAGGCGGCGCGGCAAGCACAGCCAATGGGCGTGCGGGCCTGCGGCACCACAATAGGGAAAACCCCGGATGCCTTGCCCGAGCAAGCTCGGCGGCCGATCGGGTGATGGCGGGGCGTGTTCAGAGTGTAGGTCGCCGCCAGCACATATGCGGCGGGCATCACGGTGTGCGGATGGAACCAATTTCGGCCGGGCGGGCGCCTTGGCGAAGCTGCCTGGAAATGGTGCGCCGCGTCGTCACGCAAACGGTGCACGCCATGTGGCACGCCGCAGGGTCGCCGAAAAAACGATGTTGTCTTGCAGCAACCGGCGATCAGGCCACGGCGTCTTCGGCCAATGCGAGCGCCAGGTAGACGCTTACGGTCAGCCCGCCGCCCGGCGTTTCCGACAAGGCGACCGTGCCGCCATGCACGCGGGCGATCTCGCGCACGATGGCCAGACCCAGGCCACTACCGTCGTGGCCTTCCGATGCGGCGCCACGATAGAAACGCCCGAACACCGCATCGCGCTCGGGCACGGCAATGCCGGGGCCATCGTCTTCCACCTGGAGCACGGCTTGCTCGCCAAACATCGCCATCGCCTGGCGTTTGACGCGCAGCGTGACACGCGCGCCCTTGCCGGCATAGCGGATGGCGTTGTCGAGCAGGTTGCCCACCAGCTCCTGCAGCCATTGTGGTTCGCCGGCCACGGTCACGGGCGCATCGCCTTCAAAGCCGAGGTCGACGCCGGATTTACGTGCCACGGGCGCCAGTTCGAGGGCCACGTCGCCGGCCAATGTATCGAGGCGCAGTGGCTGAAGCTGCGGAGCGTAGCCGCTGTCGGTCTCCAGGCGGGATAACGACAGCAACTGCTGTACACCGCGCGCGGCCTGTCGCACGGTGCCGTGCAGCGGCTGCAGATGGCGGCGGATGCGTTCGCCGTCGGGCTCGCGCAGGGCGAGCTCGGACTGCGCCTGGATCACGGCCAGCGGCGTCTTCAACTGATGCGCGGCATCGGCAAAGAAGCGCTTGCGGGCCTGCAGCATGCGCAGCAGGCGTGCGACGTACTGGTTGATCGCCTCGACCAGCGGAGCAACCTCCGCCGGCAGGCCGTGCTGCGGGAGCGGGGCGAGTTCATCGGTGCCGCGCGCCGCCACGCTTTCGCTCAACTGGCGCAGCGGCCGCAGCCCGCGTCGCACGCCCATCCAGACGATGCCTACGGCCAGCACCACCAGCAGCACTTCCTGCTGCAGCGAGCCGGCGAGAATTTCGTGCGCCAAGGCTTCGCGCGGTTCCAGCGTTTCGCCCACCAGCAGCCACACCACCTGGATCTGCGCAGATTGCATGTCGCGTATCGGCACCGGCTGGGCAGCCATGCGGACCTGCATGCCACGGAACGCTGTGTCATAGAACACGGTGCGATAGGGCGGGGGCTGCCGGCCGTTGGGCATCGGCAAGCCGTCGTAGCCGGTGAGCGTGGCGCCCTTGGCGTCGGCCAATCGGTAGAAGATGCTGCTGGCCGTTTCCGACTCGAGCACTTCCAGCGCGAGGTAGGGCAGGTCGATGGCGAAATGCCCATCGCGCAGGCGCACGCCCTCTCGCATGGCTTTGAGCGACGCTTCCAGCGTGCGATCGAACGCCGCGTTGGCTGCGGTCATTGCACGGGTGTATGTCAGCCAAGCATCCAGCGCGAGCAGCCCCAACAGCGGGAGTACCAACCACAACGAGAGCTGCCGGCGCAGGCTGGCCGCTCTCATGGGGTGGCTTCCAGCAGATAGCCGAGCCCGCGCAGCATGACGATCGCCACGCCGCTGCCATCGAGCTTCTTGCGCAGGCGGTGCACGTAGATCTCGATCGCATCTGCGTTGACGGATTCGTTGATGCTGAAGATCTTTTCCGAGATGGCCGCCTTGTTGACCGCGCGGCCGTCGCGCAGCATCAGCACTTCCAGCACGGCACGCTCGCGGCCGGTGAGGGCGAGCAATTCGCCGTTGAGCGTGAACGCGCCGCTGATGCCGTCGTAGTGCAGTGGGCCGCATTGCAATTGCGTGCTTTCGTGGCCGTGGCTGCGGCGGATGAGGGCGCGGGCGCGCGCTTCCACTTCGGTCAGATCGAACGGTTTCGCAAGGTAATCGTCAGCCCCGAGGTTCAGGCCGCGCACGCGTTCTTCCACGGCGCCGTGGGCCGTCAGGATCATCACCGGCAGCGGGTTCTTGCGGGCGCGTAGGCGGCGCAGCACTTCCAGTCCATCCAGGCGGGGCAGGCCGATGTCGAGAATGGCCAACGCGTAGTCCTGTGTGGTGAGCAGCAGATCGGCCGCGTGGCCGTCATGCACGCAATCGACCGTGAAGCCCGCCTGGCCCAGGGCTTCTTCCAGCGTGCTGGCCAGCTTCAGGTTGTCTTCCACCAACAGGATGCGCATATCGGATTGCTCTCAACAAGCCGCAGAGAGATACAGGCATCCCCTTGTGTTTTGAAGTTAGGGGAAACCCCCGTTTGGCCCTGAGTACACCCCTCCAATTTCCCGGCAATCGAAAGTGAACTGAAAGTGCGTCCCTCATACGATCCGTCCCGCCCAAAGCCCCGGCACGGCGGCCTTTGCGGAAGGACAACGAATAAGGGAGACCTGATGAACAAGACTTCGATGGCGCTGGCGGCGGTTGCGCTCGCCACCACGGCCGGCACTGCGGTCGCGCAATACTCTAACGTAACGCTCTACGGGATCGTCGACTCAGGCATCGAGTACGTGAACCACGCCGGCCCGAATGGCGGCAGCGCTACGCGCCTGGTCTCGGGCGGCAAGAACACCTCGCGCTGGGGCCTGCGCGGCACGGAAGACCTGGGCGGCGGCATGAAGGCTGTCTTCAACCTGGAGAGCGGCATCGCCGTGGACACCGGCAAGCTGGACACCGACAACACGCTGTTCGACCGCCGCGCCGTGGTGGGCCTGGCAGGCGGTTTCGGCCAGGTGGTGGCCGGCCGCACCTTCACGACGACGTACGACTTCATGCTGCCCTATGACCCGATGGGCTACGCGCCGAACTACTCGTGGGCCACGTCGTCCACCGCAACGGGCGACCGCAAGGACGGCCTGTTCTCGCGCGCTTCCAACGCGGTGCGCTATGACGGCACGTTCGGTGGCCTGAAGCTGGGCGCAACGGTCGGCTTTGGCGAGGTGGCGGGCAACTTCAAGAGCAGCTCGAAATACGACCTGGGTGTCGGCTACAGCGTGGGCGGCTTCTCGGCAGCAGCCACGTGGGATCGCCAGAACGGTGCAGGCACGAGCACCACGCCGGCGGATGCGACCGACTACATCCAGGGCATTCATGCCGGTGCGAGCTACGACTTTGGCGCGCTCAAGCTGTTCGCGGGCTACCGCAACTACAAGCGTGCGTTTACCACGGGGGCTGCCAGCCAGCGCAGCGACATGTACTGGGCAGGCGCCAGCTACGACTTCACGCCGGCGTTCACGCTGTACGGCGCGGTGTACAAGCAGAACATCAAGGACGGCACAGATGCCGATCCGATCCTGTTCTCAGTGCGCGGGCAGTATGCGCTGTCCAAGCGCACGACGGCGTATCTGTCTGCCGGCTATGCCAAGGCCAAGAACGGCCAGAACGTCAGCCTGTCGCGCGATGTGGTCGGCTACGGCAACAGCCAGATCGGGGTGACGGCGGGCTTGCAGCATCGGTTCTGATCGCATCGTCGATCGTCGTCATGAAAACGGGCACCTTAGGGTGCCCGTTTTGCTTGGCATGCCAGCCTAAGCGATCAATCAAACGCCGTGCGCGTTTTCAGCATGTGCCGCAGTTGCTTGATGTCATCAAACGCGGCCAGGTCTTGCTCGATATGGCGAATACGTTCGTGTAGCGCGTCGATGTTGGCGGCAAGGTGCGTCAACACCGCATCGGGAGACAACGCGCCCGGCTGGTGGTAGCCGTAGGTGTGCCGGAAGCCCAGTTCGGCACGATGGATCTGCCGGTCCAGCTCGCGCACTTGGTCTTTCAGGATCTCGTTGTAATGCGTGAGCCGCGCTTCGCTGATGTGGTTGATCGCGCGCTGGTCGATGTGCTCCAGCTCAAGCTGCAATTCGAGCAGTTGCAGCAGGTTGCTCTTGTCATAGGCCTCGTTGACGCGCTGCATGAGCTTCGTCTTGCGCTCGCGCTCCTTCGGGTCGGTCTCCCGGTCGGGGTGTAAGGCGCTGGCGAGCTTGCGATAGACCTCGCGGATGGACAGGCTGACTTGTGCCTGTTCCTCTTGCTCGCGCGCTTCTGCTGCAAGCTGTTTCGGCGATTTTTCCCGGGCGGCTCGTCGCGCTTCACGCTTGGCTGCCACTGCGGCTTTCTTGGCGGCCTGTTCCTTGATGTGGGCTCGGGCGCGTTGCAGCAGCGCTTCGTGTGAAGCTACATCCGCGTTATCGCCCAGATCGACACCGAGCACGGCCTCCAGGCGCGATTTCATCTCCGCAGCTTGCGCGGCGGCTTCACGGTCGAAATCCGACCCGCTGTACTTGTTGTAGAGGGGCTTGAGGGTGGCGTCTTCGCCGATCAAGCTACCCGCCAGATCGACGATGAGCGCGGAGATTTTGCGGCGCTCCGGCTTGGTGAGGCCCTCGTGCTCATAGGCCTCGTCCAGGCCGCGGACCATCCGGATTTGCAACGCGGTACAGGTGCGCTTCAGCGGCAGAAACTCGCCTGCATAGCGCGCCTGGAATTGCGTCGTTGTCGCTTCCCAGCTTGCGAGTCGTCCGCGCCGATTCTCTATCTGCTTGATCAGCGCATTGAATGACCGTTGCCCCTTCGAAAGCGGGCGCGCGTCCTGCGCGTGCTGATCGGGCGCGATGCTGATGGCGGGACGTCGTACCTTGCTCATGGGCTGGAAATGTCGCGGGCTCCACTAAGGGAGCCCGCTGGTGCGTGATGTGGATGCGTTGAGTTAGCCGAGCAGCAGCGCGTCGTCGTCCACCTTGGCGCCGCGCGTTTCCTCGAACTTCTGTAGCAGGTGCGGCACGTCCAGGCCTTTGCGCTCCTCGCCTTGCACGTCGAGGATCACGTTGCCCTGGTGCAGCATCACCGTGCGGTCACCGTAGTCGAGCGCCTGGCGCATGGAGTGCGTGACCATCATCGTCGTCAGCTTGCTTTCCGAGACGATCTTGGCGGTCAGCTCCAGCACGAAGGCTGCCGTTTTCGGGTCCAGCGCGGCGGTGTGCTCGTCCAGCAGCAGAATGCGCGACGGCTGCAGCGAGGCCATCAGCAGGCTCACCGCCTGGCGCTGGCCGCCGGACAGCAGGCCGATGCGATCGGTCAGCCGATTTTCCAGCCCCAGATCCAGCCGACGCAGTTGCTCACGGAAGATCTCGCGCCACTTGCGGTTGGTCGCAAACTTGAAGCCGCGACGCTGCCCGCGGCACATGGCCAGCGACATGTTCTCTTCGATGGTCAGGTTCTCGCAGGTGCCGGCCATTGGGTCCTGGAACACGCGGGCGACCTTGTCGGCGCGTTGCCACGCGGTCTTGCGCGTAACGTCTTCGCCGTCGATGGTGATGCGGCCGGAGTCGACGAGGTAGTCGCCGCTGATGGAGTTCAGGAACGTCGACTTACCGGCGCCGTTCGAGCCGATCACGGCTACGAACTGACCGGTGGGGATCTCCAGCGACAGACCGCGCAGTGCGCGCGTCTCGATGGGCGTGCCCGCGTTGAAAGTGAGGGTGAGTCCTTGTGCGCTCAGCATGTCAGTTCCCCTTGGTGGCGGTCTTGGCGAACTTGCCGAACACCTTGCGGCGCACACCCGGCAGCACCAGCGCGATCACCACCAGTGCGGCGGTCACCATGTTCAGATCCTGCGCCTGCAGGCCGATGAAATCGCTATTGAGCGCCAGGGCGATGAAGAAGCGATACAGGATCGCACCCACCACCACGGCCAGCGTGGTCAGCACCAGGCGGCGTGCCGGCAGCACCGTCTCGCCGATGATGACGGCGGCCAGGCCGATCACGATCGTGCCGATACCCATCGACACGTCGGCGCCGCCTTGCGTTTGCGCGTAGAGCGCGCCAGCCAGGGCGACCAACGCGTTGGACAGCGCCATGCCGGCCAACGTCGCGGCCCCCGTGGCCACGCCCTGAGCGCGGGCCATGCGCGGGTTGGCGCCCGTCGCACGCAGCGACAGACCGATCTGCGTGGAGAAGAACCAGTCCACCAGCAGCTTGACGATAACCACGACCACGGCAAGCAGCACGGGGCGGAAGACGTAATCGGGCATCCACTCGGGTTGCAGCAGCGAGAAGACCGTCGGCTCGGAGATGAGCGGCACGTTCGGGCGGCCCATGATGCGCAGGTTGACCGAGTACAGCGCGATCATCATCAGGATACTGGCGAGCAGATCCATGATCTTCAGGCGCACGTTGAGCCAGCCCGTGACGAAGCCCGCAAAGGCGCCGGCCAGCGTGCCAAACAGGGTCGCCGTGAACGGATCGTGTCCGCCGGCGATGAGCGTGGCCGCTACCGCGCCGCCCATGGGGAAGCTGCCGTCAACGGTGAGGTCTGGGAAGTTGAGGATGCGGAAGGAGATCAGCACCCCGAGCGCCACGAGGCTGAAGATCAAGCCGATCTCCAGGGCGCCGAGCAATGAAAACAGTGACATGACAGGGTAGAGCGCGGTGGTTGGGCACCGGCCGGTGTGCAATGAATGGGGACGCTTGAGGGTAAAGCGCGAGCGCCCGGCCATTATGCGGCGGATAGCCGCGTCTTGGTCCGGGCTGCCATGACCCGCGCCGGCCATCTCCGCAGGGTGGAGCAGCCGGCGCCTTGCGACTTACTTGATGACTTCCTTGGCGTCCTTCAGCAGGTCTGCCGACAGGGTTGCGCCTTGTTGCTTGGCGGCCTTCTCATTCACGAACAGCTCCAGGTCGGTGCTGCCGGCCGAGGCGATCGTGCCCGGCTTCTCGCCCTTCAGGATGCGCGCGACGACCTTGCCGGTCTGCTGGCCGAGCTTGAAGTAGTTGATGCCCAGCGCTGCGATGGCGCCACGCTTCACGCTGTCCGTATCGCCGGCCACCAGCGGGATCTTCGCTTCGTTGGCCACCTTCACCAGCGATTCATACGCCGACACCACGTTGTTATCGGTGTTCGTGTAGATCACGTCGACCTTGCCGATCAGGTTCTTGGCAGCCGGGGCGATGTCTACGGTGCGCGGCGCAGCGGATGTCACCAGCGTCAGGCCTGCGGCGGGCAGCAGCTTCTTCAGCTCTTCCACGACCACGGCCGAGTTGGCCTCACCCGGGTTGTAGACCATGCCCACGCGCTTGGCATTCGGCACCACGCGCTTGATCAGGGCGATCTGCTTGTCCAGCGGCAGCTTGTCGGACACGCCGGTCACGTTGGTGCCGGTCGGCGCCCAGCTCTTGACCAGTTGCGCGGCCACCGGGTCCGTCACACCCGAGTACACCACCGGGATCGACTTGGTCGCCGCCACAACGGCCTGCGCCGACGGCGTGGCAATGGCGATGATCGCATCCGGCTTGTCACCGATGAACTTGCGGGCGATCTGCGCGGCGGTGGCGGTGCTGCCTTGCGCGCTCTGGTATTCCCACTTCAGGTTCTTGCCGGCGTCAAAGCCTTCGGCCTTGAGCTGTTCCTTGGCACCGTCGCGGATGGCGTCGAGCGCCGGGTGCTCAACGATGGCCAGCACGTCGACCGACTTGGTGGCCTGGGCCAGTGCCGGTGCGGCTTGCAGCAGTGCCATCGGGATGGCAGCAAGCGCGGCAATGCGGAGGGCATGCTTGAAGCTGGACATAAGGATCTCCTGTTTCCTTTTGGGTGGTTTCGCTCTGGCGGCGGGCGGGATGTGCCCGTGCTGGCGTGGTTGGTTTTCAGACGTTCTTGAGTGCACCGAAGCAGTGCAACGCCGGCGCACGTGGGCGCACATTATGGGACAAATTACAATGCTTTTCAGCAAACACTTCAAAAGAACATGAGCGTGGATGGGGATTTGCGGGCGGCGTACGACATGTCCTGTCCATCAAATCAAAAAGGGGCACGCGGCCCCTTTTTTTCACTGCCCCAACGGGCTGTGCTTACTGGATCTTTGCCTTTTCGCGCAGGTCCTTCAGCATGGCCTGGAACTTGGCACGCTGCCAGTTCTGGTCGCCCATCATCATTTCGAGCAGTTGCGGCTTGACGTCTTCAAACGACGGGATCTTCGCGTCGCGGGTGTCGTCCAGGCGGATCACGTGCCAGCCGAATTGCGTCTTGACCGGCGTCTGGGTGATCTCACCCTTCTTCAGGCCAGTCAGGGCGGCCGAGAATTCCGGCACGTAGGTGCCCGGGTTGGCCCAGTCCAGATCGCCGCCGTTGGCGCCCGATCCCTTGTCCTTCGATTGGGCCTTGGCAATGTCTTCAAACTTGGCGCCGCCCTTGAGCTTGGCGATGATGGCCTTCGCGTCGGCTTCCTTGTCCACCAGGATATGGTGAGCGTGGTACTCCTTGCCGTTGCCGAACTGCGCCTTGATCTTGTCGTACTGCTTGTGCAGTTCTTCGTCGGTGGTGGGGCTGTTCTTGACGTAGTCCTCGAACTCGGCGGCCACCAGCACGTTCAGGCGGGACTGGGCGAGCTGTTCCTGCACGTCTTCACGCTCCAGCAGACCGCGCTTGAGGGCGTCCTGCTCGATCAGTTCGCGGTCGATCAGCATGTCGCGCGCTTTGTTGCGCAGCTCCGGCGATTCGGGTTGGCCCGACTTCTTGATCAGCGCGTCCACCTTGGCGCTCGGGATGGCCTTGCCGTTGACGACGGCGGCGTTCTGGGCCAGGGCCGGTGCAGCGATCGCAGCAAGGGCAACAGCCAGCAGGCTGGCAGTGAGGCTGGAAATCTTCATGGGATTGCGTTCGAGGGAAGGACGAGTGAGCGTAGAAGGCGCTTACGTGTTTTCTTCAGGAGTGACAGCGCGGATTGCCAGGGCATGGATTGCCGCCGGCCACAGCGTGCGCAGCGCATCATACACCATGCGATGGCGCGCCACCCGGGTCTTGCCGGCAAAGGCGGCGCTGACAATATCGACGTTGTAATGGCCGCCACCCGAGGCTGCGCCGGCGTGCCCGGCGTGCTTGGCGCTGTCGTCTTCCACGACGAGGTGGTCCGGCTGGAAGGCCTCGCGCAGCAGGCGTTCGATTTCGCGCGGATCTGCAGCCATCAGCGGTCGTCCCCGATGTTGGCGTCGTTGGCAGCATTGGCGGGGCGCTCCTGCATGTGGCGCGCCAGCCAGATGCTCTGGACGATGATGAACACCACCATCAGGCCCATCGAACCGAACAGCTTGAAGTTGACCCAGACGTCCGTGTCGAAGTTGTACGCCACATACAGGTTCAGACAACCCATGGCGAGGAAGAAGATGGCCCACACGGCGTTTAAGCGACCCCACATCGGTTCTGGCAGGGTGACCTGCTGCTCCATCATGGCGCGGATCAGGTTCTTGCGGACAAACACCACGCTGCCCAGCAGCACGACCCCGAACAGCCAATACAGCACCGTCGGCTTCCACTTGATGAAGGTCTCGTTGTGGAAGATCAGCGTGGCGCCGCCAAACACGCCAATGATGAGCAGCGACAGCCACTGCATGGCGTCCACCTTGCGGTGCTTGAACCACACCCAGGCGATCTGCAGCACGGTGGCGGCCATCGCGACGGTGGTCGCCACATAAATACCGGCCACCTTGAAGGCAGCAAAAAACAGGATGACCGGGAACAGATCGAACAGGAATTTCATGCGGGGTGCGCTTCTGTGGGCTTGTGCGAACAAATCAATCGCCGAATTTTAGCGCAGCCGAGTTGATGCAATACCGCAGGCCGGTCGGCGCAGGGCCGTCTTCAAACACGTGGCCCAGGTGCGCGCCGCAGTTCTTGCACTGCACCTCGATGCGCAGCATGCCGTGCGAGCGGTCGGTCTTCTCGGCGATCACCTCGCCGTTGATGGGCTGGAAGTAGCTCGGCCAGCCGCAACCGGCGTCGAACTTGGTCGACGATTCGAACAGCGGTGTGCCACAGCACACGCAGTTGTAGACGCCGCGCTCCCAGTGGTCCCAGTACTTGCCGGTGAAGGGCCGCTCGGTGGCGGCTTCGCGGGTGACGCGGTATTCGATGTCGGTGAGTTGGTCGCGCCATTCGGCGTCGGTCTTATGGACGGTCATGGTGGTGAGACTCCTGTTGGGTATTGCCGGCGGCTTCGTAGGCAACCGGTGTGTGTTTGTCGTGCTGCGGCAGCGATCCTGACAGGCGCGGATTAGAGCACGGACTCAGTCCGCCATCACGACGAGCAGCTCACTTCCAGCGACGACGCCCAATCTGGCGCCGGCTGTGCGTAGTGCTCAAAGCCGGGATGATCGTCGAACGGGCGCGCCAGCACGGCACGCAGATGTTCGACCTCGGAGAAATCCTTCTCCTTCGCGCGGCGGATGGCGATCTCGGCCAGGTGGTTGCGCAGCACGTACTTCGGGTTGACACGCAGCATGGCGGCAGCGCGCTCATCATCGGATTGCGGTTCGGACTGCAGGCGTTGCCGATAGGCGGCCAGCCACACGTCTGCGGCCGCGCGATCGAAGAAGAAGTCGCGCACGGTGCGGGCTTCCGCCGCGGCGGGCGTGTCGTCACGGCGCACCTCGGCGAGGTGGCGGAAGAACAGGGTGTAGTCCGCGCGCTGGTTGTGCAGCAGCTTGAACAGGTCGCCGAGGAGCGCTTCGTCTTCGTCGTGCGCAGTCGAGAGCCCCAGCTTGGCCCGGTAGCGTGCGTAAAAGGCGGCGCTGTAGACGTCGCGATAGGTGATCAGCGTGTTCTGTGCGGCGTCGATGGCGGGTTGGGCCTGCGCTTCGTCGTCCAAGGCGACAAAGGTGTCGGGGTCTTCGCCGAACAGCGGCAGCAGGGCCTGCGCGAGGCAGAACAGGTTCCAGTAGCCGATCTGTGGTTGCTGGGCGTAGGCGTAGCGGCCGCTGGTGTCGGAGTGGTTGCAGATGTGGTTGGCGTTGAAGCCGTCGAGGAAGCCGAATGGGCCGTAGTCGAGTGTGAGGCCCAGGATCGACATGTTGTCGGTATTCATCACACCGTGGCAGAAGCCGACGGCCTGCCAATCGGCCATCAACTCAGCCGTGCGGTGAGCGACTTCGCGCAGGAGGGCGAGGTACGGCTGTGCTTCGCTGCGACAGGCGGGGTAGAACCGGTCGATCACGTAATCGGCCAGCGCGCGTAGTTCGGGCAGCTTTTCGCTCGCGGCAAAGTGTTCGAAGTGGCCGAAGCGCACGAATGACGGCGCGAGGCGCGTGACGACTGCAGCAGTTTCGATTTCTTCACGGCGCACGGGCGCGTCACAGCCGGTCACGCATAGCGCGCGCGTGGTGGGGATGCCCAGCCCGGCCATGGCTTCGGAGCACAGAAACTCGCGGATGGAGGAGCGCAGCACGGCCCGTCCATCCGCCATGCGGGAATAGGGCGTGCGGCCGGCGCCCTTGAGCTGGACCTCGCACGGGCCGTTGTCGGTTTGCAGTTCGGCCAGCAATAGCGCACGCCCATCGCCCAATTGGCCGGCCCAGACGCCGAACTGATGGCCCGAATACACCGTGGCAAACGGGTCGCTCCATGCGGCGACGGCGTTGCCGGTAAACACGTCCAACGCGGCCGCTGACTCCAGCGCGGCCCGTGTGAGCCCGAGCGGCGCGGCGGCGTCCGGTGAAAAGCCGACCAGGTATGGCGCACCGCCCGTTGGCATGGGTTGCGGCGGCAACCGCGTCAGAAAACGCTCGCCCAGCACGGCGAAACCCGGGGCCGCCGCGGGGCGGCCGGGCCAATCAAAGGCGCTCACAAGGGAATCGTCAGGCAAGGAGGCGGAAGAAGTGGACATGAGGGGCGACCGGACTAGCACGAGAAACGGCGCAAAAACAGTGCCGTTCCGTCAATTGTTATACGTGACGGGGTGCGCAGAGGGGCACTCACCGTAGGGAAAACGCCATGTTGAGACGCAGCAACGCTATCGCGTATTGTACTTGCGAGTAAAGAAAGCTGCAGCCTGCGAAGCCTTGCACCACAACGGTTCGCAGGGTTTTTCAGCTGGCGGGGTAAACATGGGGGCTGATGCGGCAGCGCACAACAATATCCCGTTGACGCGTTAGGCGATCACGGGAACAATCGGCCAAAAAATAGAACGGTTGTTCAGTTTTTCTAGGAGACACGATGGCCCCCTTGCCCCTAATGGGACAAATGATGAGCACGCCGTTGCTCATCTCGACCATCATCGAGCATGCCGCGCGTAATTCCGGTTCGACTGAGGTTGTGTCGCGCCGCGTGGAGGGCGATATCCATCGCACCACGTATCGGCAAGTGCGAGACCGTTCCAAGCAACTGGCCAATGCGTTGGCCGCGTTGGGCGTGCAGCCCGGCGAGCGTGTCGGTACGCTGGCCTGGAACGGCTACCGTCATCTGGAAATCTACTACGGCGTGTCGGGCTCGGGCTCGGTGTGCCACACCATCAACCCGCGGCTGTTTGCTGATCAGATCGCCTACATCGTCAACCACGCGGACGATCAATACGTCTTCTTTGACCTGACGTTCGTGCCGCTGGTCGAGGGCATTGCGCCGCATTGCCCGGGTGTGAAGGGTTGGGTGGCGATGACCGATCGCGCGCACATGCCCACTTCTAGCGTGCCGATGCTCTGCTACGAAGAGCTGCTGGACGCGCAGAGCGCCGAGTACACCTGGCCGCAGTTCGACGAGAACACCGCCTCCAGCCTGTGCTACACGTCGGGCACGACGGGCAACCCGAAGGGCGCGCTGTATTCGCATCGCTCGACCGTGCTGCACTCGTATGCGTCGGCCATGCCGGATGCGCTGGGGTGCTCCGCGCAGGACGTGATCCTGCCGGTGGTGCCGATGTTCCATGTGAACGCGTGGGGCCTGCCGTATTCGGTGCCGCTGGTGGGCGCCAAGCTGGTCTTTCCGGGGCCGAAACTCGATGGCGCTTCGCTCTACGAGCTGTTTGAGCAGGAGAAGGTGAGCTTCTCGGCTGGCGTGCCGACGGTGTGGCTTGGCTTGTTGCAGCACGTGCAGGCCAACAACCTGAAGTTCTCGACCTTCCGCAAGACGGTGATCGGCGGTTCCGCCGCGCCACCGGCCATGATCCGCACGCTGAACGCGCTGGACGTAGAGGTGATCCACGCCTGGGGCATGACCGAGATGTCGCCGCTGGGCACCACCTGCAAGCTGATGGCCAAGCACGCCGATATGCCCGACGACGCCAAGCAGCACGTGCTGGAGCGCCAGGGCCGCGCCATCTACGGCGTCGAGATGAAGATCGTCGATGCCGAAGGCCACGAGTTGCCGTGGGATGGCAAGGCGTTCGGCGATCTCTACGTGCGCGGGCCGTGGACCATCCAGAGCTACTACCGTAACGATGTGTCGCCGCTGGTTGACGGCTGGTTTCCGACGGGTGACGTGGCCAACATCGACCCCGACGGCTACATGCAGATCACTGACCGCAGCAAGGACGTGATCAAGTCCGGCGGCGAATGGATCTCGTCCATTGACGTGGAGAACGTGGCAGCTGCACACCCCGCCGTACATATGGCGGCGTGCATCTCCATCCATCACCCCAAATGGGACGAGCGCCCGTTGCTGGTGGTGATGAAGAAGGCGGGCGCCGAGTTGACGCGCGAGGAGATGCTCAAGTTCTTCGAAGGCAAGATCGCCAAGTGGTGGATTCCGGATGACGTGGTGTTCGTGACCGAGATTCCGCTGACAGCGACAGGAAAGATGCAGAAGCTGAAGCTGCGCGAGCAGTTCAAGGACTACCAGTTCCCGACCACGCAGCAGGTGTAGGGACGCAACACAAAACAGAAACCGCCGCCCGTGCACCGGCAAAAGGCCACGCACGAGGACGGCGGACGTAAGACAACCGGATCAGGGCCAGCCGCCGCACAGTGATGCAGCGGGATGAAGCCCCGAGCGCGTTGCAACCCGGAGACGCAAGCAGCCGACGCGCCCATCAGCGGCGTGCGGACGAGTGACTCGCTGGCGCTCCACCACATGAAGGAGACACGCATGGCGAAGTTCCGTCCGTTGGTGGTGGCTGTTGCATGTGTCGCGGCGATGGGTGGGGCAGTGGCGCCCACCGCAGCGTCCGCCGCCGAAACCGTCAAGATTGCCTGGATCGACCCGCTCTCTGGCCTGATGGGCGCGCTGGGCCAGAACCAGCTGCGCAGCTGGCAGTACATCGCCGATCTCGCCACGCAGAAGAACTGGGCCGGCGACGGTACCAAGTTCGAGGTGGTGGGCTTTGACAACAAGCTGTCGCCGCAGGAAAGCCTGACCGTGCTCAAGCAGGTGGCCGACCAGGGCATCCACTACATCGTGCAGGGCAACGGCTCGAGCGTCGGTATGGCGCTGGAAGACGCCGTCGCCAAGTACAACGAGCGCAATCCGGGCAAGGAAATCGTCTACCTGAACTACGCGGCGGTGGACCCGGACATGACCAACAGCAAGTGCAACTACTGGCACTTCCGCCTGGACGCCAACTCCGACATGAAGATGGAGGCCCTGACCAGCTATCTGGCCAAGGACCCGAAGGTCAAGAAGGTCTACCTGATCAACCAGAACTACTCGTTCGGTCACCAGGTGGCGCGCGCGGCCAAGGAATACCTCAAGCGCAAGCGCCCGGATATCGAGATCGTCGGTGAAGACCTGCACCCGCTGGCACAGGTGAAGGACTTCTCGCCGTACGTGTCGAAGATCAAATCGTCCGGCGCGGATACGGTCATCACCGGCAACTGGGGAAGCGACTTGGCGTTGCTCATCAAGGCCGGCAAGGATGCGGGCCTGAACGCCAATTTCTACACGTACTACGCTTCCACCACCGGCGTGCCGACTGCCATGGGGTCAGCTGGTGCAGACCATGTGAAGTACGTCGGCTACTGGAACGTCAACAACGACGGCTACAAGGGCGCCGATATCGTTGAAGGCTACAAGAAGAAGTACAACGACGATTACTACCTCATGGCGTCGTACACGGGCATCGCTATGCTCGCCAAGGCCGTCAAGCAGACCAAGTCGATCGAGCCGGCCAAGGTGGCCAAGGCCTTTGAAGGCATGAAGGTCGACAGCCTGAACGGCAGCTTCGAGATGCGCGCATCCGACCACCAGGGTCAGCAGCCGCTCTACATCGCCACCTGGGAAAAGACCAACGGCAAGAACGTCAAGTTCGACCAGGAAAACACCGGCTACGGCTGGAAGACCGACGCGGTGCTCGATCAGTACGTTGCGTCGCAGCCAACCTCCTGCCAGATGAAGCGTCCGCAATAAGGCCGTAGGTGGTGCGCCGAAGGGCCGCGCGATGCTATCGTGCGGCGATGTTTTAAACGGGTGCCATGGGCCGGCGGTTTTGGCCCAGGCCCCCGCTGAAAGGGCTGTCGCGTGGAATTCCTAGTCATCAATCTCTTGAACGGCATCAGCTACGGGCTGTTGCTGTTCATGCTGTCTTCGGGCCTGACGCTGATCTTCAGCATGATGGGCGTTCTCAACTTTGCGCACGCCAGCTTCTACATGCTGGGCGCGTATTTCGCCTACGTGGTCAGCGGCTATCTGGGCTTCTGGGCCGCGTTGATCGTGGCGCCGCTGCTGGTGGGCGCGCTGGGTGCGGTGGTCGAGCGTTTCGGCCTGCGCACGGTGCACCGCTATGGCCACGTCGCCGAACTGCTGTTCACCTTCGGCCTGGCCTATCTCATTGAAGAAGGCGTGAAGCTGGTGTGGGGCCTGCCGGCCGTGCCATACCGCGTGCCGGAAGCGCTGGATGGCCCGCTGTTCACGCTGTTCACCTCGTCATTTCCGAAGTACCGTGCGTTCATGATGCTGGTGTCGCTGTTGATGCTGGTGGGCATCTTCCTGTTGCTTACGCGCACGCGCATCGGGCTGGTCATTCAAGCGGCGCTTACGCATCCGGACATGGTGGAAGCACTCGGCCACAACGTGCCGCGTGTGTTCATGCTGGTGTTCGGCGGCGGTTGCGCGCTGGCCGGGCTGGCCGGGGTGATTGGCGGCAATGCCTTCGTGACGGAGCCGTCGATGGCAGCGGCGGTCGGGTCCATCGTCTTCGTGGTAGCAGTGGTGGGGGGCATGGGCTCACTGGTGGGCGCGTTCATCGCCTCGCTGCTCATCGGCTGCATCCAGACCTTTGCAGTCACGCTCGATATTTCGGTGACCAGCGTGCTGGCCAAGATTGGCGTCACGCTCAATCCGGACGTGCCGCTTATCTCCGTCTGGAACCTCACGATTGCGCAAGTCGCACCGGTGCTGCCGTATCTGCTGCTGGTGCTGATGCTGATCTTCCGCCCACGCGGGCTGATGGGTACGCGGGAGAGCTAAATGGAACGGACCATGCACCCACAAGCGCAACAACAGGCAACACTGCCGCCCAACGATCGTGCGCGGACGATGCGGTTCAAGCCCGTCAACCTGGCGCGCTGGCTGATCTGGGGCACGACGGCACTGGTGATGATCGTACTGCCGCTCATCTGGTCGCAGGGTTTTGCGATCACGCTGCTCTCGCAGATGGGCATCATGATCATCTTCGCGCTGTCGTACAACATGCTGCTGGGGCAGTCCGGCATGCTGTCGTTCGGGCACGCGGTCTATTCGGGCCTGGGCGCCTTCATGGCGGTGCACGCGCTGAACAAGATCGGCGCCATGCAAGCGCTGGGCATCGCCGGGCCGCTGGCCGTGGCGCTGCTGCCCGTTGCGGGCGGCCTGGGCGGCGCGCTGTTCGGCGTGATCTTCGGCTACGTCACTACCAAGAAGTCGGGCACGACGTTCGCCATGATCACGCTGGGCATCGGCGAGATGGTCTTCGCCAGCGCGTTGATGTTCCCGGATTTCTTTGGCGGCGAGGGCGGTGTTTCGACCAATCGCAGCATCGGCGATGCGCTGGCCGGTGTCAGCTTTGGGCCGGCGCGCCAGGTGTATTACCTGATCGCCGCGTGGTGCCTGATCTCGATGGCGCTGATGTACGCCTGGACGCAAACGCCGCTGGGCCGCATCGCCAACGCCGTGCGCGACAACCCTGAGCGCGTGGAATTCATCGGCTACAACACCCAGCGTGTGCGGTATCTGGTGGTGATTCTGTCCGCGTTCTTTGCGGGGATTGCGGGCGCGTTGTCGTGCATCAACTTTGAGATCGTGACGGCGGAGAACGTGTCGGCCGTGCGCTCGGGCTCGGTGCTGCTGGCCGCGTTTATTGGCGGCATGGGCAGCTTCTTCGGGCCGATCATCGGGGCGGTGCTCACGGTGTTCTTTACCGTGGCGCTGTCGGGCATCACCAAGGCGTGGCTGCTGTATCTGGGTCTGTTCTTCGTGCTGATGGTCATGTACGCGCCGGGCGGCATTGCCAGCCTGCTCGTGATGCATCTGCCGATCATGCGGCGCGGCAAGCTGAAGACGTTGCTGCCGGCCTACGGCGTGGCGCTCGTGCCGGCCGTCACTTTGCTGGTGGCGTTGATCTCGACCGTGGAAATGATCTACGCGGTGCAGGACGACAGTTCGGGCGGCGTGGCAACGCTGTTTGGTCTGGCCGTCGCACCGACGACCTTGACGCCGTGGGTCATCACCGCCGTGCTGTGGTTGGTGGGCGCCTTCGGCCTGCGTGCCGCAGTGGGCAAGCTGCGCACCGCCTGGGACAACGCATTGCAGGAGCCGCAACCATGAGCCAGCCGATCGCAGCACTGGAGTTGCGCGACGTGCGCAAGCGCTTTGGCGCAACCGAGATCATTCGCGGCGTCAATCTCACCATTGGCAAGGGCGAGCGCCACGCGCTGATCGGCCCGAACGGCGCCGGCAAGTCCACCACGTTTAATCTGATCTCGGGCCGTTTCCCGGCCACCTCGGGCAGCGTCAAGCTGAATGGCGACGAGATCAGTGGTCTGGCGCCCTACGAGATCAACCGCAAGGGCCTCTCACGCAGCTTCCAGATCACCAACATCTTTCATCGGCTGTCGGTGTTCGAAAACCTGCGTTGTGCGGTGCTTTGGTCGCTTGGCTACAAGTACTCGTTCTGGCACAAGCTGGCCGAGTTGCGCGATGCACGCGAGCGCGCGGAGGAAGTACTGGAGCAGATCGGCATGACGCACCGGCGTGATGCGCCTGCGGGGCTGCTGACGTATGCGGAACAGCGTGCCTTGGAAATCGGCATCACCATCGCGGGTGGCGCCGATGTGATCCTGCTCGATGAACCCACGGCGGGCATGAGCCGCTCCGAGTCTGACCATGCTGTGGAGCTCATCCGCAAGGTCACCGTCGGCAAGACGCTGGTGATGGTCGAGCACGACATGAGTGTGGTGTTCGGCCTGGCGGATCGTATTTCGGTGCTGGTCTACGGCGAGGTGATTGCCACCGATACGCCCGAAGCCATTCGCAACAACCGTCGCGTGAAGGAGGCCTACCTCGGCACCACGCTGGACGAACCTGCAGGAGCGCATTGATGGCAACGAATACTCCAATGCTGGAGGTGCGCGGCCTGCACGCGTACTACGGCAAGAGCCACATCCTGCACGGCGTCGACATGCATGTGGGCGAGGGCGAGATCGTGGCGCTGCTGGGGCGCAACGGGGTGGGGCGCTCGACGCTGGCCAAGTCGATCATGGGCATGGTCAAGCATGAAGGCGAGATCTTGCTGCGCGGCAAAAACGTGAGCGGCTTGCGCACGTTCGAAGTGGCACACCAGGGGATCGGTTACGTGCCCGAGAACCGCGACATCTTCCCCACGCTGACGGTGCGCCAGAACCTGCTGCTGGGCGAAAAACGCAACCCCAACAGCCCGAAGCCACGCTGGCAGCTGGATGACATGTACCAGATGTTTCCGCGCCTGAAAGAGCGCGAGAACACGGCCGCTGGTGTGCTCTCCGGCGGCGAGCAGCAGATGCTGACGCTGTGCCGCACGCTGATGGGCGACCCGGATTTCATCATCATCGACGAGCCGACCGAAGGCCTCGCACCGTTGATCGTTACGCTGGTGGGCGAGTATCTGAAGACGCTCAAGGAGCGGGGGATCTCCGTGCTGCTGGTGGAGCAGAAGCTCGCCATTGCCCTCGACATTTCACAGCGCGTGTATGTGATGGGGCACGGGCAGATCGTGTTTGAAGGCACGCCCGCGGAGCTGAAGGCCGACGCGAAAGTTCGGCAGGAGTGGTTGGAAGTGTGATGGTAATCAGAGGGGCGCCAACGCCCCCCTCTGACTAACTAACGCTTACAGCGCTGCAACGCCACCCGACGTCAGATACTGACCGAAGAGGCGCGCAAACTGGCCTCCATCGGTGTTGATGTTCGTCGAATACGTACCGCCGCCGCCAAACACAATGGCGAAGGTGTGCATGCCGCCGTACTCCCACGTGTTGCGCAACATGTAGTCAACGTGGTTGTCCCGGTAGTGTCCCGGCGTGCCGCCAGGTGTGTCGGATGCCACGCCCAACGGCGTTTGCCACCAAAGAATCGGAAGCCCATTGCCTAGCGCGTCGCGATAGGCCGAGTAGGAGTTCTGCTGCTGGTGGAAATTGGGCGTGTTGACGTTGTTCGCGTCCAGGTAGAACGGACCAGTGCGGCCCTTGCACTCATCCACCGCTGCGACTTCCAGGCAGCCGGCATCCCGGTCGCTCGTCTGTGCAACGATGAAATCGGCCCGATCCGCTCCGACGAGCTGCATGTACTTTGCAGATACGTCTGGCGTGGCATTCCAAAATGCCGGGGGAAAGCCAATCAGTGCTTTTGGTGCATGCCAACGCGCCATCGACACCAGGCAGCTGCCGATGTTGGCTGCGTTATTTGCCATCCAGCTGCATTCCGGCTGGTTATTGAGCACAGCGGGCATTTGGGTCGCGTCATGGTTGGGCGCCTGGGCGTAGACGTAAGGCCAAAAATCCGGCTCGAGGTTGACCAGCACCGCGGTATTGAGGTCGTTAATGCGGTCAAACAGCGTCCGCGCCTGCGACCAGTAGTCACCCATGAAGCTCGGATCGTTGATGCCACTCAGGTTACTGTCGCCCCGCTGGGCCATCCCGTACAGCGTGAACATCGGGGTCGCGCCATAGTCGATAGCGGCTTGCGCCTTATAGGTGACGTACGCGCCGGTAGGGCTGTTCCACGAGGGCCAGGCGCCCGACCCAACGCCTACGAGGTAATAGTCAACAATGTCGGGACGAATGCCCTGGGCCTTCATATCGTCGATCGATTGCCCCGAACCCAAGCCGATCTGCACTCGACCGATCTTGCCCATCTTGCTGAGAATCGCGGCGGCAGAGTTGGTGTCGGTCGTGCTCATGGTCCGCTTAGCGCCGCCATTGCTGCCGCCCGTTTGGGCCGTGCCTGTTGCGCTGCTGCTTTGTGTCGCCGCGCTGCCGGTGGCAGCCCCATCGTTGTCACCGCCGCAGCCGAACAGCGCCAGCGAAATCAGCGCTGCGGCAATATGCCCGCGCGAGAATCGGTGGCGATTACCCTTGAGATTGGCATTGCAACGCATTTCCGGCGCATTGCTCCCATCATTTATTTTCTTCACGATCCCGACCTCCTGGTTTTTGTTGAAACATGAGCGCGGCGGCGCGTAGCTTTCGGCCCTGAACCCTTGTGGGGTATGGGCACAGGGTTCTACATTCGGCAAAACAAACGCACGTCGAATGCAAACAAACTTCGCGCATCCTGTCCGCGCAGAAAGGCTAACATCGGCCGCGCGCATCGGAATCGCACATGAGGTTATTTGAATGTCGCGTAACGATTCTGGAGAGGAATATTGATTTTCTTCTTTGTGCCGCTGACATAATCCGGCGGTACGCGGCCGGCGCAACGCCAGCCTTATGTGTGAGAGCACTTCGTACATCGCCGTCTGCAGTTGACAAATTTCTCCTTGAACTCGGTGCGGCCAATCGCTACGACATCGAGTGGGCCATATCCAGAAGCGCCCGCTCAACCGATTCAAACCATGGAGACGTCATGCACAGAAGCTTCCTTCGACAGGTCCTTTGCCGTGCAGCAGCGATTGCTCTCATCTCACTCGTGGCCCAGGGCGCCCATGCAGATGGCGACAGCCTGACCAGCAGCTTGGGCGGCCGCTGGGTCGCAACATGGACAGCCAGCCCCGACCGCAATATCTACCCCACGGCGCCGAAGAACTTTCCTGCAGCAACGACGATCCGCCAGATCGTCCACACCAGTGTTGGCGGCAACCAGTTGCGCCTGCGGTTGAGTAATGAATTCGGTACGGCACCCGTGGTTGTCGGGCCGGTGCATGTGGCGCTGTCCGCCGCTGGCGCGAAGACGGTCCCGAATTCAGACCGGACGGTGACCTTTGGCGGAAACACCACCGCCACGCTGCTGGCAGGCGCACCGTTGGTGAGCGACCCGATCGACCTGCCCATTGCGCCGTTGTCTGACGTTGCCATCAGCCTGTTCCTGCCCAATGCCACGGCGCTGGGCACGATCCACAACTATGCCGCGCAAACCGCGTACGTATCGGCGGGCGATAACACCGCCGCACCGGATCAACCATCGCCCACGACGTACACCAGCCGCTTCTATGTGTCGGCCCTGTTGGTGAACGCCCAGAACCAGCCGCGCACCGTCGTTGCGTTTGGTGATTCGATTACGGACGGCCAGAACTCCACCACGGATGCGAACAAGCGCTGGCCCGATGTGTTGTCCCGCCGCCTGAACAGCCATGGCCCGTGGGGCGCATTCGCTGTGCTCAATCAGGGGATTGCCGGCAACCGCGTGCTAGCGGACCTGGCAGGTATCAGCGCCTTGGCGCGCTATGACCGCGATGTGCTGAGCCTGCCTGGGGTGCAATGGGTGATCTTGCTGGAGGGCATCAACGACATCGGTTTTCCGGGCGGGACCCTGGCGCCAAACAGCCCGGCCGTCACAGCGGACGAGATCATCCGCGGGTACAAGCAGATCCTCGTGCGCAGCCGCGAGCATGGCATCAAGGTGATGGGCGGTACGCTGACACCGTTCAAGGGTTCGGAGGTGCCGTATCTGAACTATTGGTCGTCGCAGAAAGAGGCGACGCGCCAGGCGGTGAACCAGTGGATCCGCACCAGCGGCGCATTTGATGCGGTGGTCGACTTTGATGCAGCGGTGCGTGATCCGGCCAACCCGCAAAGCCTGCTGCCGGCGTACGACAGCGGTGACCATCTTCACCCCAACGATGCGGGGTATGCGGCGATGGCCGGTGCGGTCAATCTCTCGACGCTGCGAGCGGCTGCGCTGTAAGGCTGGATGCGCTGGTCGAAGCAGCCGGAGGCAGCAGGCACATCACCTGTCGGGTGACGCGCCTGCGCAGGCTCTGGCTAAGGCGTTGAATCGGCTCTGGCGCGTGGCTTACTGCTTCACATACCGCAGACGGCCATTCTGTCCATCCACGAGCGCGCCATCCTCGTTTAACACAAGCATCGTGTGCAACGGCGAGCGCGTGACCGACTCAGGTAAGGCGAGATCGATGCGGATCGAGTGTGCGGCCGGATCGAGCTTGGTAATGTCCACGGTGTACCAGCGCTCGCCCGAGGGCAGTGGCAAGAACACCGCCAGGGCCTTTAGCGCCCCTGGCGCAATGGGGGCCGCAACACCCTTGGAACGGTCCGAATCGCTGTCTGCGGAATTGGCATCGTTTTTAGACTCGCCCGCGTAGTCGGCTTCCGACGATGACATCGCCACTTGCACTTTTACCGGCCGATTTCCAACGTAGACGCGAACGGTCAATTGGTCGGCGGCGTCGCCCGTGTTCGTTTGTGCGTGCACGCCGCTGATGACTGAGGCGGGCTCGACCGGTGGCGTATCGAGATAGACCCGTTTGCCATCGCTGCGCCACGTGCCTTGCGCCAGGATGTCTACCGCACCGTAGCTCATTGCGTAGTCGAAACGGCCGTCGTTGGACAATTGCAACTCACCGCCAACTTCACGCGCGCCTTGCAGGTAGTAATGGCCGGGGAGGCTGGCAACAGGTTTCGGCTGACGCGCTTTGGCGCTGGCGACGGCGGCTGCGGCGGGCGAGCCACATGTCACTTGCTTGAGCGTGACGCCCGCATCCTTCAAGACCTCGGAGAACTTTGGCGCAGCGTGGCAGGCCAGCGTGGTGTTGAACGATTGGCCCGGTGGCGCTGCGGCCGTATCAAAACGCGCCTTGTAACGGGCGAGGAGTGCCAGCATGCCGGACTGCCCGGTTTCCAATGCCACCCACGCAGGGCTGCGGTCCTTTGCATCGGCTTCGTCCGGGTCAGCACCTGCGGCGAGCAGCACCTCGACCAAGTCGTCGCGGCCGAGCTGGATCGCGGTAGTCAACGCCGTGGAGCCGTCATGGTCCATCGCCCCCAGTCTTTCGCCTGATGCCTTCAGTTGTCGCAGCACGTCGACCACAGTGTCGTGCCGTGCCACCACCCATCGCGGCTCGCCCAGCAGGCTGCGCACGATGCGTTGCGACAGCGAGACGGCGCCTTCAACGCATTCATTGCGGGTGCCGATGAAGCCCGCCTTGCGCAGCGCTGCGAAGTGGCCTGGCTTCTCCAGCAGGACAAACTCGGCATCCTTTGGCAGACACGCATAGGCCGGTGGCTGTCCATTCGCTTGGCTGACGCGGCGAAGCATCGCCACATCGCCTGACATGACTGCCGCATTCAGCAGCGCGTGCGGCGCGGGCGCCTGGGGCAGGCGTGGGTCATCCAGTTTGGCGCCGGCACGCAGCAGGCGATCGAGCATGGCGTTGTCTTGCTGCGCGATCACCGAATACAAGGTGCTCGCGCCATCGGGTGTCAACGCCAACGGGTCTGCTCCCTTGGCCAGCAATTGATCGACGATGGCGCTTTGCCCAAAGCTCACCGCGTACATCAGGGGCGGCGTGTCGGATCGCCAGTCGACAGGCTCTGTGCTCTGCGTGGATGTGCGGGCGATCGGGTTGACGGGCACACCGGCATCGATGAGATACGCCGCGAGTGTCTCGTCGCGGTTTTCCAGCGCTTGCACGATCGCGCTCGAATGCAACGCCTTCAAGTCCGCGCCCGCACCGACCAGCTGCCGCAACATCTCAACGCTGTGCTTGCCTTGCTGCTCCAAAACCGCATTGACCGGCGAGCGAGTCGGGTCGCGCAACAACGCTTGCAGAGCGTCGGGCTTGGCGGCGGTGAGCAGTTCGCGCAGCAAGGACGGGTCATCCGCCTTGATCGCCAACTTCAGCGCTGAAACTGAACTGTACTGACGCGGAATGAGCGGGTCGGCGCCTGCCGCCAACAACGCTTTGGCAGCCCCTAGCTGGTGGGCCAGCAGGGCATCCACCAACGGGGGCACAGTGTATTCATCGGCCGCATCGCCGTTCACTGGTGCACCTAGCGCCAGCACGCGTTTCAAGGTTGCGATATCACCGGTGCGGGCTGCCTGGTTCAGGATGGGCTCGCCAGTGTTTTCCATCTTGACGAACATGCCCTCGAGTTGCTCGGGCTTCTGCTCAAACGGCATGTCCTTGCGAAGCAGTTGCGTAGCGAGTTCCGGATGGCCGCCGGCCAGCGCCGCCTGCGCGGCATCCAGCCACACGTCGCGATCGCGTTTCGCTCCGTACGCCTTGTTCGGGATGATGCGCGGGCCGAGGTCCATGAGCGTCGATAGCGCGCCCGCATTGCCGGTGTAGGCGGCCATCATCAGCGCGCTGTGCGCTTGCTCATCGGATGGTTTGCTGCCGGTCGCGGCCAGTGCCTGCAACGGTTCGGCGCCCTCGGTCAGCTCCACCATCGGTGCCCATGCCAAATAGTCGGCGGCGGGCCGGATGCGGCCTTGTTCGTCGGTCAGCGCGCGCCGGACTTCAGCGTTCGGCCGCTCGTCCATCGCCCGGTAAGGCCGCGATGCGCCGGCCTTGAACAGGGCCACCACCATGCGCGTCATGGCCGCACGGTCCACCATGCGCGGCAGATACGTCATGCGCACGGTGTACTCGAAGTCTCTGTGGTTGGTGAGGAATTCCAGCGGCGTGTGGTACTCGTCGCCTCGCTGGTCGGGCTTGGCGCCGGCTGCCAGCAGCATGTCCATGATCTGCGGCGTGCCATACAACAAGGTCAGGTGCAGAGATGGGCGGCGCGATTCATACGTGGCGTCATCCAACGCCGGATGCGTAGCGAGCAACGCGGTCAGCATGCGCGTGCGCGCGGGCAGTAACGCCTGCCAGGCGTCACGCAGGCGCGTCGCCTCTTCTGGTCCCATGTCCCAGTATGTTC
Organism: uncultured Ralstonia sp.; assembly: GCA_966433195.1. Taxonomy (GTDB): domain Bacteria; phylum Pseudomonadota; class Gammaproteobacteria; order Burkholderiales; family Burkholderiaceae; genus Ralstonia. Next base: position 87,214 of record CBJMVH010000003.1, read on the forward strand.
GCTCGGTTGAGCGCAGGGTGCGCGGTGGCGTCAGCAAAGCATGGAGCAGCGGCACGCCTTTCATGGCGTAATCGCCAGGGTGGTCGACCTGCGTGAGTGCGGCGGAGAATGCCGCCTCATCATTGGCTTCGACGGCGGCGAACAGGGCGGTGGTCTGCGGCGTGTCGGCCGCCTTGTACTCGCGATACGGAGATTCGCAATCGCACTTGTCCTGCTTTGCCGGGCCGCTGGCGGCGGGCTGGGCCGAATTGGCGCGCTGGCCTTTCACTTCCTGGGCCGAAGCCGCTGCGATATTCAGGGCAACGGCTGAGAGCGCCAGCGCCATGGAGGCTTTTAGCGGCGCGGCATGCCGTTTGCGCGTCAAGAAGAGCGACATAAGAGTCCCATTCAAAGGTTGGAATAGGCGTGAAGCCATTCCGCGTCTACGAACGGAGCCCCCGCCAGACCACTGTCATTGTTGCCAGTGGCTGATCTTAAGGATTCTTAACGCGCGCTAGGTAACGCTTTGATCATGTTTCCGAGGGGAGCGTTGCCTGCGAAGTTGAAGCGCTCGTCTGGCTCGGGGTTCCCGCGTCACGCTTCAGGTGTTCGCCGCTGAACTGCATGTCGGCATACCGCACAAACCGCGTCTTGAACTTCCAGCGGTATCCCAGCCAGATCGCCACGAACAAAAACACCCCGCAATACGTGGCGACGAAGGCGCCAAAGTTGGCGATCGGCGCAAACAGCGCCTGGGTGTTCTGCCCCAGAATGATCACCACGCACAGGATCGCCACCATGATCGGCCCGAACGGGAAGAACGGCGAGCGATACGCCAACTGCTTCACGGAATGCCCCTGGCTCACGAACCCCTTGCGGAAGCGGTAGTGCGCCAGCGCAATGCCAAACCACGCAATGAAGCAGGTCACCGCCGAGGTGTTCAGCAGCCACAGGTAGACCACTTGATCACCAAACAACGAACTGAAGAAGCACAGCGCGCCCACGGCGGACGTGGCCAGCAGCGCCCGATGCGGCACGCCATTGCCCGACACCTTGGCGAACCAGCGCGGTGCCTGATTTTCGAGCGCGAGGTCATACAGAATCCGCGTCGACACATACAGGCTGGATGTGCCGGATGAGAGCAGGGCGGTCAGCACCACGGCATTCATCATCCCGGCGGCGAACGCCAGACCGGCGTGCTGGAACACCAGCGCGAACGGGCTCACGGCCACGTCCGTCGCCTCGTTGCGCAGCAGGCTCGGATCGGTGTAGGGCAGCAGCACGCCGATGATCAGGATCGCCAGCACGTAGAACAGCAGGATGCGCCAGAACGTCTGGCGGATGGCGCGCGGGATCGTGCGGGAGGGGTTTTCGGCCTCGCCGGCAGCCACACCGATGGTCTCGACGCCTTGGAACGAGAAGCCCGCAATCATCGCCACGCCCACCATGGCGGGCAGCCCGCCAACGAACGGCGCCTCGCCGATGGTGAAGTTGTGCCAGCCCGACGATGGGCCGCCGTGCATGATGCCGAAGATCATTGCCAGGCCGATGATCAGGAACACGACGATGGTCACCACCTTGATCATCGAGAACCAGTATTCCGCCTCGCCAAAGCCGCGCACGGAAAAGGCGTTGAGGCCGAACATGAGCAGCAGGAATGCGGCGCTCCACACCATGCCCGAAACACCCGGGAACCAGTACTTCATTACCAGTTGCGCGGCGGCCAGTTCCACCGCCACGGACACCGCCAGCGCAAACCAGTAGTTCCAGCCCAGCGCAAAGCCAAAGCCTTCCTCCACGTACAGGCGGCTATAGGTCACGAATGAACCGGAGACCGGCAGGTGCACCGCCAGTTCGCCCAGGCTCGTCATCAGGCTGTAGACCATCGCGCCGAGCAGCACGTAAGTCAGCAGCGCGCCGCCGGGGCCGGCCTGCGCAATGGATGCGCCGGATGCGACGAACAGCCCCGTGCCGATGGCACCGCCCAGGGCGATCATCATCAAGTGGCGCGAGCGCAGGCGTCGGCGCAGTTCGGATTGGGCTTCGAGGCCAGTCGGGGTAATCGGTGTATGCATAGCGGATGCGCCAGGGTGCGGCGCGCAAATGAAAACGCCCGCCGAGTGCAATGCAAACGACAGGCGAGGCAAATGTTATGGCTGCGTGCGGGTGGCGACGGTCGGCAGCTCCGGACCGGGGTCCTGGCCGGCTAGCGGATCACGCACCACAGGCGGTCGCGGGAAGTGCATGTCGTGGTAGCGGACGATGCCGCCGCCACGCACCAGCCGGTAGCCGATCCAGATCAAAAAGAAGACCGGGATGCCGATGTACGTGGCAATGACCGCCGGCCAGTCAATCGTGCCGCTGATAAACGCCTGGTAGTTCTGGCCAAGCGTGATGACCAGGCACAGCCCAAACGCAAACAACGGGCCATAGGGGAAGAACTTCGAGCGATACGGCAATTGCGCCGGATCATGCCCCTGTGCGACCAGCCCCTTGCGGAAGCGGTAATGGCTGATGGCAATGCCCAGCCACGCCACAAAGCCCGTCATGCCCGACGTGTTGAGCAGCCACAGGTAAACCGTCTTGTCCCCATACAGCGAGCTAAGGAAGCACAACGCGCCTACAGCGGTCGTCGCCAGCAGCGCATTGCGCGGCACACCGTTCTTGCTGAGTTGCGCAAAGATGCGCGGCGCGCGGCCTTCGGTTGCCAGGTTGTAGAGCATGCGCGTGGACGCATACATGCCCGAGTTGCCCGCCGACAGCACCGCCGTCAGGATCACCGCGTTCATCAGCCCCGCCGCGAACGCCAGGCCCGCATGCTTGAACACCAGCGTGAACGGGCTCACGCCAATGTTGGTGACTTCCGTCGAAAGCAAGTTCGGATCGGTGTACGGCACCAGCACGCCGATGATGAAGATCGCCAGCACGTAGAACAGCAGAATCCGCCAGAACACCTGCTTGACCGCGCGCGGAATCGTGCGGGCCGGATCAGCCGATTCCCCAGCCGCCACACCGATCAGCTCCGTGCCCTGAAACGAGAACCCCGCGATCATCGCCACGCCGATCATCGCCGGCAGCCCGCCTACGAACGGCGCATCGCCCAGCGTCAGATTCTGCAGGCCCGATTGCGGACCGCCTTTCATGATCCCGAAGATCATCGCCAGGCCAATGCCGATGAAGAAGATGACCGTGACGACCTTGATGAGCGCGAACCAGTATTCCGCCTCGCCAAAGCCGCGCACCGAGATGGCGTTGAGCAGGAACATGATGAGGAGGAACACCGCGCTCCAGAGCACCCCTGGCACGTCAGGAAACCAGTAGTGCATGACGAGCTGCGCGGCGGCCAGTTCCACGGCAATCGTCACCGCCCAGTTGTACCAATAGTTCCAGCCGAGCGCGAAGCCGAAACCTTCATCGACATACAGCGCGCCGTACGTGGCGAACGAGCCGGAGACGGGCATGTAAGCGGCAAGCTCGCCCAGACTCGTCATCAGGAAATAGACCATCGCCCCGATCAAGACGTAGGCGGCGAGGGCGCCTCCAGGGCCAGCCTGCGAGACCGATGCGCCCGAGGCGACGAAGAGCCCGGTCCCGATCGATCCGCCAATGGCGATCATGGTGAGATGGCGCGCGCGCAAGGTGCGGCGCAAGCCCGGCGTCTCTGCGGACGGGGTAGCGTGTTCTGACATGGATACAGAGTGGACGATTTTGCTCGGATCGCGAGCCCAATCGGCTAAATGTGATGAAACGTCCGCGCGCCTGATGGGCACCCGGGATCGTCCCAAGCGACGAAATGCGCGACTCTATCAAAACCGTCACGGAGCGGGCAAAAAATTGACGTTGCCGTCAATGCGTCCGGGCAGGGGTGTGGCAGCCACATCGCCCGCCGGACGGCGCCGCGCAACGAACAAATAGAAATTGAACGACCGTGCTTTTTTGTGTATTCTGTGTCGAGTCGCGGCTTTACCGCGCGTAAAAAAACGATAGTTGAGAGACAGTTCAACCGCGAGGCACGGTGCGGTCTGCAGCACCTTTCAGCCGGCCCTCGCACCACCAAAGGAACCAGCATGACAGCGGAGTACAAGGTCCAGGACGGCGTTGCCGTCATCACGCTCAATAACCCGCCGGTCAACGGCCTCGGCCACTCCACGCGCCTGGGCATCGTCGAGGGCATGGTCAAGGCTGGCGATGATCCGAACGTCAAGGCCATCGTGATCACCGGTGCGGGCAAGGCCTTCTCGGGCGGCGCCGACATCCGCGAGTTCAACACGCCCAAGGCCGCGCAGGAGCCGTCGCTCCACTCCGTCATCAAGGCAGTGGAGTCGAGCACCAAGCCGGTGGTGGCGGCTATCCACTCGGTTGCGATGGGCGGCGGGCTGGAATTGGCGATGGGCTGTCACTACCGCGTGGCTGCACCGGGCGCGCAGATTGCGCTTCCCGAGGTCAAGCTGGGCATCCTGCCGGGGGCTGGCGGTACGCAGCGTCTGCCGCGCGCGATCGGTCTTGAGCCCGCTCTGAACATGATCGTCTCGGGCAACGCCATTCCGTCGGAAAAACTCGCCAAGAGCGGCCTGTTCGACCAGATGATCGAAGGCGACCTGATGGCCGGCGCCATCGACTTCGCGCTCAAGGCCGCCGCTGAAGGCAAGCTGCCGAAACTGCGCGATCGCAAGGTGGAGCACGACAACCCGCAAGGTTTCCTGCAATTCGCGCGTAACACCGTTGCGGCCGTGGCCAAGAACTTCCCCGCACCGGGCAAGTGTGTCGACGCCGTGCAGGCTGCCGTTGAAAAGCGCTTTGACGACGGTATCAAATTTGAACGGGACCTGTTCATCGAACTGGTGAACACCAGCGAATCGCGCGCACTGCGCCACGCCTTCTTTGGCGAACGCGCTGCGAGCAAGATTCCCGACGTGCCGGAAGACACGCCGGTGCGCAAGGTGGAGAAGGTCGCCGTGATCGGTGCCGGCACCATGGGCGGCGGTATCTCGATGAACTTCCTGAACGCGGGCATTCCGGTCACGATGCTGGAAACCAAGCAGGAAGCGCTGGACCGCGGCGTCGCTACCATCCGCAAGAACTACGAGAACAGCGCCAAGAAGGGCAAGCTCACGCAAGAGAAGGTCGAGCAGCGCATGGCACTGCTGACCCCGACGCTCTCGTACGACGACATCAAGGACGCCGACCTCGTCATCGAGGCCGTGTTCGAAGAAATGGGCGTCAAGGAAGTCGTGTTCAAGAAGCTGGATGAAGTCGTCAAGCAGGGCGCGATCCTGGCGTCGAACACCTCCACGCTGGACGTGGACAAGGTCGCCAGCTTTACCAAGCGTCCGCAAGACGTGGTCGGCATGCACTTCTTCAGCCCGGCCAACGTGATGAAGCTGCTGGAAGTCGTGCGCGGCAAGGAGACCGCCAAGGACGTGCTGGCGACCGTCATGAAGCTGGCCAAGGTCATCAAGAAGACGGCCGTGGTGTCCGGCGTGTGCGACGGCTTTATCGGCAACCGCATGATCGAGCAATACAGCCGCCAGGCCGGCTACCTGCTGGACGAAGGCGCGCTGCCCGAGCAAGTCGACAAGGCCATCGAGAAGTTCGGCTTTGCCATGGGCCCGTTCCGCATGGGCGACTTGGCCGGCAACGACATCGGCTGGGCCATCCGCAAGCGCCGCGCCGTGGACAAGCCGGACATCGTCTATTCGAAGACCGCCGATCTGCTGTGCGAAATGGGCCGCTTCGGCCAGAAGACCGGCGGCGGCTGGTACGACTACAAGGCGGGCGACCGCAAGCCGTACCCCAACCAGCAGGTCAACGACATGATCGTCCAGCACTCGAAGGATCTGGGCATCACGCGCCGCAAGATCTCAGATGAAGAAATCGTCGAGCGTCTGGTGTTCGCGCTGGTCAACGAAGGCGCAAAGATTCTGGAAGAGGGCATTGCCTCCAAGGCGTCGGACATCGACATGGTCTACCTGACCGGCTACGGCTTCCCGCTGTTCCGCGGTGGCCCGATGCTCTACGCAGACACCGTCGGCCTGTACAACGTCGCGCAAGCCATGCACCGCTACAGCAAGGGCTACCACGGTGAAGCGTGGAAGGTCGCGCCGCTGCTGCAGAAGCTGGCCGACGAAGGCAAGGGCTTTAACGGCTAATTCATCGAACCGCGACTGAACCACCATGCAACTCTCGCCCACCGATTGCCTGCTGATCATCGACGTGCAGAACGATTTTCTGCCCGGCGGCGCGCTCGCTGTGCCGGACGGCGACCAGGTCATTCCGGTCGTCAACCGGCTCGCGCAGGCATTCGGGCGCGTGGTGCTGACTCAGGATTGGCACCCGGGCGAGCACGTGTCGTTCGCAGCCAACCACCCCGGCACGCAGCCCTTCGGCACGATCGAACTGCCGTATGGGCAGCAGGTGCTATGGCCTGTCCACTGCGTGCAGCACAGCGCAGGTGCCGCGCTGGCGGATGGGCTGGACGTGCCGCATGCACAGCTGATCGTCCGCAAGGGCTATCACCCGCACATTGACAGCTACTCCGCGTTCTTTGAAGCGGATCGCAAGACGCCCACGGGCCTGCTCGGCTATCTGCGCGAGCTGGGTATCACGCGCGTGTTCTGCGTCGGGCTGGCTACGGATTTTTGCGTGGCGTGGTCGGCGCTGGATGCGCGTGCTGCGGGGCTGGAAGTCGCCGTCATCGAGGATGCCTGCCGCGCGATCGATCTGAACGGGTCGCTCGCGCAGGCGTGGCAGCACATGGCGGATGCGGGCATCGCACGGTTGCAGTCGCACGAGATTCTGAACGGATAACAGAGATACCGGGCGCCGCGAAAGCCGCGCCCGCCACCAGATACGAGGAGCAACACCATGACCGAAGCAGTCATCGTTTCCACCGCACGTACCGGCCTTGCCAAGAGCTGGAAGGGCGCCTTCAACATGACGCACGGCGCCACGCTGGGCGGCCACGCCGTGCAGCACGCCATCGAGCGCGCCAAGATCGAGCCGGGCGAAGTCGAAGACATCCTGATGGGTTGCGCGAACCCCGAAGGCGCCACCGGTGCCAACATCGCCCGCCAGATCGCCCTGCGCGCCGGCTGCCCCGTGACCGTGCCGGGCGCGACCATCAACCGCTTCTGCTCATCGGGCCTGCAGACCATCGCCATGGCAGCGCAGCGCGTGATTGCCGATGAAGGCGACATCTTCGTGGCTGGCGGCGTGGAATCCATCTCGTGCGTGCAGCAAGAGATGAACCGCCACATGATGACCGAAGGCTGGCTTAACAAGCACAAGCCGGAAATCTACTGGAGCATGCTCCAAACCGCCGAGAACGTCGCCAAGCGCTACAACATCGCCAAGGAGCGCATGGACGAATACGGCGTGCAGAGCCAGCAGCGCGCCGCCGCTGCGGCAGCCGCCGGCAAGTTCAACGACGAAATCGTCCCGATGACGACGGTGATGGGCGTGGCCGATGCCAAGACCGGCCAGCTCATGACGCGCGAAGTCACCATCTCGGCTGACGAAGGCATCCGCGCCGATACGACGCTCGAAGGCGTGTCGAAGATCCGCACCGCGATGCCGGGCGGCGTGATCACCGCCGGCAACGCCAGCCAGTTCTCCGACGGCGCCTCGGCTGCCGTGGTGATGAACGGCAAGGTGGCAGCCGCCAAGGGCCTGCAACCGCTGGGCGTGTTCCGTGGCTTTGCCGTGGCCGGTTGCGAGCCGGACGAAATGGGCATTGGCCCGGTGTTCGCCGTGCCCAAGCTGCTCAAGAAGGCTGGCCTGAAGGTCGAAGACATCGGCCTGTGGGAACTGAACGAAGCGTTTGCCGTGCAGGTGCTGTACTGCGCAGACAAGCTGGGCATCCCGATGGATCGCCTGAACGTCAACGGCGGCGCCATCGCCGTGGGCCACCCGTACGGCGTGTCGGGCGCGCGCCTGGTCGGCCATGCGCTGATCGAAGGCAAGCGCCGCGGCGTCAAGTACGTGGTCGTGACCATGTGCATCGGCGGCGGCCAAGGCGCAGCAGGCCTGTTCGAGGTGCTCTAAAGACAAGCAGGCTCCCTCAAAAAACGGGAGCCTGTTTTGTTTCAGCCAGGCTGGCATCCGTGTCAGCCCATGCACCCAGACGGTTTGGCCGTTGACGTTCCTGCCCTAGATGGCGCCTTGAATTTTCGTAAGCGGGCGGAAAAAAGAAGGACCGCTGTCTGAGCGCAGCGAGTTTCGGTCCTTCTCCGCCCGGTTACGGAAATTCAAGGGATCTTTCGCCATCTCGGGCGCGCCTTTCTTTGCTTACTTTCTTTGGCAAGACAAAGAAAGTGAGTCAGCCCCGGCAGGGGATGAAACAAGGGATGGACCACTAACATCATGTCTTCTCTGCTGCTGTCGCGCCGCGACCTGAGCTTCCTACTCTACGAATGGCTCGACGTGGAATCGCTCACCCGCATTCCGCGTTTTGCCGACCACTCCCGCGAAACCTTCGATGCGGCGCTCGACACCTGCGAGCGCATCGCCACGGATCTCTTCGCCCCGCACAACAAAAAGAACGACCAGCAAGAGCCGCACTTCGACGGCACCACGGTCCACATCATTCCCGAAGTGAAGGTCGCGCTGGACGCCTTCAACAAGGCGGGCCTGATGGCCGCCGGACAGGATTTTGAACGCGGCGGCATGCAACTGCCCACCGTGGTCGAGAAAGCGGGCTTCGGCTACTTCAAAGCCGCCAACGTCGGCACCAGCTCGTACCCGTTCCTCACCATCGGCAACGCGAATCTGCTGCTCGCCCACGGCACGCCCGCGCAGATCGAGACCTTCGTGCAGCCGGAGATGGAAGGCCGCTTCTACGGCACCATGTGCCTGTCGGAGCCACAGGCGGGTTCATCGCTGTCGGACATCGTCACGCGTGCCGAATACGAAGGCGAATCGCCGCTCGGCCCGCAATATCGCCTGACCGGCAACAAGATGTGGATCTCCGCCGGCGAGCATGAACTGTCGGACAACATCGTCCACCTCGTGCTGGCGAAGATTCCTGGGCCGGACGGCAAGCTGATCCCGGGCGTGAAGGGCATCTCGCTGTTCATCGTGCCCAAGTTCCTCGTCAATGAAGATGGCTCGCTGGGCGAGCGCAACGACGTGGTGCTGGCCGGCCTGAACCACAAGATGGGCTATCGCGGCACGACCAACTGCTTGCTCAACTTTGGCGAAGGCACGCAGTTCCGCCCGAAGGGCGCAGATGGACAGCCGCGTGCGGGCGCCATTGGCTACCTCGTCGGCGAGCCGCACAAGGGCCTCGCGTGCATGTTCCACATGATGAACGAGGCGCGCATCGGCGTCGGCATGGGCGCGACGATGCTCGGCTACACCGGCTACCTGCACGCGGTGGACTACGCGCGTAACCGTCCGCAAGGTCGGCCCATTGGCCCATCCGGCAAGGATGCGGCGTCCCCGCAAATCCGCATCGTTGACCACGCAGACGTGCGCCGCATGCTGTTGGCGCAAAAGGCCTACGTGGAAGGCGCGCTCGGCCTGAACCTGTATTGCGCCAAGCTGGTTGACGAGGAACGTGGTGAGACGGATGCCGCCAAGCGCGCCAAGCTCGGCCTGCTGCTCGACATCCTCACGCCCATCGCCAAGAGCTGGCCGTCGCAATGGTGCCTGGAAGCCAACAGCTTGGCGATTCAGGTGCACGGCGGCTACGGCTACACGCGTGAATACAACGTCGAACAGTTCTACCGCGACAACCGCCTGAACCCGATCCACGAAGGCACGCATGGCATCCAGGGCCTGGATCTGCTGGGCCGCAAGGTCGTCATGCAAGACGGCGCCGCGTTCACCGCGCTGGGCGAGCGTGTGCAAGCCACCGTTGGCCGCGCGCTGGAAAGCGGGGATGAAACACTCATCGGCTACGGCCGCGCACTCGGCATGGCCACGCAAAAGCTCGCCAAGGTCACGCAGACGCTCTGGGCGGCGGGCGACCCGCGCGTGACGCTGGCCAATGCGTCGGTCTACCTGGAAGCCTTCGGCCACGTCGTCGTCGCATGGCTCTGGCTGGAACAGGCGCTGACAGCAGCAAAAGCACTGCCCGATGCCAAGGGCGAGGACGCCGACTTCTATCGCGGCAAGCTGCAGGCCGCGCGCTACTTCTTCCAGTGGGAGTTGCCGAAGATCGACCCACAGATCGCGCTGCTGGGCTCGCTCGACACCACCACGCTGGATATGCAGGACGCTTGGTTCTAACAACATAACGACACGGAGACACCATGGGTACGCTGAAACACCTCTTTGACCTTTCCGGCAAGACGGCGCTGATCACTGGCGGCTCGCGCGGGCTCGGCCTGCAGATTGCCGAGGCACTGGGCGAGCAGGGCGCGCGCATTGTGCTGTCGGCACGCAAGGCCGATGAGCTGAAAGAAGCGCAGGCGCACCTGAAATCGCTCGGCATCGAGGCTGATTGGATTGCCGCCGACGGCGCGGTCGAAGCCGACATCCAGCGCCTGGCCGATGAAGCGCTCGCCAAGCTGGGCCACGTCGACATCCTCGTCAACAACGCGGGGGCCACGTGGGGCGCGCCGGCGGAAGATCACCCGGTCGAAGCCTGGGACAAGGTGATGAACCTGAACATCCGTGGCTTGTTCCTGCTTTCGCAGCAGATCGGCAAGCGGTCGATGATCCCGCGCAAGTACGGCAAGATCATCAACGTGGCGTCGATTGCTGGCTTGAAGGGCAATGCGCCGGGCACGCTGGACACCATCTCGTACAACACCAGCAAGGGCGCGGTAGTGAACTTCACGCGTGCGCTGGCGGGCGAATGGGGCGAGTACAACATTACCGTCAACGCCATCGCCCCGGGCTTCTTCCCCTCGAAGATGACGCGTGGCTCGCTGGAAAAGCTGGGTGTCGACAAGCTGGCCGAGAGAACCCCGCTGCACCGCATTGGCGACGATGAAGACCTCAAGGGCGTGGCCGCGCTGTTTGCGTCCGATGCGTCCAAGCACATCACGGGGCAGATTCTCGCCGTCGACGGCGGCGTGAGCGTGGTCTAATTTCGGCTGCTTTCCACTCTTTGAAACGCAGCATGAGCGCAGACAACAACGGTTTTCCGATCGACATTCCCTTCCTGAAGCTCCTTGGCATGCGCTGCCTGAAGGTCGCCGACGGCGAGGGCGTGGTCGAACTCGCCCTCGAAGCCCAGCACATGAACAGCTGGGAAATGGCCCACGGCGGCGTGACCATGACGATGCTGGACGTGGCCATGGCAATGGCCGGCCGCTCGGCCGATACGCATGGCCGTGGCGTGGTGACGATCGAGATGAAAACGGCGTTCATGCAGCCTGGGCGCGGCACACTCAAGGCGAGTGCGCGTTGCGTACACCAGTCCACCACCATGGCCTTCTGCGAGGGCGAGGTGCGTGATGCCGATGGCAAGCTGGTCGCGCGCGCTTCGGGCACGTTCAAGTTCATCAAGCGCATGCCGCCGCCGCGCACGCCCGAGCCGGGTGCGGACGGCTGACCAGGCAACGCCGCAGTTGCAGTACGGCCGTAGTGAAAGCCGCAGTCAAGACAAAACCTAAAACCCCGCTGCACACCGGCCAGAGCGCCGAATCTGGCCGGACGATAACAAGAGCAAACACGGAGACAACGATGCGACAACCTGCACGACGGGGCGCTTCTGCCCTTGCCACCACCTTGCTGTGCTCTACCGGACTGATCATGACCCTGCAAGGATGCGCCTCCAACACGACGCCGGCGGCAGACGCAGCCAAAGCCCAGACGGCACCCGCAGTGCAGGCACCGCCAGCGCCGAAACCGCCCGTCCAGAAGCCGCTCACCGCAGACGAATCCGACCCGAACAAGATGGGCTGGATGCAGGGCTTCCCGCCGCCGCCCGATCGCATCATCCGCTTTGACATGGCGGGCAACATGTTCCCGCGCACCCGCTATGGCTTCAGCCACGTGCGCGAGTTTCTGCCCACGCGCGTGATCTGGCGCGGCGACGGCCCGGTGAGCAAGCTGCCCCGCGCCGAGCAGGATATCGGCGGCGTGCCCTTCACCGATGCCGGCGGCACGCGCCGCACCTTTGCCGAGATGCTCAAGCTCACGTACACCGACGGCATCCTCGTCATGCACAAGGGCAAGGTGGTGTACGAGCGCTACTTTGGCGCGCTCGATGCGCACACGCAGCACATCGCGATGTCGGTCACGAAATCGTTTGTCGGCACGTTGGCTGCCACGCTGGTGGCCGATGGCAAGCTCGACCCGGCAGCGCCCGTGACGCAATACGTGCCCGAGCTGAAGAACAGCGCCTATGGCGACGCCACCGTGCGCCAGGTGATGGACATGACGGTGGGCGTGCGCTTCTCCGAGAACTACGCCGACCCGAGTGCCGATATCTGGACGTATGCCCGCGCCGGCGGCGTGCTGCCGCGCCCGGCCGACTACAAAGGCCCCGGCAACTTCTACGAATATCTGGTCACCACGCACAAGGAAGGCCAGCACGACGACGCGTTTGCGTACAAGACGGTCAACGCCGAGGTGCTCGCCTGGATTGTGCGCCGCGCCTCGGGCAAGTCCACCGCAGCGCTGATGTCCGAACGCATCTGGCAGCCGATGGGCGCACAGAGCGACGCGTACTTCTCGCTGGACAGCATCGGTACGGAGTTCGGCGGTGGCGGCCTGAGCACGACGCTACCTGACCTGGCCCGCTTTGGCGAGATGATTCGCAATGACGGCCGCTTCAACGGCAAGCAGATCCTCCCCAAGAGCGTGATCGAAAGCATCCATCGCGGTGGCGATCGGGCCAAGTTTGCCAAGGCAGGCTATGCCACGCTGCCCGGTTGGTCGTACCGCGACATGTGGTGGATCTCGAACAACAGCCACCACGCCATCGAGGCGCGCGGCATCCACGGCCAAGCGATCTATATTGATCCGGTGGCCCAGATGACGATCGTGCGTTACGCCTCGCACCCCATCGCGGCCAATGCTGCCAATGATCCGGTCTCGCTGCCGGCATACAGCGCGCTGGCCGAATTCTTCATGCACCAGAAGTGATCACCCCGAATACCTAGGAGCACATTCATGTCGAAGACGTATCAACGCATCGTTCTGGCTTCCCGTCCGCAAGGGGCCGTGACGCCGGACAACTTCCGTCTGGAGACGGCCGAGATTCCCGAACTGCAGGACGGCCAAGTGCTGGTGCGCAATCATTTCCTGTCGCTCGACCCGTACATGCGCGGCCGTATGAACGACAGCAAGTCGTATGCGCAGCCGCAACCGCTGGATGAAGTGATGATCGGCGGGACGGTGGGCGTGGTCGAGGCCAGCAAAAATCCGTCGTTCGCCGTGGGCGACAGCGTGGTCGGTATGTTCGGCTGGCAGGAGGTGGGCATCTCCGACGGTCGTGGCATTCAGAAGGTGGATACGCGCCACATTCCGCTGTCGGCGTATCTGGGTTCGGTCGGCATGCCTGGCGTGACGGCGTGGTATGGCCTGAACAAGATCATGCATCCGAAGCCCGGCCAGACCGTGGCGGTCAGCGCCGCATCGGGCGCCGTGGGCAGTGTGGTCGGTCAGCTCGCCAAGCTCAAGGGCTGTCGTGCCGTGGGCTTTGCCGGCGGCAAGGACAAGTGCGACTACGTGGTCAACGAGCTGGGCTTTGATGCTTGCATCGACTACAAGGCCGCCAAGGACCCGAAAGAGCTGTACAAGATGCTGAAGGAAGCGACACCGGACGGCATCGACTCGTACTTCGAGAACGTCGGTGGCTCGATTCTGGATGCCGTGCTCTCGCGCATGAACCCGTTCGGCCGCATCGCCATGTGCGGCATGATCGCCGGCTACGACGGCCAGCCGCTGCCGCTGCAGAACCCGCAGCTGATCCTGGTGTCGCGCCTGACCATCGAGGGCTTCATCGTTTCGGAGCACATGGACGTATGGCCGGAAGCCCTGCGCGAGTTGGGTGGCTATGTGGCGCAAGGCAAGCTGAAGTTCCGCGAAAGCGTGGCGCAGGGGTTGGCCAGTGCGCCCGAAGCCTTCATGGGCCTGCTCAAGGGCAAGAACTTCGGCAAGCAACTCGTCAAGCTGGTTTGAGTTCAGCCGCATGCGGACTGTCAATGGTTTGACAGTCCGCCGGGTGAGGGTCGCCACAGAATGGCCCCACCAGACCCGGTTCATGATCCGTAGCGAGCGCCCCGAGTTTGGTCCGAGAAGCGCAGCCGTACACGGGTACGGCGAGCATCACAGGGCCAAAATCGCGGCGCGCAGTAGGATCGTGAATCGGGGCTCCACAATGACTGCGTGAAGGAGACCCCATGAACGCACCTGAAACTGCGCAAGCCAAGCGGCCCGACAGCATGACCGCGAACCTCGGCCCCGAGGCCGCTGCCCGCTATCGCAACCTGCCGCGTCCGCCGCAATTCGCCACCGTTGAAGAAGAGCGCCTGCACCGCAAGCAGCGCCTGGCCGCAGCGTTCCGGTTGTTCTCTAAATTTGGTTTCGACGAAGGCGTGGCAGGGCACATCACCGCGCGTGACCCGGAGTACACCGATAGCTTTTGGGTCAACCCGTTCGGCGTGCATTTCAGCCAGGTGAAGGTGTCGAACCTGATCCGCTGTGACCACCACGGCAACGTGGTGGACGGCGATTACCCCGTCAACGCAGCGGCGTTTGCCATCCACTCGCGCGTGCATGGTGCGCGTCCCGATGCGGTGGCGGCAGCGCATTCGCACAGCACCTACGGGCGCGCGTGGTCCACGCTCGGCCGCAAGCTCGATCCGCTCACGCAAGACGTGTGTGCGTTCTATGACGACCATGCGCTGTATGACGATTTCGGTGGCGTGGTGGTCGAACTGGACGAAGGCCAGCGCATCGCCAACGCGTTGGGTGACAACAAGGCCGCCATCCTGCAGAACCACGGCCTGCTGACCGTCGGCAAGACGGTGGACGAAGCCGCGTGGTGGTTCATCACCATGGAGCGCTCTTGCCAGGTGCAGTTGCTGGCCGAGGCTGCTGCGGCGCGTACGGGCCAGGCCCCCCGCACGATTTCCGATGCGGCAGCACGGCAGGCTTATTCCATCGTTGGCTCTGCGCAGGCGGGTTGGTTCCAGTTTCAGCCGCTGTACGCGCGCATCGTCAAAGAACAACCCGATCTGCTCGACTGATCGGCTTCGCAAATCTCTGGAGCACCCATGACGGATTTGATCCTGCATCACTACGCCACCTCTCCGTTTTCAGAGAAGGTGCGCTTGATCCTCGGCTACAAAGACCAGCCGTGGAAGTCCGTCACGGTGCCCTCGATTCTGCCCAAGCCGGACGTGATGCCGCTCACCGGCGGTTATCGGCGCACGCCGTTCCTGCAGATCGGCGCGGATATTTATTGCGATACCGCGCTGATCGCGCAGGTGCTGGAGTCGATTCATCCGCTGCCCAAGCTGGTGCCGTCTGAATATGCGGCAGCCGTGTTCGCGATGGCGCAATGGGCTGATACGACGCTGTTCTGGGCAACGGCCACGTTTGTGACACAGCCAGCCGGCTTCCAGAGCCTGTTTGGCGAAGCACCGGAAGCCTTCGTCAAGGCGTTCGTGGAAGACCGCAAGGCCATGCGCGTGGGCGGTACCGGCCTGCGCACGCCGCTGCCGGAAGCCACCTCCACACTGCATGTGTTTCTTGCACAACTGGAGCGCCAACTCGCTACCGGCGAGCATATCTTCCTGTTTGGCGAGCAGCCCACGGTGGCCGATTTTTCCGTCTACCACTGCCTGTGGTTCATCCGCCGCGCGACGGCAGTGGCGGGCATTCTCGATGCGCATCCTGAGGTGGTGGCGTGGATGCACCGCGTTGCCGCATTCGGCCACTCACAGGCCCAACCGATGACATCAACCGAAGCCCTGGACATTGCCAAGGCCGCCACACCGCGCGCACTGACCGATACGACTGCCGCCTTTGACGACAGTTATGGCCTGCCAAAGGGCACGCGCGTGACGGTGGCCGCAGTTGACTATGGCGTCGATCCAGTCGAGGGCGACCTGGTTGTCTCCACCCGCGACAGCGTTGGCGTGCTGCGCGAAGACCCGCGCGTGGGCCAGGTGGTGGTGCATTTCCCGCGCGTGGGTTACGCCGTGCGCAAGGTTGAGGCGGCGGGCTGACGGGTTTTGCCATTCAATCGCATTTCATGACAACAACACGAGAGAGACACGTATGAAGCAATTCGCAGGCGGTGTAGCCGTTATCACGGGCGGTGCGTCGGGTTTCGGCAAGGAGTTCGCCAAGAACGCGGCTGAGTTGGGCATGAAGCTGGTGCTGGCCGATATTCAGCAAGACGCGCTGGACGCCGCCGTGGCCGAGTTCAAGGCGCAGGGCGTGGAGGTGATCGGCCTGCGCGTTGATGTGTCGAAGGTGGAAGACGTGCAGGCGCTGGCCGATGCCGCCATCAAGACGTTCGGCAAGGTGAACCTGCTGTTCAACAACGCGGGCGTGGGCGCAGGCGGCTTGATCTGGGAGAACACCGAGCGCGACTGGGATTGGGTGCTCGGCGTGAATCTGCATGGCGTCATCCACGGGGTGCGTATCTTCACGCCGCTGATGCTCGAAGCCGCCAAAAAAGACCCGTCGTACGAGGGCCATATCGTCAACACGGCATCGATGGCGGGGCTGCTGAATGCGCCGGCCATGGGCATCTACAACGTGTCCAAGCATGCGGTGGTGGCGCTGTCCGAATCGCTGTACCAAGACTTGAGCCTGGTGACCGAGCAGATCCATTGCTCGGTGCTGTGCCCGTATTTTGTGCCGACCGGCATCACGCAGTCAGACCGCAACCGTCCGCAGGATTTGGCCAATACGGCGCCGCCCACCAAGTCGCAGCTTGTCTCGCGCGCCATGTCGGAGAAAGCCGTCAGCTCCGGCAAAGTGACGGCAGAGCAGGTCGGGCAGATGACGTTTGATGCCATCCGCAACGAGGGCTTCTACATCTACTCGCATCCGCATGCGCTGGCGCCGGTGCAGCATCGTTTTGAAGACATCATTTCGCAGCGCAATCCGTCTGATCCGTTCGAGGGCAAGCCGGACGTGCGTGCGCGCCTGGTGGATGCGCTGCGCGGGTAATCGTCACACCAACCTTCCGGAATCGTCATGAGCACTGCTGCCGCTGCCATCACCGAATCGCAATTCGCCGATCTGCCCAATGGCACGCGGCTGCATTACGCCAGCGCCGGCAAGCGCGGCGCACCGCTGATGCTGTTCGTGCACGGCTTTCCGGAGTTCTGGTACGAGTGGGAAGCGCAGCTCGCTGCGTTTGGTGACACGCACTTTGCCGTGGCGCCGGATATGCGCGGGTTCAACCTGTCGAGCAAGCCGGCAGCGGTAGACGCCTACCGCCCGAAGCTGCTGGTGCAGGATCTGGAGCAATTCATCGCGGCGCTTGGGTATGAGCGAGCCATCGTGGTGGCCCACGACTGGGGCGGGGCGATCTGCTGGAACCTGGCGATTCAACATCCGGAACTGGTGGAGCGGCTGGTCATCGTCAACTCGCCGCACCCGTGGGTGTTTGCCAATGCGCTGCTGAGCGATCCGGCACAGCAGGCGTCGTCGGCGTATATGAACTGGCTGCGTCAGCCGGGCTCGGAAGAGGCGCTGGCCGCCAACGATTTCGAGAAGCTTGAAGGCTTCTTTCACGGTATGGGCCAGCCCGTGGCCGAGTGGTTCACGCCAGAGGTTCGGGCACGGTACCACGCGGCCTGGAGCCAGCCGGGCGAGGGCGGCTCGCATGGCTTGACGGGCGGCGTGAACTACTACCGTGCCTCGCCGCTGCATCCGCCCGTGGAGGGCACCGCGCCGCTGCGCATTGACCAGATGCCGCCTGAGGCGTTCATAGTGAGTGTGCCCACGCTGGTGATCTGGGGCGAGAGAGACATGGCGCTGCCGAAGAGCCTGCTGAACGGCCTGGAGCGCTTCATTCCGGACATGCAGTTGGAACGCATTCCCGAAGGCACACATTGGGTGGTACATGAACAGCCGGAGCGCATTACCGCGCTGATCCGGCCATTCGTTTCGTAGGGCTCTTGCGTTACATGGACTCCGCCAGCATGCGGCGGTAGTCGTCCGCTGTGGCGATGCGCGGATTGGTCTTGTGGCAGTGGTCGAGCAGGGCGCCTTCCACCACGTGCTCCAGCGCATCGTCCGGTACGCCCATCTGGCCCAGGCCGGTCGGCAAGCCCAAGCGCGCCGTGAGGTCATGCACGGCTTGTGCGAGATCCGCATCGGCTGGCAGGTTCATCACGCGGCGCATGCGCGCGTAGCGATTGTCACGCACCACCGATTCCGCCGTCTCGTTAAAGCGCAACACCGCCGGCAGCACGACCGCGTTGAGCGTGCCGTGGTGCAGCCCGGTCTTGCCGTTCACCTTCACGCCGCCCAGCGGGTGCGATAACGAGTGCACGCACCCCAGCCCCTTCTGGAACGCCATCGCGCCCTGCATCGATGCGCTCATCATGTTCAGCCGCGCGTCGCGGTCGGCCCCGTCGCGCGTGGCGCGTTCAATGTTCGCCCAGGCGCGCTCAAGGCCGTCCAAGGCGATACCGTCGGCAGGCGGGTTGAAGGCGGGCGCCAAGAAGGTCTCGATGCAATGCGCGATGGCATCCATGCCTGTGGCCGCCGTCAGCATGGGAGGCAGGCCGAGCGTGAGTTCCGCATCGCAGATGGCGGATTTGGGCAGCAAGTGCCATGAGTGGAAGCCGAGCTTGCGGCCATCCTCCAGGATGATGATGGCGCCGCGCGCGACTTCGCTGCCTGTGCCCGCCGTGGTCGGAATGGCGATGAGCGGAGCGGCGGCTTCCGTGATTTTCGTGCTGCCGCCCTCGATGGTGGCGTAGGTGGTGAGCGGCTCCGGATGCGTCGCCGCAATGGCAATGCCCTTGGCCAGGTCGATGGAAGAGCCGCCGCCGATGGCGATCAATCCATCGCAGCCGGCGTCTTTGTATTGCGCGGTGGCCTTCATCACCATCGCTTCGGTGGGGTTCGAGGGCGTCTCATCGAAGACGGTAACAGGCAGCCCGCCCGTGGCGTCGATGGCCCGCTGCGCCAACCCGGCGGCGGCCACGCCCTTGTCGGTCACGATCATCGGGCGGCGAATGCCGACGCGCGCGCATTCGCTTTTCAGCTCATTGATCGTGCCAAAACCAAGGTGGACGTGGGTGAGGTAGAAGATGAGGGCCATGCGTTGTCTCCGGATGGGTTGTCTGTGTCGCCCGTCTTGTTCTGCGAGCGTGGTTCAATGGAATCTTCGATAATAGCCAAATTAGAACGATCGTTCAGTTCCCGCTCCGCATGCAGCCCCCGTCTCTCGACCCGCACGTTGCCCAATTGCTTGATCTGGTGGCACGTGCCAAGCGTCCGCCATTGAACGCACTCGATCCGGCCGACGCCAAGATCGCCTACGAAAAGAGCAGCCCCATTGTCGATATTCCCAGCATTCCGCTGGAATCCGTGCATGACCTGACGGTCACGGCGCGCGACGGTTACGCCATTCCCATCCGCACCTACGCCGCGCGCGAGGCAAGCTGGGCCGATCCGCTGCCATTGCTGGTGTACTTCCACGGCGGCGGTTTTACCGTGGGCAGCATCAAGACGCACGATGCGCTGTGCCGCTCGCTGGCCGCCAAATCCGGGGCGATGGTGCTGTCGGTCGATTACCGGCTTGGGCCCGACTGGAAATTCCCCACCGCCGTCAACGACGCCTTCGACGTGCTGCAGTGGGTGTTTGATGAAGCCGCCACCATCGGGGCAGACGCCACACGCATCGCCTTTGGCGGCGACAGCGCAGGCGGCACGCTGGCCGCCGTCACTGCCATCGAAGCGCGCAACCGCGGTTTGACGCCCGTGCTGCAACTGCTGATCTACCCCGGCACCACGGCGCGCGAGACCACCGCATCGCACCACGAATTCGCCGAGGGCTATCTGCTCACGCACGAGATGATCCGCTGGTTCTTCTCGCAATACCTGCGAACCGATGCCGACCGCGATGATTGGCGCTTTGCCCCGCTGGACGCGGGCGGTCACGGCGCGGATGTGATCGGCGTGTGCCCCGCGTGGATTGCCGTGGCCGGCTTCGACCCCATCCGCGACGCGGGCATCGGCTATGCAAACAAGCTGCGCGCCGCCGAGGTACCGGTCGAACTGAAGCTGTACGCAGGCATGATCCATGACTTCTTCAAGATCGGCCGGTTCGTGCCCGCCGTCGAAGACTCGCATCGCGACGCCGCCAACGCGCTACGCCGCGCCTTCGGCACCGAGACCGAATAAACACAACAAGGAGACCACATGGCAATCGAGGATTTCCGCCACAGCACACCGCTGCGCGTGCGCTGGGCCGAAGTCGATGCACAGGGCATCGTCTTCAACGGCCATTACCTGCTGTATGCGGATGTGTGCATCACCGAGTACTGGCGCAGCATCGGCGTGCGGTATCCGGTGGAGGTGGTCGACACCTTTGGCGTGGATTTCTACGTGGTCAAATCCACGCTCGAATACCATGCCTCCGCGCGTTTTGACGACGAGCTGGACCTGCGTTGCCGCGTGGCGCGCCTTGGTCGCTCAAGCCTGCGCTTTATCATCGAGATGTATCGTGCGGACGAGCACCTCATTACCGGCGAGGTGATCTACGTCTGTGCCGACCCGGCAACGCAGACCTCCGCGCCGATCCCCGATCCGCTGCGTGATCGCATCGTGAACTTTGAAGTCCTGAAACCTGAATTCTGAAAATTGAGCATGACCGCCCCCGAATCTGTCCGCCCGCTTGCGGGCGTTGAAATCGACCGCTGGGACACCGTGCGCGAAGACGCGCGCGCCATCCGCTACGACGTATTCGTCATCGAGCAGGGCGTGCCCGTTGAGCTGGAGTGGGACGAGTGGGACGACCAGTGTTGGCACGCCCTGGCACGCGATACGGCGGGCCGCCCCGTGGCCACCGGCCGCTTGCTGCCCGACGGCCATATCGGTCGCATGGCAGTGCGCAAGGAGGCGCGCGGCACAGGCGTCGGTGCGCGCGTGCTGGAAGCGCTGATCGACAAAGCGCAGTCGCTTGGCTACCCCGAGCTGATCCTGAACGCGCAAACCCACGCCATGCCGTTCTACGTGCGCGCCGGCTTTACGGCGGAAGGCGAGGAGTTTGAAGATGCCGGCATTCCGCACCGGACCATGCGTCGCGTGCTTACACGTTGATCGCTCGAGCGGCTCGCACAATCGCCGCAACGGCCGCCTGCGCTGCCGGCGATGCGGTCCTGCCGCGCAGCCGCACAATCCCCGTGGTGGACGGCGGCGACAGCCAGCCTTTCACCGCCAGCCGGACAAGCGCGCCGGACTCCAGCTCACCTCGTACCGCCGCATCGGTTGCTCCGAGCACGGTGTCCGTGGTGAGCGCCACCGTCTTGAGTACGTCGTAGTTGTCGCACTCCAGCGCGATGGTGGCCTCCTGGCCAGCCGGCAGGCCGAGCAGGGCGGCCAGTTCCACCTTGGACGGGCTCAGCAGCTTCGGCACGGCGATGCCGTATTCCCAGACTTCGCGCAACGTGTGCTCGCGCGCTGTCAGGGGATGGCCCGCGCGCGCATACAGGTGCGGCGGCTGACCGCCAATCAATTGGATATCCAGCGCAGCATCGCTCGGCATGTCGCGGACATCGGCGGCAAAGAACTCGATGCTCTCGGTGCGCAGGCTTTCCAGTAGTTGCGCCCAGTTGCCGACCTCCATGCGCAGCGCCACCTGAGGGTGCTGCTGGCGCAGCTCCTGGAGCGCTTGCGGCATCAGCGTGGCGGTCAGCAGCGGCCCTACGCCGAAGGCGGTGTCGCCCAACTGGCTGTCGCGGTAGAGGTCCACATCGCGTTGCAGGCAGCGCGCTTCGAACAGCAGCCTGCGCCCCCGCGCGATGATGAACTCCCCCGCCGCAGTCGGGCGCACGCCGCCGATGTCCCGATCAAACAAGCGGATGCCCAAGTCGTCCTCAATAGCCTGGATGCTGCGGCTGAAGGCAGGCTGGCTCAAATGCACCTGTTCTGCGGCGCGGGCGAAGTGGAGGGTGTCGGCCAGGGCAACGACGTGACTTAGGCGGCGCAGATCCATGGCATTGCGTCCTTTGCATTGAACGAATGTAGATTATGCATTGGACGCATTGAAATGCCACTTCTAGGCTTGTTTCCACAAGAAATCACAGTAAGGAGACACCGCCGATGAATTCACACCTGCAATTGCTGTTGATCGTCGCCTGCATTCTGGGCTTTGGCGCCATGGAGTTCGTCACACGGCGCTACCAGGCGGCGGTGCGCGGCCAAGCCACTGCCAATGACACTTGGTTGGAGGTGCTGATGTTCGTCAGCCTGGTCGCCATTACGCAGCCGATTGCGCTGCTGGGCAGCAACGCCCTGTGTAACTGGTTGATGCCGGCGCAGCACAACGCGTGGGCGCATTTGCCGTGGTGGGCTATGGTGGGCCTGCTGCTCGTCGGCGATGACCTAACGCAGTACCTTTGGCACCGTGCCTCGCACACGCCGCTGCTGTGGCCGCTGCACCGGGCGCACCATAGCTCGTCGTACATGAGCGTGCGCATCACCTACCGCAACAATTTCTTCTATTACCTGATGATGCCGGGCCTGTGGATCGGCGGCGTGGCGGTGTACCTCGGCTTTGGGCAGGTCTACGGGGTGTACTTGGTGGTGAAGATTGCCGTCATTCTGGGCGCGCACTGCGCCTGGCCGTGGGACGCACCGCTGTACCGCATTCGCGCGCTGCGCCCGCTGATGTGGGTGGTGGAGCGCACCATCTCCACGCCGGCCACGCACTGGGCGCACCACGCTCTCACCAATGCCGACGGCATCGGCCACTACAAGGGCAACTTCGGCAACCTGCTGTTCTTCTGGGACGTGCTGTTCGGCACCGCGCACATCACGCGCAAATACCCCGCGCAAGTCGGTCTGCAAGATGACGCCCTGTTTGGCGCCGAGCACTGGACCGCACAGATGTTCTACCCGCTGGTGCATTCCAAGCGCGAGCATTCGGCGCTGCGCCCGGGCGGTTCGGCCATGGCCGAGGCGGACGAGCTGGCTGCTGCCAAGCAAGAGGCGGCCTGAGCCGCCAAACGCTTACGTATCGGCGTGCGTGACGGTATCGAGCACGCCGATATGGCGCGTTTCACCAATCTGCCCCTGCGCATCGAAGCGGCGCTCGGTCACGTCAAAGCAGCCGTCGTGACGGATGCGCAGCACGGTGGTCGCCCGCGTGCCATAGCGCGGCGAGCGGATGAAGGCGGCAGACAGCAGCTTTTCCCACTCCGGTGCGACACCCGTGGCGGGCAGGGCGGCGGTCGGGGCTTCACGGGTCTCAGCCATCAGGTCGACATAGCGCGCCACATCGAGCGCGTTGCCGTGCCGGCCCGTGTCCGCGGCCAGCGCCTCGGCAAAGGCGGCCATGCGGTGCCGCACCTTGAACCACGGCGTATCCAGCAACGCGTTGGATAGCCCGTAGAGGCCGGGCGCGAGCTTGCGCGGCGCGTCCGCGCGATTGCTCGACCACCATAGCTCGTCGCGCGTGGCAGTCAGCAGGTTATATCCGTTGTAGGCACGATTGCGGGCGGCGAGGCCATCCAGATAAGCCGGGATCGATGCCTCTTCCGCCGTCAGGAAACTAGAGACGAGCTCCCCCCGCGAGCGCGCATCGGGGCGGCGCTCAGACGGTGCGCGGTAGTTTGTGAGCGCGGCGAAGCGGCCATCGCGCGACATGCCCATCCACGTGCCGGCGTGGCCGACCACCTGGGCCATATCACGCCCGGCCAGCACGTTCGGCGCATCGCTCCACCACGCCAGCGGCGCGGCAGGACGGTCATAGAATTCGTCCCGGTTGGCGGCCACCACCAGCGCATAGGCGGGGTGGGCGTGCCAGGCCGTGAGAATCAAACACATGAGCACTTCCTTTGAACATGCCGCGCAACGAACGGCGATCGGTCACGTGTGACGACCTGTATTGCGCGGGCTTCGGCCAAGCATAGCAGCCTGCCGGATTTTTGCGATGGCGATTGCGCCAGCGCCAGTCAGCCGTTTTCCAGATCGACAAACAACTCCGCGTGACGTTCACCTACGACGAATTCACGCGGCCCGCCGGTTTCCCACAACCCGGCCAGCGTGGCGGCAAACGCGGGTGGGATGTCGTTGTAGCACTCCATCCACGTGGCTTTGCCGTCGCGTATTTCGGGACGGCGCATCAGGGTGCCTGCCACACCGGTCGCCTCTTCCACGGTGTCGAGCCAGGCCTGCCAGCGCGGCAAGGCAGCGCCAGCCTCGCGCTCGGCAATGCGGAAGTAGACGAACAGGTGGTCGGCCATGGTGGGTTCCGGTATCAGGCGTTTTCTGAAACGGGAATGGTGTACGGCAGGCTCTGCAGTGTCAGCACGGGGCCATCTGCCGTGGCCAGGTGGATGACGGTATCCAGTGCATCCAGCTTCAACTCGACTAGCAGATCGGTGCCGCCGTCTGGCGCCATGGCTGCATTGACGACCATGCCGCACGGCTGGTTGGGGTCGGTATCGCTGTAGACCTCGGCACCGGCAGACGTGGGGGCGTTGACGTGCGCGCGCTGCATGCGCCGCTTGAGCGTGCCGCGATACTGGCTGCGCGCTACGACCTCCTGGCCGGGGTAGCAGCCCTTGCGGAAATCGACACCGCCGAGCAGCTCCAGATTCACCATCTGCGGGACGAACTGTTCCTGCGTGGGGAGGGTGATGTGCGGCACACCTGCCTGCAGGCTCATCCAACCCCACACTTCGGTACCGACCAGCGACAGCCGCGACGACAGCGTCTTCCAGGCATGCTGGAAGTGCTCCGCGTGCACCATCCATTGATAACGCGGGCGGCCGTCAGCGTCGGGCAGGCGGACGACCGCGCCGACCTGCTGACCGACCGTGGCGGGCTGCTGCGCCACCGCGTACACCGTGTCGGGCTCGGGCAATACAGCGCCGGCTTCGCGCAGCGCTTCGGCCGCATCCGGCCCGGCGACGCCGATGGCGATGAATTCGTCCATTGGGCGCAGCTTGGCCTTGGCGCGCAGCACGAACATCGACAGGCGCTTGGTCAGCGCCGGCGCAATCTGCTTGTCGGTCTGCAGCACGATCGTATCGGCCTGGCGCCACACCAGCAGCGTGGCAAGCAGGCGGCCCTTGGGCGAGCAGTAGCCGGCCAGGCGCGCCTGGTTCAGGCCGAGGCCCGTGACGGCATTGGTGAGCTGGTTGTGGAGGAATTCAGCGGCATCGGCGCCTTCAACGGCGATGCGCGCGAGATCGGTCGGCGCGCACAGCACGCTGCCGCGTGCAGCGGCATCAAATTGCTCGTCGAGCGGTGGAAAGCTCAGCGAATCGACGAAATCGTGAAAGACATCATTCATGGTGTGCAGGCTGCCTGAGTGTGACCCGGTATTATATTGGGCTGTTCAACGGGCAGTTTGTGCCCGTTCTATCCCTTTCAAGCGTGCGGAAATCGTCGGCGTCGGCGGTTCCACACGGCAGATGCAAATACGATGCTCTCATTTTTCAAGCGCTTGATTCTGCTGGCGTTCTTGCTTGCGCTGGCGGCGGCAGGCGGTGTGGTGTGGTGGGTCCAGCAACCGGTGAGCCTGACGGCGTCGCCGCTGGAAGTCGTCATCAAGCCAAACTCGAGCGTGATCTCGGTCGGCAAGCAGCTCGCGGGTGCGGGCGTGGGCGTGCAGCCGCAGTTGTTTTCGCTCGTGGCGCGCGCCACGGGCAACGCCAAGAGCCTGAAGGCCGGTGGCTATGCGTTGGAAACTGGCGCGACACCGTGGTCGATCATCGACAAGATGGCGCGAGGCGAAGTCACGCACTACGTCGTCACCGTCATTGAAGGCTGGAACATGCGCCAGATGCGTGCGGTGGTCGACGCCGAGCCCGCGCTCAAGCACGATACGGCAGGGCTGTCCGATGCCGAATTGATGCGCAAGATCGGCGCGCCGGAGGCCAACCCGGAAGGCCTGTTCTTCCCTGACACCTACCTGTTTGCGCGCGGCAGCAGCGATGTGGAGCTGTATCGCCATGCCTATCAGGCCATGCAGAAGCGCCTGAACGATGCGTGGGCCAAGCGCGCGCTCGACTTGCCCTACAAAACGCCGTATGAAGCGCTGACCATGGCTTCCATCATTGAAAAGGAAACGGGCCAGAAGCTGGAGCGGCCGATGATTGCCGCCGTGTTCGTCAACCGCTTGCGCAAGAACATGCTGCTGCAGACGGACCCAACCGTCATCTACGGCATCGGCCCCAGCTTTGACGGCAATTTGCGCAAGCGCGACCTGCAAACGGACACGCCGTACAACACCTATACGCGCACGGGCCTGCCTCCCACGCCGATCGCGCTGCCGGGCATGGCATCGCTGCAGGCGGCGCTGAACCCGGCGCCGTCCGATGCGCTGTATTTCGTGGCACGCGGCGACGGCAGCAGCCAGTTTTCGACCAACCTGACGGACCACAACCGGGCCGTCAACAAATACCAGCGCGGCCAACCATGACCGGCAAGTTCATCACATTCGAAGGGATCGACGGGGCGGGCAAGAGCACGCACTTGGCGTGGTTCGCTCAGCAGTTGCAAGCCAAGCTGGCGGTGCAGGGCAAAAAGGTGGTCGTCACCCGTGAGCCGGGCGGCACGCCGTTGGGCGAGCGCCTGCGCGAAGTGCTGTTGCACGAGCGCATGCACCTGGAAACCGAAGCGCTGCTGATGTTCGCCAGCCGCCGCGAGCACATCGCCGAGGTGATCCAGCCCGCGCTCAACGCCGGGGACTGGGTGATCTCGGACCGCTTTACCGATGCCACCTTCGCTTATCAGGGCGGGGGCAGGGGTCTCGCCATCGAGCGCCTCGAAGCGCTGGAGGCATGGGTGCAGCAGGGCCTGCAGCCGACCAAGACCATCCTCTTCGACTTGGCCCCCGAGATTGCTGCTGCGCGTCTGGCCGACGCCCGCACGCCTGACAAGTTTGAGGCGGAGTCCGCGCAGTTCTTCCTGCGCACGCGGGCCGAGTACCTGCGCCGGGCCGCTGCCGAGCCGGATCGATTTGTCGTGCTGAACGCCAACCGAGACCGCGCCGATATCCAGAAAGACCTTGAGAATCTGCTTGCAACGCTCTGATTCTGCAGGCAATTTCGGCGATGGAAATAATGGTTTCACGGCAAGTTTCTGCATCAACAATCTGACGCAACCCATTGATTCATGATGCTTTATCCCTGGCAATCCGCTGATTGGTCCCGCCTGCAAGCCATGCGGGCCAAGCTGCCGCACGCAATCCTGCTCAATGGTCAGGCCGGCACGGGCAAGCGCGATTTCGCCATGCATTTCGCCCAGGGCCTGCTGTGCGATACACCGGCCGCAGACGGGCAACCCTGCGGTACGTGCGCTGCCTGCAACTGGTTCACGCAGGGCAACCACCCGGATTTCCACCTCGTGCGCCCCGAAGCCATGGAGGAGGCGCCCGAAACGGAGAAAGACGCCGACGGCAAGAAAAAGGCGCCCAGCAAAATCATCCGCATGGAGCAGGTGCGCAACCTGATCGAGGCGGTGGGCGTGGGCACGCACCGGGCCGGGCTGCGGGTGGTCCTGCTGTATCCGCTCGACGCCCTGCAGACCGAAGGCGCCAACGCGCTGCTCAAGACGCTGGAAGAGCCGCCGCAGAACACCGTATTCCTGCTGGTGACGGATCGCATCGACCGCATCCTGCCGACCATCCTGTCGCGCTGCCGTCAGTTTCCGCTGCAGCCGCCGCAGCCCGAGGCCGCGCGCCAGTGGCTGGAGCAGCAGGGCGTGCCGCATGCCCAGAGCCTGCTGGCAGAGTTCGGCAACGCACCGCTGGCCGCGCTGGCCGCCGCTGAATCCGAAGACCGCCCGCTGTTGCAATTCCTGCTTGAACAGCTCGGCCAGGGGGCACGGCTTGACGCACTGGCCACGGCCGAACATTTACAGAAATTGTCGGTACCTGCCGTTCTCAGTACCATGCACCGTTGGGTCTTTGATTTGATGGCGGCACGGCTGGCGGGGCGGCCACGGTATTTCCCCGCGCAACGTGATGCGTTGCAGCGTTGCGCAAACGCCATCCCGCTGGACCGCCTGGAACGTTTCGCGCGTGCCTTGCCGGAACGGCGCCGTACCGAGCAGCATCCGCTGGCCGCGCGGCTCGTCATCGAAAGCCTTTTGCTGGATTACCGGCAGCTTTTCCCGGCTGTCTGAACCTGAACTTCTGGAATCTCCGTGAGCACTGCACCTCTTCGCACGCCTGGCACCCCCGTCGCTCCTGGTACGCCTGCCGCGCCTGGCATGGCTCCCGGCGCCCCAACGCGTCCGGGCATCGTCTCCCTGGCCATCAAGGATGAAGCCGGCTTGCACGCCGCGTACATGCCGTTCCTGAAGAACGGGGGCATCTTCGTGCCGACGCAGCGCCCGTACCGGATCGGGGAGGACGTCTTCCTGGTACTGTCGCTGCTGGATCGCCCACAGAAGTACCAGGTGGCCGGCAAGGTGGCGTGGATTACGCCGGTGGGCACGCCCGCCAAGACGCCGGGCATCGGCGTGCACCTGGGTGACGACGAGCAGGGCCGTATCCTGCGGCGCGTGATCGAAGAGCTGCTCGGCAAGCAACTGAACTCACAGCGGCCCACCCAAACCCTCTGATCCTTCCCTGATACGGCGCACGAAGTTTGCGCCGTAACTTTCTGATTATTCGATGTTTGTCGATTCCCACTGCCACATCAATTTTCCCGACCTGCGCGCGCGGCTGCCTGAACTGCTGACGCGCATGCGCGAGAACCGCGTCACCCACGCGCTGTGCATTTCCGTCACGCTGGAGGATTTCCCCAGCGTGCTGGAGATCGCTGAGCAGGAGCCGAACGTGTACGCCACCGTGGGCGTGCATCCCGATGCCGAGGCCGACGTTGAAGAAGGCAAGCGCATTGAAGAGCCTACGCTGGAGCGTCTGCTGAGCTTGGCCGATCACCCGCGCGTGGTCGGCATCGGCGAGACGGGGCTCGACTACTACCGCCTGGGTGATCGCACGGTGGCCGACATGGAGTGGCAGCGCGATCGCTTTCGCACGCATATCCGCGCATCGAAGCAGACGGGCAAGCCGCTGGTGATCCACACGCGCTCCTCTGCCGACGACACGTTGGCCATCATGCGCGAAGAGGACGCCGAGGCTGCGCGCGGCGTCATGCATTGCTTTACCGAGAGCTGGGATGTGGCCAAGGCCGCGCTGGACCTGGGCTTTTACATCTCGTTCTCGGGCATCGTTACGTTTAAGAACGCGGTCGACCTGCAGGAAACCGCCAAGAAGGTGCCGCTGGATCGCATGCTGATCGAGACCGACTCGCCGTACCTGGCGCCGGTGCCGTTCCGTGGCAAGACCAATGAGCCGGCATACGTGCGGCATGTGGGCGAATTTCTCGCCACGCTGCGTGGCGAACCGCTGGACCGCATCGCCAGCGCAACGACTGAGAACTTCTTCAATCTATTCAATGCCATACCGCGATAACTTGAAGCAGACAATGAACAAGATCGCGCTGGCTGGCGCACTGACGATGGCGTTATCGGGCGCCGCACACGCCACACCGCAGGATGATCTGCGTGCAGCGGTGGAATACAACCGGCCGGTACTGGTGCAGAAGTACATTGCGCAGGGCGTGGACCCGAATCTGAACACGCGTGACGGCACGCCGCTGCTGGTGGATGCGCTCAAGGACAAGAACGTCGAAGTGGCGCAGGCGCTGATCCGCGCCAAGAACATCGACTTTGAGCGCACCAACGCCGCCGGCGAAAACGCGCTGATGATGGCGGCTTACCAGGGCCTCCTGCCCATGGTGAAGCTCATGGTGGAAACGTATGATGTGGAGGTCAACAAGACCGGCTGGACCGCGCTGCACTACGCCGCCACCAACGGGCACGACGACATCGTCAAATACCTGCTCGACCACGCCGCCTACATTGACGCGGAAAGCCCCAACGCCACCACGCCGCTCATGATGGCGGCCATGAACGGCCATATCACGACGGTGAAGCTGCTGCTGGACGAAGGCGCGGACATGAACCTGCGCAACCAGCAGAAGATGGACGTGATCGACTTCGCCAAGCGGTATCACCAAGACGAGATTGCCGCCGGGCTGGAATCTCGCCGCCGCAAGCTGGCCGAGCAGGGCGCCAAGCCTGCCCCTGCACAGGTGCCAGCAGCACCAGCAGCACCGGCAGCCGCAGCGACACAGCCGGCCAAGCCGGCAGTGCCCGAGGTGCCAACGCCCATGCCGGCAGCCAAGCCGGCCGCTACCGCGCCGAGCAGCCAGGACGCAATCGGTACCCCAACCAACATGCTGTTCGACAGCAACCGCTAGGCGCTCGCCGAATTACCGGCGGGTGTGACCCGCATCACGCCCGCCGCGCCAACCGTACCCCCGTGAACTGCCACCGCTGGTGCGGGTAGAAGAAGTTGCGATACGTCGCCCGCAGGTGCCCCTCGGGCGATACGCACGACCCACCGCGCAGCACCATCTGGCTGCACATGAACTTGCCGTTGTATTCGCCCACCGCGCCCTCGGCCGGCTCGAAGCCCGGGTAGGGGCCATACGGACTGGCAGTCCATTCCCATACGTCGCCGAACATCTGGCGCAGACTGCCCGCCTCGGCGATACCGTGGCCGGGCAGTGGCATGAATGTCCCCAATGCCGCGCCCCGGCCGGCGAAATTGCCCTGCACCGGCAAGCCTTCAGCGGCGTGTTCCCATTCGGCTTCGGTTGGCAGGCGGGCGCCGGCCCAGCGGGCATAGGCGTCGGCCTCGTAAAAACTGATGTGGGTGACGGGCGCATCCAGCTCCACCGGCTGCAGGCCGTGTAGCGACATCTGCTGCCAACCCGCGCTCTCGTCCGCACCGGCACGCCAGTAGAGCGGTGCGTCGATGCCTTCACGCTGCACCCAGGCCCAGCCGTCTGACAGCCACAGCGTGGGCTGCCGGTAGCCGCCGTCTTGCATGAACGCGAGCCAATCCCGGTTGCTAATGGGCTGCGTGGCCAGCGCATAGGGTTCCAGCCAGACCGTGTGGCGCGGGCCCTCGCAGTCGAACATGAAGTCGGAGCCGGAATCCGTTTTGCCGATCTGCACGGCCCCCCCTTGAAAGTTGACCCATCCGCGTTGCACCGGTGCGGCATGCACACGGGGCGGCGGCGCTTCGGCGTAGACCGGACACAGCGGGTTCTGCGCAAACAGGTGCAG
Source organism: uncultured Ralstonia sp. (assembly GCA_966433195.1). Lineage (GTDB taxonomy): Bacteria > Pseudomonadota > Gammaproteobacteria > Burkholderiales > Burkholderiaceae > Ralstonia. The sequence goes on from CBJMVH010000003.1 coordinate 118,453, forward strand.
TAGATCGGTCAACAGCAGTTCCTGATGTTGCTGCTCGTGGTGCAGGCCCAGCGTGACCAGCCGGGCCAGGTCGTCCGCAACGCCGTCGGCCAACAGGCGCTGCATGGCCGCGTCGACATGGGCGCGATAGGCGCGCACCTCGTCGAGCGTCGGGCGCGTCAGCATGCCGCGGCGTGGGCGCGGATGCCGCGCGCCGACCGTCTCGTAGTACGAATTGAACAGATAGCGATAGCGTGCGTCTGGCGAGCGATAACCCGGTACGTTGGGCCCGAGGATGAACTCTTCGAAAAACCACGTCGTATGGGCGAGATGCCATTTGGCGGGGCTGGCATCGTCCATGGACTGGACGGTGGCATCGGCGTCAGACAGCGGTGCGGCCAAGGCCAGGGATTGCGCCCGCACGCCAAGGTATTGCTGCATCAAGACGGGCAGGGCGGTGGCGGGCACATCGAGTACAGGCGATACACGCATGGGGTCTCCAGAGCGGGCAGGGGGCGTGGCAGAGCAGCGGGTAAAGCAACGGCTAGAGCAGCAAGCGGGCCATGCCCTTGCGCGTGCGCAGGCGCGCGTGGCTGGCTCAGTTTCGTAAGAAGCATATGCGAGCGTTGTAACTTTGCCATCCGCAACAACGGCGATGCTGCGTTGCAGCGATGACTGCGGTGCAACATCGATTGTCATGAAACCGTCACCCCAGCCGCCTACGATGTAAACGTTTACAAATGCAAGGGGGCGGTGTGGGAAGCAGCATCAAAGACGTGGCGACGCACGCCGGCATCTCGATCGCCACGGTATCGCGCGCGGTGAATACGCCCGAACGCGTGAGCGCATCGACGTTGGCGCGCGTCCAGGCGGCGATGGACGCGCTGCAATATCGCCCGAATGCCCTGGGCCGCCAGTTGCGCGCCGAGCGCACGGGGCTGGTTGGCGTGGTGCTGCCGTCACTGGCGAACCCGGTGTTTGCGGAGTGCATGCAGGGCATCGAGGATGCCGCCTCCGTGACGGGGCAACGCGTGATGCTGATGACCACCGCCTACGACCGCGAGCGCGAAGCGCGCGCCATCGAGACCATGCTTGAGCAGCGCGTCGATGGCCTGATCCTGACGGTGGCGGATGCTGCCGCCAATCCGCACCTCGATCGACTGGATGCCGAGCACGTGCCGTATGTGCTGGCCTACAACGAAACCGCCGGCCAGGCGCGCATTCCCGCACGATGCAGCGTGACGGTGGACAACCGTGCCGCGGCGCGCGACGCCATCCGCGCGTTGCTTGCGCTGGGCCATCGGCGGATCCGCATGCTGACCGGCACGTTGACAGCGTCGGACCGCGCCGCGCTGCGCCACGACGGCTATCGCGAAGCGCTGGAAGCCGCTGGCGTTGCTCCACAGCCGCCTGTCGAAATCGACTTCAACGCCGACGCCATGCTGCCCGGCGAACTGGCCCGCCTGCTGGCGCCGCCACGCCCGACCGCCATCTTCTGCAGCAACGACCGGCTGGCGCTGCTCACCATCCGCTCGCTACGCGAGATGGGGCTGCGCGTGCCCGAAGACGTGAGCGTGGTCGGCTTCGATGGCCTGGCGATGGGGCAGTGGCTCTCGCCCGCACTGGCAACGGTCGCGCAGCCGCATCGGCGCATCGGCGCGGATGCCGCCCAGGCACTGGCCCGCCGCATCGCCGGGGAGGCGGTGCTGTCGATCACGCTGCCGCATCGGCTACTGGCGGGCGGCACGCTTGCCAAGGCGCCGGTCGAAGCGTCCCTTTCCGTTGTTTCTTCCCTCACGTCTGATACGCAAGGAGCGTCTCGATGAAACGTCTCGTTCAATGGCTGCGTGCGTGCGGCCTCGTGGCTGCAGCTGCCTTCACGGTAGCGGCGCCGGTGCAGGCTCAGCCGGCCGGCCAGCAGGTCGCCATCTGCTACAACTGTCCGCCCGAATGGGCTGACTGGGCCAGCCAGATCAAGGCCATCAAGGAAAAGACCGGCATTACGGTGCCGTTCGACAACAAGAACTCCGGCCAGGCCATCGCGCAGATGCTGGCCGAGAAATCGCACCCGGTGGCGGACGTGGCCTATCTGGGCATCACGTCGGCCTACCAGGCCAAGGAAAAGGGCCTGGTCGCCAACTACAAGCCCAAGCATTGGGAAGACATCCCCGCCGGCATGAAGGACCCGGATGGCGCGTTCTTCTCCATCCACTCCGGCACGCTGGGCTTCTTCGTCAACAAGGACGCGCTGGAAGGCAAGCCCGTGCCGCGCTCGTGGAAAGACCTGCTCAAGCCCGAATACAAGGGCATGGTCGGCTACCTGGACCCAAGCAGCGCCTTTGTCGGCTACGTGGGCGCCGTGGCGGTCAACCAAGCGCTGGGCGGCACGCTGGACAACTTCGGCCCGGCCATCGAGTGGTTCAAGCAACTGAAGAAGAACGCGCCGATCGTGCCCAAGCAAACGGCCTACGCACGCGTTGTTGCGGGTGAAATCCCCATCCTGCTCGACTACGACTTCAACGCCTACCGCGCCAAGTACAAGGACCACGCCAATGTGGAGTTCGTGATCCCGCAGGAAGGCACGATTGCCGTGCCGTACGTGATGAGCCTGACCGCCGGCGCGCCGCATGCCGACAACGCCAAGAAGGTGCTGGATTTCGTGCTGTCGGATGAAGGCCAGACGCTGTGGGCGAACGCCTACCTGCGCCCCGTGCGCGCCAACGCCATGAGCAAAGAGGCCGCCTCGCGCTTCCTGCCCGCCAGCGAATACGCCCGCGCCAAGACGGTCGACTTCAACAAGATGGCCGCCGGCCAGCAGGCCTTCGGCACGCGCTATCTGAACGAGGTCCGCTGAGCATGAGCACCGTCACCCCGACTACCTTGCCCGACGACGCGGTACTGCCCGCTCGGTGGCGGGTGGCGTTGGTGGCACCGGCCGTCGCGCTGTTCTGCGCGTTCTGGCTGCTGCCGATGGCCGCGCTGCTGCGTGTGAGCGGCAGCGAGGGCCTGATCGCCACCTACACGGCGGCGCTGACTACATCGCGCTATCTGGGCAGCTTGTTTTCGACGGTGGTGCTGTCAGCGGCGGTCACGCTGGCCACGCTGGTGCTCTCGACCATCGCCGGGCTGTTCCTGGTGCGCCATGACGTGCCGGGCAAGCGGCTCATCACCGCCATGCTGACCTTCCCGCTGGCGTTTCCCGGCGTGGTGGTCGGCTTCATGGTGATCCTGCTGGCCGGGCGCCAGGGCTTGCTAGGCGACGTCACACACAAGCTCATCGGCGAGAAATGGGTCTTCGCCTATTCCATCGGCGGGCTGTTTCTCGGCTATCTGTATTTCTCGATCCCGCGCGTGGTGCTGACGGTGATGGCCGCAGCGGAAAAGCTCGATCGATCCTTGGAAGAGGCCGCTCGCTCGTTGGGTGCATCGTCATGGCAGGTGACGCGCGATGTGCTGGTGCCGGGGCTGGCGCCTGCGCTCATCGCCTCGGGGGCGATCTGTTTTGCCACGTCGATGGGCGCGTTTGGCACGGCTTTTACGCTCGCCACCGACATCGACGTGCTGCCGATGACCATCTATACCGAGTTCACCCTCAACGCGGGGATTGCGATGGCGGCGGCGTTGTCGGTTGTGCTGGGTGTCGTGACGTGGCTGGTGCTGGCAATTGCGCGTACGGCGGCAGGTGGTCAAGCAGGGGCAGCAGCATGAAGCGCGCACTCTCTCTGGCGCAGTGGCTCGTCACGCTGCTGCTGTGCCTGTTCCTGATCGTGCCTGTCGTGCTGTCGATGGCCGTGGGCCTGACGCGCAACTACATTCGCGGTTTCAAGAGCGGTTGGACGCTGGATTGGGTCGCGCAGGTGTGGGACATGTATCACGCGTCGATCTGGATGTCGCTGCTGGTGGCGCTGTGCACGCTGGTGATCGTGCTGGCCGCAGGTGTGCCGGCCGGCTATGTGCTGGCGCGCCGCCAGAGCCGCGCGAGCCGCCTGATCGAGGAATTCCTGACGCTGCCCGTGGCATTGCCGGGCTTGGCGACAGCGCTGGGGTTGATCGTCGCGTACGGCGGCTTTGGCAGTTTTCGCGAAAGCCTGTGGTTCATCGTCGTCGGGCACGTGGTGTTCACGCTGCCGTTCATGGTGCGCTCGGTGGCGGCCGTGGCGTCCGGGCAGAACCTGAAGACGCTGGAAGAGGGCGCCGCCAGCCTGGGCGCAACGTTCTGGCAGCGCTTCCGCACCATCGTGCTGCCGAACGTGCAGCCTGGCATCCTGGCTGGCGCGCTGACGGTGGTGACGCTCTCGGTGGGCGAATTCAACCTGACCTGGATGCTGCACACGCCCGAAACCAAGACCCTGCCCGTCGGCTTGGCTGACACCTATGCGTCGATGCGGCTGGAGATTGCCAGCGCCTACACGCTGATCTTCTTCGTCATGATCGTGCCGCTGCTGGTGCTGATGCAGCGCTTTGGCGGCCTGCGAGTGAACAACGGAAAAGCTTCCTGATGCGTACCGAACCCTTACATCTCGCACCCGTGCCCATCCGGCTGCGCGGTTGCGGCAAACACTTCGGCAGCCAGCGCGTGCTGGAAGCCATGGACCTCGACATCGCCGCCGGCGAAACCGTTGTGCTGCTCGGCCCCTCGGGCTGTGGCAAGACCACCACGCTGCGCATCGTCGCCGGGTTGGAAGCGCCCGATGCCGGCGGCGTCGTGCAATTTGGCGACGAGGATGTTACCGCGCGCCCGATCGAGCGCCGCCGCGTTGGCATGGTGTTCCAGAATTACGCGCTGTTTCCCAACCTGAGCGTGCGCGGCAACGTGGAATACGGTCTGCGCATCCAGCGCCGGCAGAACGGTTTGTCCCGGTTGTCCGATCAGCAGATCAGCGCCCGTGCCGACACGCTGCTGGAGATGATGCACCTCACCCCGTATGCGGATCGCGGCGTCAGCCAGCTCTCGGGCGGCCAACGACAACGTGTGGCACTGGCCCGCGCGCTGGCACCCGAACCGCGCGTGCTGCTGCTCGACGAGCCGCTCACAGCGCTCGATGCCAAGCTGCGCGAATCCGTGCGTGCCGAGATGGACGGCCTGCTGCGCAGCCTCGGCGTCACCACCATCTACGTCACGCATGACCAGGAAGAAGCGATGGCGCTGGCCGATCGCATCGTCGTCATGGACGCAGGCCGCATCGCGCAGATCGGCACGCCGCGCGAGATCTACTTCGAGCCGGCCAACCGGCATGTGGCGGATTTCATCGGCGTCATGAACCGGCTCGATGGTCTGCGGCGGGATGGGGTGTTCGTCTGTTCCGGCGGTCGCGTGCAGGTGCCGGCAGGCGAGGGCGATACGGTGTTCTTCCGCCCGGAAGACGCCGTGCTGGCCGATCCCGCGCAGGCTGCACTCAAGGGCACGGTGGAATCTGCCGTGTTTCTCGGCTTCCGCACCCGCGTGCGCGTGGCGGGCGTCTGCGCGACGCCGTTGTTCATTGATGTACCCGGCCGCCAGCACTTTGCGCCGGGCCATGCGGTCGGCTTCGATGTGCCGGCAGACCGCCTCCTGACCCTGCAAGCTTGAGCACGATGCATTTCCTGCAACTGACCGACCTTCATATCAAGCGGCCCGGGCGACTGGCCTATCGGCGCGTGGATTCCGCAGCCTATCTGGCACGCTGTGTGGCGCATATCCTCGCGCAGCCAGAGAAGCCGGATGCCATCGTGCTGACTGGCGATCTGGTGGATGCTGGCGCACCGGAGGAATACGCTCATCTGCGCGAGGTGCTCGCGCCGCTCGATGCGGCCGGCATCCGCATGTTGCCCGTGCTCGGCAACCATGATGCGCGTGATGCCGCACGGGAGGCGTTTGCCGACTGGCTCGCGCCCATCCCAGCGGCCGCGCAAGACCCACACGCTTTCCAGTACCGGACCGACATCGGCGACGTGCGCCTGATCGTGCTGGACACGCTCGACACCGGCCACCCGGGCGGCCGCCTGGGTACGCAGCGTCTGGACTGGCTGGCCGATGCGCTAGCGCAAGAAACGCAGCGCCCGACCGTCATCGCGATGCATCATCCGCCGTTTGCCACCGGCATTGGCCACATGGATGTGCAATCGCTGGCTGAAGATGACATCCCACCGTTCGCGCAGATCGTGCGCGCCGCTGGCAACGTCGAGCGCATCATCTGCGGCCACTTGCATCGCTCCATCGACGTGCGTTTTGCGGGCACGGTGGCATCGACGTGCCCATCGCCCGCGCACCAGGTGGCGCTCGATCTCGATCCAGAGGGCGAACCCGGCTTCGTCATGGAGCCGCCGGCCTACAAGGTGCACGCCTGGGTGCCGGGCCAAGGCTTGGTAAGCCATCTTGCTTACGTGGGCGAGTTCGACGGCCCGCACCCGTTCTTCGAGCCGGATGGGCGGTTGATCGATTAAGCCACCTCGGCGGCTACCATGCGTTCGACCAGCGCATCGACTTGCGCCTCCGCGGCGGCAATCGACGCGCGCAGCCGGTCATCCGCAAACTCGTCGTACTCGATGGCGACGGACGCCACGTCGGTGATGCCGATATAGCCGAAGGCGGTGGCAACGCCGCCTTCCACGTGGTTCATGTGGGCGATGCGCTGGCCGGGGCCGTAGCCGAAATCGCCGCGCGAACTGAGGATGACGAGGCGCTTGTCCATGCCCGCCAGCAGCGGCCAGTAAGGCTCACCAGGGCGGCTGCGGTCGAAACCAAAGGTGCGCCCCACGCGCACGATGTTGTCGATATACGCCTTGAACTGCGCGGGCATGCCGAAGTTGTACATCGGCACGCCGGCCACGATCACGTCAGCTGCGAGCAATTCGTCGATCAGCGCATCGCTTTGCGCGAGCCGCTCGTGCATCCATGACTCCCGTTGGGCGGGAGGCGTGAACGCGGCATGCACCCAACCGCCATCAACGGGCGAGGGCGGTTCCGCGCCGATATCTCGATAGACAATGTGCGCATCGGGCTCGCGCTCCAGCCAACGCGCCAGGAACCGCGCGGAAAGCCGGCGTGTGTGCGAACCGTAGCGAGAAACGTCGGAGCGCCCCGGGCGGGCGCTGGAATCGAGGTGCAGAAGGCGGGTCGGAGCGGTCATCTTGTGAGTCCGTTGTGGGTGAAGATGTGACGACTCTACGAAGCGCGGCGCACAGCGACAAACGACAAGATTCGCGCAACATGGATGAGTTGAATTCATCCATGCGAGCCATGGGGATACTGGCCCCATGACACAATCCGCGCATGCGAAAACTCCCGCCCCTGAGCGCGCTGCGTGCCTTTGAAGCTGCCGCGCGCCATCTCAGCATGAAGCGTGCGGCCGACGAACTGTCGGTCACGGCCACGGCTGTCTGCCATCAGATTCGTCGTCTGGAAGAGGCGCTGGGGGTGACGCTGTTCGAGCGCCAGGTGCGCGCGCTGCGTTTATCGGAAGCTGGCCAGCGGTTGTATCCGGTGCTCAACACAGGCTTCGACGCGTTCTCGCAGGCCATCGATGCCATTCGCGTGCCTGATACACGGCCGACTCGGCAGCGCGTCACGTTGACCGCACCGCTGGGCTTGGTTGCGCGTTGGCTTGTTCCCCGGCTCGGTGAATTTGCCGCGCAGCATCCCCAAGTCGATCTGCGCATCCACGCTTCCGACACGGTGGTGGATCTGCATGGCGGTAGCGCAGACCTAGCCGTGCGCTACGGTGATACGCCCGCCACCAATACTGGCCTGGTCGCAGAACACCTCTTTGATGATGCGTATGCGCCGGTATGTCATCCGGCGCTCGGCATTCGGTCGCATGCCGATTTGGCGCACGCCCAATTGATTCATTCGGAATGGCAACGCACGCTGCGGCAACCCATCGGCTGGCCGATGTGGGAACGCGCGGCCGGTATAGATCAGACGCTCGACACCCGCGCCGGCATCGTGCTGTCAGACGACGGCCACGCAATCAGCGCGGCCATCGCGGGCCAAGGCGTGGCCCTCGCGAACTTGCCGCTGGTGCGTGATGCGTTGGAGGCGGGCAGCCTCGTGCAGCCGTTTAGCGCGCCCGTGATCCGGCGCTACGCATTTTGGGTCGTCACGCCAGCGGCGCGGCTCGAAGATGCGGGTGTGCGGGCGGTGTGGGATTGGCTGCGCAGGTGTCGCGCAGCCGAGGGGCTCGATCAAGCCGCAGATGATGCGCGCAACCTGGCGTAAAGCTCGTCGGAGAGGGCCTGCTTTTCGCGCTTAAAGCTCTCCAGCACGATGCTGGCCACCGGTCTGATGCTGTTTTCCATGTTGCGGACATGCTGTTCCAGCGCCGTATAGCGATGGAGCAGCCGGGAAAAATGCGCGTCCTCGGTCTTGAGTTGGATGATGCGGTCGCGGTATTCGGTGAACACAAGGCCTCCTGGAAAAGAAACAGGAAGCCATTGTCTGGTCACGGTTTTTTGGCGATTTTGAGTTGTGTTACGGCAGCCATGGAGAAGTGCTACGCGCACTGAGGCGAGGGCCACGTCACGCATCGACTGCCGCACGCACTGCACCGGGCGGCCGCCCGACCACGCGCTTGAAGGCACGACTGAACGCGGCCAGCGAACCGTAGCCGAGCCGGTACGCGACGGTTTCAATCGCCTCGCGGTCGCGTGCGATCCACTGCGCGGCGAGGCGCATCCGCAGCTCGGTCAGATAGCGCACGGGCGTCATCCCGGTCGCTGCAAGAAAGCGCTCGGCAAAAACCGAACGTGAGACGCCTGCCTCGGCGGCCAGCTCGGCCACGCTCCAGTTGCGGCCCGGATCACGATGCAGCGCGACGATGGCGCGACCCAGTTTGGGCTCGCGCAGCGCTTGCACCCAGCCCGTGGCATCGCCGCAACCGCACTCGACCCAGCCACGCACGATAAACGCCGCGACCACGTCTGCGAGGCGCGCCAGGATGCCGGCAAAGCCCGCGCGCTCGGAGCACGACTCGCGCTCCATCGCGTCGAGCATCGGGCGGATTTCCGGGTAGCGGGCGAGCAGGGTGCCGACGTGCATGAACTCCGGCATCGTGCCGACAAGCGGCTGCATGCCGCCCAGATCGAACTCCATGCAGGCGCTGAAGATGAGGGCGTCGCCCGCGGCGGGTTCCGTTGCGGCACCGACCGAGGCCACCGTCTCGCAGATCTTCGCGGCTTGGAAACGGTCGATGGCCTGGCAGGGCGCATCCGCATCGGACACCAATGCATGCACGGTACCGCGCGGCAGCAGGATCGCGTCCCCGGCTTCGAGGCGCATCGTCGTGCCGGCCGCATCACGCAGCAGCACGGGCCCGCGCCCGACGAAATGAAACTGCGCACGACCTGGCGCATCGCCAAAGCTCAGGCCGAACGGCCGCGCAATCTGAATGCGGCGGTACTGGACGCCGCTCAGCCGCATGCCCAGCAGCAGTTCGCTGACAAGATCGTGCACCTGGGGCAGGGAAGACAGTGAGGGTTCGGACATCCCAGGCCTTTTCCGGACGATTGATCAATAACTGCGGATTGTATGTCATAGACCGTCCTACCGTGGTTTCCTACGATACGGTCTCATTAGTATTTCCCCTGATACGGACCGACGCATGAATCCCGGAATTTCCACGGCCGACCCGATGGCGGCTCCCCAAGAACCCGCCTGGGGCGCGGTTTTCGCGATGGCGCTTGGCGTGTTCGACCTTGTCACAGCCGAATTCCTGCCGGCCAGCTTGCTCACGCCCATGGCGGAAAGCCTGGGCGTGACGGAGGGCGTTGCCGGGCAGGCTGTCACCGCCACGGCAACAGTCGCGCTCATTACCAGCCTGCTCACCGCAGCCGCAACGCGCAAGATCGACCGGCGACGCGTGTTGCTGGCATTTTCGGTGCTGCTTGTCGCATCGAATCTCGCGGTAGCGTTTGCCGCCAACCTGACGATGATCCTGATCGGCCGCGTTGTGCTGGGCATTGCGCTCGGCGGCTTCTGGACGATGGCGACAGCTACCGCGATGCGTCTCGTGCCCGCCACTGTGGTGCCGCGTGCGCTGTCGATCATCTTTAGCGGCGTGGCCGTGGCGACCATCGCCGCCGCGCCGCTTGGCAGCTACTTTGGCCACTTGATCGGCTGGCGCAACGTGTTCCTGGCTGCGGCGGCGCTTGGCGGCATCGCGTTTCTGTCGCAGGCTATGACGCTGCCGTCGATGGCACCCAGCGGCACAACGCGGCTGCGCACGCTGATTGACGTGCTGCGCCGGCCGACCGTTGGCCTCGGAATGTTGGCCACAATCCTCGTGTTTACCGGCCACTTTGCATTCTTCACGTACCTGCGACCGTTCCTGGAGCAGGTGGCAGGTGTCGGCGTCAACGGGCTGTCGGCAATTTTGCTGGGCTACGGTATCGCCAACTTCGTCGGCACGTCGCTCGCGGGCCGTGTGCTCGAACACCGGCTGCGGCCGATGCTGATCGCCATGCCCGCGCTGATGGTTGTGCTCGGCATTGCGCTTGTCGCGCTGGGCCAGGCCCCGATACTGGATGCGGTGCTCGTGGCGCTGTGGGGAATGGCATTCGGCGGCGTGCCGGTCGCTTGGTCGACGTGGGTCACGCGTACTGTGCCGGACGAAGCTGAAACGGCGGGCGGCCTCATCGTCGCGGCTGTGCAGTTGGCGATTGCAACGGGCGCCGCGGTTGGTGGTGTTGTGTTTGATGCAAATGGCGCGGCCGGGGTGTTCATCGGCGCGGCCGTGGTGCTGGCCGTTGCGGTGGCGACGATCGTGGCAGGCGTGCCAAAGCGGATAGGGACAATGGCGGCGCTGGCGGAGTGACAGCTCGGCTAAGGCCGTCGTTGCGGGTTTAGCGGTGACGGCCATGGCGTACAAGGAGCTCGGGATAGCGACCGCCACGCGATATCACGCGGATGGATGGCTGATCGGTGGAGCGTTGGGCGCTATCTATTAATCCCATAATTTGCATTATGTAAAATAAACGACAGACTTTCAGCGCGTCTACAGCAAGCGCTATGTGAGCTCAACACGAACGCGGCCGTATTCCGCATGCATAGCTACCCCACATGCGATGCACCATGCCACCCGGTCGCCCGGCACCAAGCGTCACACGCCCCTGCCCACCTAGACCACCTCGCCGCCACCCTGCATGCTCAGGGTGCAAGACAGTCGCACATGTGACGCCTCAACCAATGTGCTCCCGTGCGACTGCAAAGCCTAGAACTTCATTTGAATAGCCACGGCTTAACCAGCCGCGTATAGCGCGGCATCACCACATACACCATCAGAAACACGACAACGGCTGTGACGGTCGCCTTGTGAATGATCGAATCCTGGGCGACCTCCAGATGCGCAAGCACAGGCACGACAATCCAAGGCACAACGATGGTCAAAGGCAAGATCGCGCTCCACGTCACCAGCCACTGCTTCCACGCGGTCGGGGGCTTCACCGGCTGGGTCTTGGGCGTGAACCAGAAATCGAGTCCCGTCTTGATCTCATAGCGATCGCCCTGCCGCAGCGATGCCTGCATCCGCTCGATGAACCGGTGACGCACATCCGATTCCATCCAGCCGCTCAAACTCTCGAAATCGGCAAAGCGAAGGATCGTCGCGTATTCCCGGCTGGCGCCCACGGGGCGAATGACGTCGGTGCCGAGATAGCCGGGAAACGCCGCGCAGGCAACGCGAATGTCGGCAAGCCAGCTTTCGTAGGCCTCTGCGGCATCGGGCGCCACTTCATGGACGATGATGCTGGTGACGATGTTCTCAGGATTGGCTGTACTGGATTGCATAGGCTGGCGGCGCATCGATGGAAATGGGTAATCAGGCCAGTATGGCCGCAGCGCGGAGCGCGCGACACCAGACCAACGTACAGGTGCCTTAGCCCACGGTATTAAGCAGTTGCACCAGTGACGCGTGCTCTATCACCAGCTCTGCAGAGTGATCGAAATGATGCTGATAGCGGACGGAGAATGCATCGTTGCGATCGCGCTCAAGGCTGAGCAGGTCGAGCGCCCGTGCGGCCACCACGCGCGGTGCTATCTCGAGGGTGCTCTTGTCGTCCAGGGCTTCGTCAAGCATGACGATCAGTTGGCTCAGCGGCTCCAGCCATTTCATCGAGGCATCGTAGGCCATCACCTGGAGGAATTCGCCAGCCGATTGGCGGCCATGCACTTTCTCGTAATGGCGGCGCTCCAGGTCGACGAGCGTGCGATGTAGTTTGAGCAAGGCAGTCCGCACGCGGGTGCAAAGCGCTTCAACCGTTTGGGGTGGGAACATGTTCATGAGTCGTTTAAGGGGATTAGGGTCGTGAAATAGGCGTCGGGGCCACTAGTATCGTGGCGGCCGCGCTGGGCGTCAGCAGGCAGTGTGAACCGGAATACCGCACCGCGCGGCGCGTTCGCCTCGGCCCATAAGCTGCCTCCATGGGCCTCGACAATCTGTCGGCAGATGGCCAGGCCCATGCCGAGGCCATCGGGCTTGGTGGTGTAGAAGGCGTCGAACACCTGCTCCGCCGTCGATGGTGCAAGCCCTGTACCGGCATCTCCTACGGCAATCTCGACGTTTCCGGAAGCGGTATACGCCGACCGCATCGAGAGTTCGCGCGGCGCTTCGGCCGAGTCGATCATGGCCTCGATACCGTTCATCAGCAGGTTGAGCAGCACCTGCTGCAATTGCACGCGATCGCCCGTGACAGGTGGCAGTTCCGGCGTCAGTTCCATCCGCAAGACGATCTGATGGCGAACCACTTCGCTGCGGATCAGGGTCAGGGTATCTGCAATCAGGCCGTTGACGTCCACCTGCGTCATCGCTATACCGGATTTCCTCAAGAGCGCGCGCACGCCCTTGATCACGGCATCGGCCCGATGGCCGTCCTCGACGATGCGCTCCACCCTTCCCCGCGCTTCCTGCAGGTCCGGCGGCCGCCGTGCCAGCCAGCGTAATGCCGCGCTTGCATTCGTGACAATGGCGGCCAGAGGCTGGTTGACCTCGTGGGCAATCGAGGCCGTCAATGCGCTCAAGGTGGTTACCCGCGTCATGTGAGTCAGATCGGATTGCGCGCAGTGCAGCGCCTGTTCGGCGCGCTTACGCTCCGTCAGGTCGAGTACGAACGCCACACCTTGACGCGTACCATCGCTGAAGTTTGCGCAGCCGATCAAAACCGGCACGCGGCTACCATCCTTGTGGAAGAGTTCCTTTTCGAACGGAGGCACGATACCCGTTTGCCTGAACTCCTGCGCCAGCTGCGCATCCAGATCACGCCATTCGCCCGGCGTCATGTCCGTCCAACGCAGGCGCCCCGCGGTGAGGTCCGCTTGCTCGTAGCCGACCATCCGGAGCAGTGCTTCGTTGGCGTCCAGCACGGCGCCATCAAAGTGCCATATGCAGATACCAATGATGTTGGCGTCAACGAGTCTTCGGATTCTGGCCTCACGCTGTTCAAGATCCCGATACAGGCGGTTGTTTTCGAGCGCAATCGCCGCCTGTGATGCGAGCAGCTTCAATACCGCCGTCCGGCCTGCCGCGAATACGCTGGAGGCCAGGTTGTTCTCCAGATACAACACGCCAATCAGCTTGGCATGCGTGCGTAGCGGCAAGCACAGGATCGAGCGGGCCTGCTGCTGCTTGACATACGGGTCGTCGGCAAACGGCCCCACTGCCGCGGCGTTGTGCAGCACGACGTTTTCGTGTGTGCGCAAGACGTGATGGACGATCGAGACGGGCAGCGCGTCAGCAGCCACGTCGCCCTCCTGGCACTTCACGGTGATGCTCGTGCCGCACGTGACCGCCTCGGCGGTGAGGGTCGGCACTGTCCCGTGCAGCAATATCAACAGCCCGCGTTGCGCGCCGGCTTGTTCGATTGCCGTGCGCATGAGCGTATTGAGGAGCTTGTCGAATACGACCTCTCCCGAGACGGCTTCCGAGACGGCAATCACCGTGGCCAAGTCAAGATGCTCGACAGGTCCACCAATGGTGGCTGTGGCCGCGGACACGGGTCGGGGCCCGACAAGATCCGGATGCAACGCCTCCAGTTGCCGCACCTTGCCGTCCGCGCCCCAGCGCTGATAGCTATGCCTGGCCTCCTGCAGATACACGCGAGCAATCTTCTCGAACCCCCGTGCGGCATAGAAGCGCGCTGCGAGTTCGTTGGCGAGCGCCTGGTTATGGATGAAGCCGTTATCGCGCGCGGAATGGATGGCTTCCTCGTACAGCTGCATAGCCTCCGATTCACGTCCGCTCAGGCGCGCGATCTCGGCCCCCACGAGTGCCGCGCGGTTTCCGAAGTTCTCAGGACAGTGATCTGCCCAGATCTGCAGTTGCCGATGGTGCCGGTCCAGGGCTTGCATGCGCGTCGGCTGGTCGCTCGGGTCTGCCGTAGGGCAACTGCCGGCGAGTGCAAGCGCGGCATAGAAGTGATACTCCGCCTGCTCGAAAAACGAAGGCGACGTCCACAGCAGACGTTCCGCCTTGCGGGCGGCTTCCAGCGCAGCAACGTGGTCGCCAGCAAGGCACCGCGCCTGCAGCTTGCGAATCCAGTACCAGCAACTGGGAAGCGTCAGACGCGCATCGGTCTGCAAGCGCTGCTCGAACTGCGCTTCGTTGAACCCGCCGTCGTCAAACGTGCCGAGCGCCGTGGTCTGGCCGCGCAATGTCCTGGCCAGTTGGAGCGGCGGTGCAACTTGGTCGATCACAAAACCAAACGCCGCTTGGCGCGCAAACCGGATGGCGGCCTCGGCTTCCCGCTGCACCTCGGCCAGCGGGTCGCCACTGGCGAGCAAATGCGAAATCATGTTGTTGCTGCGCGCAAACGATGCGTATGTCAGATCGCCGAACTTGCTTGCGATATCGAATGCGCGCCGCACAACGCTGCGAGCGGCGTGGAGAGGCTGTGTCCATTGCATGACGTAGCCGCCGAATACCTGATGAACGCGGGCCTTGAAGCGGTTAAGCCTGCACCCCTCTTCCAACGCCATGCCAAGTTGGCCGAACTGGAAACCCAGCGCGTAGTCGCCAAACTGCGGGCCAAGAATCATGCCGAGCCACACGTAGGCAAGACACGACGCATCGCTGTTGCCGTGTGTGAGGCTGAGATTGACCATACGGCCAATGACGAGCGAGCGCAGATTTTCGTCGGAATACCAGGCCGGCTGCATCAGCCCTGCCAGCACGTCCATCGTTCCGTTCGCAATAGGGTCTGTCATCTGCGGCAGTGCGCGCAGCAACTCGATCGGATGCTCTCCTAGCCGCCGCCATAGCGCAGCGTATTCGTGGCGGACCTGCTCGTCGGTTGGTTGCGCCGGCCAGTAAATGCCTGCGCGTTCCAGATAGTCGAGCCCTGCCTGAACGGCCCGATTGCGCTGCCCTATCGCCATGAACAACTCGAGCCGCATCTGTGTCACGGCGGCCAATTCAACAAGCGTGGCGGCACGGCGTGCAAGGCTGGTCATGCGTTCGTCTGCAGCAACCGAATCGCCGGTCAGGAACTCACATTCCGCACGGTGAAGATCGAGTGCAAAGGCAAGGTCATAACGCGGTGACGATGTCCCGGTGGACAGGTGCGCAGCACCTGCGGCTAGATACGTCAGTGCCGACGCGTACGCCGCCGACTCACGAGCGCGACGCCCCGCAAGGAGGTTCATCTCAGCCAGCCGTTCCCGCTCTTCAGCGGTATCGATGAGCGTTGCTCCGCGATTGAGCTGGCCGACAATTTCGAAGACGGCGTCGGCCATCATCTCCGGGGGCGTGCCCGCAAGCAGCCGCCGGCCAATCCCAAGATGTGCGGCTTGCCGTGCCGCCTTGGGGACCATGGCGTACGCCGCTTCCTGAACACGGTCGTGAACGAATCGGTAGCTGCGCCCGAGGTGGATCAGGAGTCCGGCTCGCACCGCGTCGCAAAGCATGTCATCGAGTACAGCCTCGCTGCACTGCTCCACTGCTGCCAGCGTTGTCAGGCTGGCCTCGTTCCCCAGACAGGCCATGTGTTGCACCGCGGTGCGTGTGTGCTGCGGTAGCCGCCCGAGTTTGTCGAGCACGAGGTCGACCACGTTGTCGGTGAACCCCTTGGCGCGAATGCGTTCAAGGTCCCAGGCCCAGCCGTGGGCCGGGTCGAATGCGAGCAGCCCTTCCGCTGCTAGGGCATCGAGAAACTGCATGGCGAAGAATGGGTTGCCGGCAGTCTTCTCATGCACCAGATCGATCAATGGCGCGGCGTGCTGCTGCGTGCAGTGCAGCGCATCGGAAATCAGTCGGCCGATATCAGCCAGGCCAAGTCGATCGAGCACGATCTCACGCACTCGCCTGCCATCAGCCTGCCGCATCGCCGCCAGCCAGTGCGCCAACGGATGCGCCGCGCCCACCTCGTTGCTGCGGTAGGCACCGATGAGGAGCAGATGGCGCATGTCCGGATGCGTCACGAGGTGCTCGAGCAGTTCGAGCGTCGCCGTGTCGAGCCATTGCAGATCATCCAGAAACAACACCAACGGATGCGCCGGCTTGCCAAACACACCAAGCAGACGACGGAATGCCTGCTGAAAGCGCAACTGGGCGCCCTGTGCAGGCAGCGCAGATGCCGGAGGCGGCTGTTGCCCCAGAATCAGATCAAGCTCGGGGATCAGCGAAACCATGAGTGCCGCATTCGGGCCAAGCGCCTCTGCAAGCGCCGTGCGCCACGGGGCGAGTTCGGCTTCGCTCTTGCCAAGCAGCGACCGAATAAGTCCCTGCAGCGCCTGCGCCAGCGGCGCGTAGGGAACATCGCGCTTGTACTGGTCGAACTTTCCGGAAGCGAAGAGTCCGCGTGCGGGCGTCACGCTGCGCTGCAATTCATGCACGACCGAAGTTTTCCCGACGCCGGAGTACCCCGACACCAGCACGAGTTCGGAAGTGCCCGTACCGGCTACCCGATTGAACGCACCCCTCAGGGATTCGATGTCCTGCTCGCGCCCGTACAGTTGCTTCGGCAGCAGGATGTTGCCCGGGCGGTCATGTTCGCCAAGTGCGAAGGCGGTGATATGGGCTTGAGCTTCCCATGCGGCCAGGCAGCGCCGCAGATCAGCCTCAAGCCCCGCGGCCGTCTGGTAGCGCTCTTCGGCCGGCTTGGCCAAAAGCTTCATGACGATGTCCGAGATCGCAGCCGGAATGCCCGGCATGCGCTGCGCAGGCGGAAGCGGCCGCCGGGCAACGTGACAGTGCACCCAGTCCATCGGGTCACTTGCCTCAAACGGAAGTACGCCCGTGAGCATCTGATAGAGCGTGACGCCAAGCGCGTACAGGTCGCTCCGCGTATCCACCGCGCGATTCATGCGCCCTGTCTGCTCGGGCGCCATGTAGGCCAGCGTACCGGCAATCTCCTCGGGCGCCGCCGCTGCTGTACGCTCGCGCGTCTGGCGTGACGCCAGCCCAAAGCCGGTCAGCCGGGCAATGCCGCGATCCTCATCGACGAGAATGTGCGACGGCTTCAAGTCTTTATGGATCAAACCAAGCCGGTGCAGCCGACCGACGGCGACGGTGATGCAAACTGCAAGGCGTAAGATGCGCCCGATCTCGATCGGTGCGACGAGCAATTCGGCAAGCAGCACGCCTGCCGCGTCTTCGAACAGCAGCACGGTACGTCCGCGCTCGCGCAACAGCTCAAGTGGACGCAGAGCCCATGCGGCATCCAGCGCGTGCTTCAGGCCATACTCGTGCTCCAGCCGAGCCAGGCTTGCAGGCGATGGGTATTCAGCATTGAGCCATGCCGCCAGCACGGGGCACCGCTTCCCGTCACTGCCTTGGTGCCAGCCCCTGGCTAAAACACGTTCGCCATCCTGCCATTGGGTCTGAAACGCCGTCGGCTGCGAGACAACAATTCGAAGTCGCGCGTTCATCTTCTGCGCCCGGTGGTCATGCGGGTGTGCGCCGGAAGGCGGCCCAGCAGCAGGAGGAGGCGGCGCGCCGTGGCTATGTCAGCGCCCATGGTTCGGCGGGGCTCAGGCCCAGTCGTTCAGCCATCAGCACCAGTTCTGCAAACGTGCGCGCGCGCATCTTGCGCATGGCCTGCCCGCGATGGATCTTGACCGTTACCTCGCTGATGCTCATCCGATCGGCGATCTGCTTGTTGAGCAGGCCCGATGCGGCGAGCGTCATGACTTCGGTCTCGCGACGCGTCAGCGTGCCGAAGCAATCGCGCAGGGCGTTGTCCCGCTGCTCGCGGGCACGGCGCCGTGCGTCTTTTTCCAGCGCAGCGGCGACAGCATCAAGCAAGTCCTGATCGCGAAACGGCTTGGACAGAAAATGATCGGCCCCGGCTTTCATGGCGGCGACGGTCATCGGAATGTCGCCATAGCCCGTCATGAAGATGATGGGCACCTGCACGCCCATCTGCTTAAGCTTGGCCTGCAAGTCCAGGCCACTCGGGCCGCGCAGGCGGATATCGAGTACGAGGCAGCAAGGCGCGTTTGGAAACGCAAACGTCAGAAGGTCGCTTGCAGATTCGAACAGCACAACGCGCCGGTCGACAGAACGGAACAGGCTGGCCAGCGATTCACGCACCATCGCGTCGTCATCCAGAACGATGACCACGGCATTTTCCAGTGGGAGCGGCTCAACGCCGGTGTCGGTAGCGGAAGTCATGGGTCTCTCCCGGAGGCAGTATCCCGCCGCATCCTAAACGTGCGCGCGAGCCCCGTATTGCACATTTGTGCGAATACTGCATTCGTCTGCAGGGTGTAATCCACTTGTCATGCCAGGCGCTTGCGGCGAGTCCGTCGCCCTGCACCAGACGTCGGGGCAGTCCAGTCATACCAAGAAACAATAGCGGCCCTTCCGGCGAGCTCCTAGGCTTCACGCTGCAAGCCTTCTTCATCACAGAAACGGACCGCCCCCTAGCGGAACCGGCTGAAGCGCCTGCCAATGCCCCGATCCACCACAGCAACAGGAGCTGTTCCATGAACAACCCGAAGCTTGAAGTCCTTACGCCCCAGAACTCCCAACTGATCATCATCGACCACCAGCCGCAGATGGCGTTCGGCGTGCAGTCGATGGACCGCCAAGCGATGAAGAACAATGTCGTCGGCCTTGCCAAGGCGGCCAAGATCTTCAACATCCCGACCACCATCACGACGGTCGAATCGGAGTCCTTCTCCGGCTATACGTACCCCGAGCTGCTCGATGTGTTCCCCGGCCAGCAGACGCTGGAACGCACATCCATGAACTCGTGGGACGACCAGAAGGTGCGCGATGCGCTCGCCAAGAACGACCGCAAAAAGGTGATCGTCGCCGGCTTGTGGACCGAGGTCTGCAACACTACGTTTGCCCTGTGCGCCATGCTGGAAGGCAACTACGAGATCTACATGGTGGCCGACGCCTCGGGCGGCACGTCCAAGGAAGCGCACGACTACGCTATGCAGCGCATGGTTCAGGCCGGTGCGGTGCCCGTGACGTGGCAACAAGTGCTGCTCGAATGGCAACGCGACTGGGCACACCGCGACACGTATGACGCCGTCATGAAGCTGGTGAAGGAGCATTCCGGCGCCTACGGCATGGGTGTGGATTACGCCTACACCATGGTCCACAAGGCTGCGCAGCGTACGGCTTCGGAACACCCCTCGCTCGCCCCGATTCCCGCCACCAAGTAACCCCATTTCCACGATGACCACGCAAGACTCCTCCCTGCCCTCGCCGCACGACATGGCGCGCCGCAAACTGCTTGTCACGGGTGCCGGTTCGGTGGCAGCCGCTGCCGCCGGCGCACTGGTTGCCGGCACCGCCAGCTCAGCCCAGGCAGCCACCCAGAAAACCTCACACGCCCATTCCGGAGCCCATAGCATGTCCTTCGTTACCGCAAAAGACGGCACCCGCATCTATTACAAAGACTGGGGCAGCGGCCGCCCGGTGGTCTTCTCGCATGGTTGGCCCCTGAATGCCGACGCATGGGATGCCCAGATGCTGTTCCTCGTGCAGAAGGGCTTCCGCGTGATCGCGCATGACCGACGCGGCCACGGGCGTTCAGACCAGCCCGCCAACGGCAACGACATGAACACGTATGCCGATGACCTCGGCACGCTGCTCGACACGCTCGACATCAAGGGCGCAACGCTCGTCGGTCACTCCACGGGCGGCGGCGAAGTCGCGCACTACATCGGCCGCCATGGCACCAAACGTGTGGCCAAGGCTGTGCTGATCGGCGCAGTCCCCCCGATCATGGCGAAAACGGAGGCATATCCGAACGGTCTGCCGATGGCGGTGTTCGATGACATCCGCAAGAACGTGGCGGCCAATCGCTCGCAGTTCTACAAGGACCTGACCGTTCCGTTCTTCGGCTTCAACCGTCCGGGGGCGAAGGTTTCGCAGGGCACGATCGACGCGTTCTGGGCGCAGGGCATGACCGGCGGCATCCTCGGCCAGTACCTGTGCATCAAGGAGTTCTCGGAAGTCGACTACACCGAAGATCTGAAGAAGATCGACGTGCCGACGCTGATCCTGCACGGTGACGACGACCAGATCGTGCCGATCGACAACTCGGCCAAGCTGTCGGCCAAGCTGGTCAAGCAGGCCACGCTGAAGATCTATCCGGGCGCCTCGCACGGCATGTGCGTGATCAACGCGGATCAGGTCAACGCCGACCTGCTGGCGTTCCTCAACGCCTAACTGGTATGCCATCCCGCCACCACCAGGCAGGCCGGGATGGCCTGCCTCCAGCCCCGGCGGGTCAGTCCTCTTCACTGACCCGTCGCCAATTCATTGCCGGTGCTGCCGCTCTCAGCGCTGCAGCCGCCACCAGGACCTTCGCCATGAATGCACCGACCACACCGGACCTGATTCTCGTCAACGGCAAGTTCGCCACCCTTGACCCCGCCAATCCGCAGGCCGACAGCGTGGCCATCCACGGTGGCAAGTTCCTTGCCGTCGGCACCCGCGACGACGTCATGCGCCTGGCCGGTGCGGGCACCAAGGTCGTTGACCTCGGCGGCCGGCGCGCCATTCCGGGCCTGATCGACAGCCACATGCACATCATCCGTGGTGGCCTGAACTACAACATGGAGCTGCGCTGGGACGGCGTGCGCTCGCTGGCCGACGCCATGCGCATGCTCAAGGATCAGGTGGCCCGCACGCCCGCGCCGCAATGGGTACGCGTGGTGGGCGGCTTTACCGAACACCAGTTTGCCGAAAAACGACTGCCCACCATTGAAGAGCTGAACGCGGTTGCGCCCGACACGCCAGTCTTCATCCTGCACCTGTATGACCGGGCCATCCTCAACGGTGCGGCCTTGCGAGCGGTGGGCTACACCAAGGACACCCCCAACCCACCGGGCGGCGAGATCGTGCGCGACGGCAGCGGCAACCCGACCGGCCTGCTGCTGGCCAAGCCGAACGCCACCATCCTGTACGCCACGCTGGCCAAAGGCCCGAAGCTGCCGCCGGAATACCAGAAGAACTCCACGCGCCATTTCATGCGCGAGGTCAACCGCCTGGGCGTGACCGGCGTGATCGACGCGGGCGGCGGTTACCAGAACTACCCTGAGGACTACCAGATCATCGAAGAACTGCACAAGGACGGGCAGCTCACGGTGCGTCTGGCCTACAACCTGTTCACGCAGAAACCGAAGGAAGAGCTCAGCGATTTCCGCACCTGGGCCGGCAAGGTGAAGCCCGGCCAGGGCGATGATCTGTACCGCCACAACGGCGCAGGCGAAATGCTGGTCTATTCCGCAGCCGACTTTGAAGACTTCCGCGTCGAGCGCCCCGACATGCCTCCGAGCATGGAGGGCGACCTCGAACCTGTCATCCGCCTGCTGGCCGAGAACCGCTGGCCATGGCGCCTGCATGCCACGTATGACGAAACCATTTCGCGCGCGCTCAACGTGTACGAGAAAGTCGCCAAAGACATTCCTTTCGATGGCCTGCACTGGTTCTTCGACCACGCCGAGACCATCAGCGACCGCAATATCGACCGCATTGCCGCGCTCGGCGGCGGCATTGCCGTGCAGCACCGCATGGCCTACCAGGGCGAATATTTTGTCGAACGCTATGGCGCCCGCGCGGCCGAGGCGACCCCGCCCATCAAACGCATGCTGGAACGCGGCGTGAAGGTAGGCGCCGGTACCGATGCCACGCGCGTTGCCTCATACAACCCGTGGGTTTCGCTGTACTGGCTCACCACCGGCAAGACGGTGGGCGGCATGTCGATGTACCCGCAGGCCAACCTGCTCGACCGCGAAACCGCGCTGCGGCTGTGGACCGAAGCCAATACGTGGTTCTCGTCGGAAGAGGGCAAGAAGGGTCGCATTGCCGCCGGTCAGTTGGCTGACCTGGCTGTGCTCTCGGCGGATTACTTTTCCGTGCCCGGCGACGACATCCAGGACATCACCTCGGTGATGACGCTGTTGGGCGGCAAGGTGGTCTACGGCGAAGGCGAGTTCGGGCCACTGGCGCCTGAGGTGCCTCCGGCCATGCCGGATTGGTCTCCGGTCAACCACGGTGGTGGCTATCGGCCGCGTGCAAGCGCCATGCAAGACCGGGCCGCTTTGGCGCGCAACGCTGCAGCCTGTGCCTGCGCAAGCTCGTGTGGCGTGCATGGTCATGCGCACACATCCGCCCTGGCCGCCAACGTGCCCACCTCAGACGCCCGTGGCTTCTGGGGCGCACTGGGTTGCTCGTGCTGGGCATTCTGAGCGAGGGCACGCATGTCTCCCATCACCATCATCGAGACCAGCTCCGACAGCCGATTCCCCGTCTGGCTGCATCGGGCAGCGCTGTTGCTACTGTGCGCGGCGTATCTGCAGGGCGGGCTGGTCAAGCTGACCAACTTTGCAGGCGCCGTGGGTGAAATGCAGCACTTCGGGCTGTCACCGGCAGCGCCGCTGGCAGCCGCTGTCATCGTGCTGGAACTGGGCGCCTCGCTGATGATCGTGACCGGCTACTGGCGGTGGCTGGGCGCGCTCGCACTGGCGCTGTTCACGTTTGTGGCCACCTTCATGGCCAACCGCTTCTGGAGCGCGCCGCCAGATGCGCGCTTCATGCTGGCGAATGCCTTCTTCGAACACCTCGGACTGGTGGGCGGCTTCCTGTTGGTCGCCCTCCAAGACTTGCTGTCGCGCGGCAGCGCAGGCGCGCACTCAAGGAACAGAACATGAAACTCTACGTTGTCTCGCTGGGTGCCGGCATCCTCGTCGGCATCATCTATGCATTGATGCAGGTGCGCTCCCCCGCCCCGCCCGCTGTGGCGCTGATTGGGCTGCTCGGCATGCTGCTTGGCGAGCAGGTGGTGCCGCCCATCAAGCGGCTGCTTGCCGGCCAACCGGTCACGGCGGCCTGGTTCCACCAGGAATGCACGCCCAAGATTACCGGCGTGCCGCCAACCCTGCAGGCCAAGGCAACGGTGCCCGAAAAAGATTCCACACAGCAGTGATTCGATGCACGGGCACGCACCGAACGTTATTGAAAACTCACCGCCAGAAATCCAGTCGCCCGACGCGGGTCTCCGGCATGCTCTGAGGACTCCTCGTGACTGCACAACCGGTGATCGCTGTCGTCGACGACGACGCGTCGGTCCGACTGGCACTCGGCAATCTCCTGCAATCGTTCGGCTTCCGAGCCGCACTGTTTTGCGATGGTGTTGAACTGCTGGAGAGCGACACTCTGGCGGATGTCTCGTGCGTGCTGACGGACATCCAGATGCCGCAGATGAGCGGCTTTGCGCTGTGCGACGCCTTGCGCGAACGCGGCATCGGGCTACCGGTCATCTTCATGACGGCTGCCCAGCACGGCGCCGACTACGAGCACGCCCGAGCGCGCCAGGCGGTCTGCTTTCTCAGCAAGCCCTTCACGGATACCCAGATCATCGACTGCATCGCACGCGCTTTAGGCCGCGCCCCGTGCGTCTAGTGGCGTATCGCACGCCGCCAGTTTGCGGGGGTCGTGCCAAACGCACGCGCAAAGCAGCGCGTGAAATGACTTTGGTCAGCAAAGCCACACGCATGCGCAATCTGCGAGATCGGCATATCGGCATCCCGCAGCATGCTGCATGCGCGCTCAAGACGCTGCATGGAAAGCCATTGATGTGGCGTGCTGCCAGTCGAAGCATGAAACGCCCGCGAGAAATGGCTGCGCGACAACCCGCAGGCATCCGCCACTTCGGCAATCGACCCGTCGCCGTTCAGATGTGAGATCAGCACTTCCTTGGCGCGCTCGACCGTGCGCGCGCTCAGGCGCTCCTTCGCTCCGGAAGAGGTCGCCCTGTGCGTGCCGTCGTATTGCCCGATCAGATAGGTCGCCATCGCCAGCCCAACCTGGTCGATGAACAGCCGGCTGCCCGCGTGCGGACTCGCCAGCACGGGCGCGACTGCCTGCGCAAGATGCGAAAGCACCGGGTCCAGCCGCCCGGCCAACGGCTGAAGCGATGTACTTGCCGGGCGCCCCAGTTCCAAGCTCGTGCGCTCAACCAAAGCGGGCGAAAGTTCAAGCAGCACGAAGTCGAACGCGCCGTAGAAATCAGCCTTGTAGTCGTCGACGAAGTCGCGGATATAGATGGCCCCCGTCTCGAACATGTGCGTGCTGGCGCGGTTGGCATGAAAGATCCGCCGACGATGCCCGGTAGCCAACGACACGCCCGCCAAGTAACCGCGTTGCGAAGCCGGTGTCTCCACCTGGCTCAGGCGGTCAGTGGCCGTGCTCTTGCGATAGAAGACGAAGTCGCTGCCGCGCAACGATTCGTCGCGCAGGAGCTTTTCCGAAGCGCAACCAAGCGAGTCTTGCGGGAGGGGCTTCACCAGCGCAATGGAAGACATGATCGGATCCTGGCCCTTTGTCGCCAGGGCGGAGCGTGCAAGCCCGGAGGGGTCGGCACGTCGGTTGTGTTAGGGGCGTCACAAAGTGTAGCAAATGCACCTTCGTTACCTGAAGCCCCCTACCCAAGCGGTTATCGGCTAATACCATCCGACAATGGATCGCCATCGGCCCTGCGCACTACGCTAGCGTTCGTTCGAATCAAAGCAGAACACATGCGCAATACCCTGCTAGCCCTGATGCCTGAGGCCCCGAAGCCTTGGCTTGTCCTTGCTTGTGCTGCAGCCTGTAGCGCTCAAGCGCAGGCAGCGTCTTCCGTCACGATCTACGGCCGATTGAATACCGCCATCGAGTACACCGAGGGAAGCAATGCCGGGGCCACCACTCGGCTCACGAACAACCGGTCCGTGTTCGGCCTGCGCGGCCAGGAAGACCTGGGCGGCGGTACACAAGCGTTCTGGCAAATCGAGAGCGCCGTATCGGTTGATTCCGGCCAGGGCCAACTCGCCGGGCGGAACACCGCGGTGGGCCTGCAGGGCCGCTACGGGACACTCTTCATGGGCCATTGGCAGACGCCATACACGGAAGCAACGGCCAGCTACGATCCGTACTACCCCACCACCGCCGGCTACATGGCGTTGATCGGCAATGGTTCGACATCAAGCTCAGACAACGTACAGGACACCAGCGCCTTCGACCGCCGCCAGAAGAACATCATCCAGTACCGCAGCCCGAGCTGGAACGGATTGACCGGCAGCATGGCCTGGGGCGTGAACGAAGAAAAGATCAGCGCGCCACGCAACCCCGGCCTGTATTCCTTTGCCGCGAACTACGACCGTGGCCCATTGAACGTGACGGCAGCCTACGAGGTGCATCAGCACTACCAGACGGCAGGCCGCAACGACGATGCCATGAAGATCGGGGTAGCGTACCAGTTCTCACGCACGAAGATCGCGCTGCTGTATGAGCGGCTGCACTACCGCTCTGCCACGGGTGACCTGTATCGCAACAGCTACTACACCTCGGTCATCCAACAATTTGGCCCTGGCAGCCTACGCCTGGGGGTTGCGCTGGTGAGCAACGGCTCAGGCAATGCGCGAGAAACGATCGGCTTCTTCCATAGCGGTGCTGATACCGGTGCATTCCAGTTGACCGTTGGCTACGACTATCCGCTATCAAAGCGCACCGCCCTATACACCTACTACAGCCGGATCAACAACCGCAGCAACGCCATCTATAACTTCGCGGTCAACCAGATCGATATCCAAGCCGGAGCCCATCCGCAGACGTTTGTGCTTGGCGTACGGCACAACTTCTAAGGGGCAACGCGCCTCCGCCACGATCGGTAGATGTTTCAGCGCTGGCGCTCGACATACGCCGCCAGCTCCTCAGGCGCCCCGTTAGGAAACGCATCCTTGATGTGATCAAGAAACGCTGAAACGCGCGCACTCAGCAAGCGGCGAGTCAGAGATTCTTGAGCACCCCGTAGCCTATGGCGGCGATGACCCAACCGGCTTCGAGCAGAACGTGGCGAACTTCCTACCCAAGTGGATGGCGTATGCAATGCGCCTCATGGCTGAGCGTTATGTCAGCGATGGCATGGTGCCCGAGGCGGGCGACGTCCAGCGACTGACCCAAATTCTCGGCCGACCGCTGCGCTCGTATCGTGATTTTGCGACGGCGCTGGCCTCGGCATGACATTGAACGCAAGCCACATCGATGGCCTCGGAGCCCCCGGTGTGGTGAATCTTCGCGATGGAACGCGCGCGATCACGCCTTTTTCAAAAACTCGGGCTTGAGCAGATAGCTCACACCATCAATCTTGCAATCGATCGGGTGGTCGCCCGCAACAAAGCGGATGTTCTTGATCTTGGTGCCGGCCTTGAGCGTGCCAGAACCGCCCTTGAGCTTCAGGTCTTTGACCAGAGTGGCCGAGTCGCCCACGGCCAGCGGGTTGCCGTTGGCGTCTTTGATGATGACCTCGGCCTCCACCTCATCTTCCTGCGCGGCCGGGTTCCATTCGTGCATGCAATCCGGGCAGATGTAGAGATCGCCGTCTGGGTAGGTGTTTTCGGAGCCGCATTGCGGGCAAGCTGGAATGGTCGACATGGCGTACAGGGAAGCAGAACAGCAGATAAATGGGGGCGCACTATACCAGCCGGGCCGCGCTGGTCGGTTGACAAGCGTCACGCCGATCGCGCTTGGGGTCTGCCGCTACGCCAGTTCGGTATGATCCCCTCCTCCACCTCTGAACACAGGAAGACCACCATGGGCGAAGCCAAACGACGCGGCACGCAGGCCGAACGCATTTCTCAGGCACAAAGCCGGCTGGAGGCGCTGCGCCCGGAAAAGCTGGTCTGCGGCGCCTGCCAGACCGCCTTTACCGAATTTGAAGGCATGGAGCCGCGGGATATGCCCGGCATCCACGCCATCTTCGGCGGCGAATGCCCGAACTGCGGGGAGAGCGTGATCTCCTTCAATGGCGAGCCCGAAGCCGTGGCCGCCGCCATGCTGGCGTATCAAGACGCCATGGAAAACGCCAAGCTCGGCGCGCAGACGCAAGAGGGCAAGCACACGCCCTACATCGACGACGAAGACAAGCCCACACAGCACTGAACCCGCCATGCAGAACACCCCGGTGCGCCGCTACCGCCACTACAAGGGCGGCGAATACGAATGGTTGTGCGAGGCGACCTACGAGCCCGATCCCACCATCAAAATGACGGTCTACCGCGCTGCCAATGGCACGATCTGGACGCGCCCATCCACCATGTTCCACGAGATGGTTGAAGTCGATGGCCAGCGGGTGCCGCGCTTTGCGTTGATCGACTGAATACGGGTCGACCGCATTTTCGTATGAACGGGCCTTCGGGCCCGTTTTTCGTATCGACGCGACCTGGCAGGATTTGAAAAATACTTAAAGCGATGGCCCGGATTTTACTTTTTGTAAAATTAGATTTTAATAACAACCAACTCACGACCAACCTCTACCCAATTGAGTTAGATAAAAATCCTGCGCCAATATCATTTGCATGCGCATCCCTCGCTCTCTACGATAAATAAAACAATGTCACGGAATCATCCAAGAGATGGCAAACCTAAGCGAGGGGGATGCCCGGCAGCGTGCGGGCATTGTGCTGGCGGGCGGCGTTTCTAATGGCTGGAATATCCTGCCTGGTGGGCCGCGATATTTTCGCGACGCACGCGGCGCACATCTAATCGATCTGGATGGTCGGGAACATATCGATTTTCAGCTCGGCTGGGGTGCACTGCTGCTCGGGCATAATCCACCGTCACTGCGAAAGGCATTATCTAACGCGCTAGAGCAAGGCGGTTTTCTACTGCAGGTAGAAACCGAGCGCCATATTCAATTGGCCGAGCGCTTATGTGAGCGCATTCCGTGTGCTGAGCGTGTTCGCCTGGCCAACAGCGGCACCGAGGCGACCATGTTTGCGGTGCGCCTCGCCCGGGCACAGACCGGTCGCCACCGCATCGTCAAATTTGAAGGCCATTTCCACGGCCTGCACGAAAACCTTTTGTTTGGCACCGACGGTGCGCCCCGGCTGGGTCTGCGGCGCGACGATGGCAGCCTGGAGACGGTCGCCGCTTCTGCCGGCATTCCCCCCGCGTTTGGCCAAGCCTGCCTGACGCTGCCTTTTAACGACATTGATGCCTTTACGCGTTGCCTACAGGCGCACGCGCACGAGATTGCGGCGGTGATTCTCGAGCCGATCTGCTTCAACTTGGGCGTGATCCCGGCCGCGCCGGCGTTTCTGTCCGCAGTACGGGCGTTGACCACGCGGTACGGCATTGCGCTGATCTTTGACGAGGTGCTGACGGGTTTCCGCGTAGCGCCGGGCACCGCGCAGGCACGGCTTGGCATCACGCCCGATCTGACGTGCCTGGGCAAAGCACTCGGCTGCGGCATGCCAATCGCGGCAGTGGTGGGCCGCCAGGCATGGATGGACGGCCTGGCTCCTATCGGCAGTGTTGAGATGAGCGGCACCAGCACGGGCCGGATTCTCAATGTGGCGGGCGCATTGGCCGCGCTCGAAGCGACGGCCGCGCCCGGCTTTCACGCGCATCTCGAGCACTTGCAACGGCGCTTGATCGACGGCCTGCGTGAACTGCTCGCACGCCATGGCGTGCCGGCCGTGGTGAACGGATGCGGTGGGCGCATCGGCCTGTACCTCGGTCTGGAGCAACTGCCGGCGGGGCTGCCCGAGATCGCGGCCCAGTGGGACGAGGCTTTTCACCTGCGTTGCCAAGCCGAGCTGCAGGCGCGCGGACTCTACGGCTTCTTGAGCGCGCTGCCGTTTCACCCCGAGGCGATCACGCTGTGTGCCGCGCATACCGAAGCCGACATCGACACCGCACTGGAGCGCTTCGACGACGTTCTGCAGCGCCACCCTTACACGCGGCCGCATCGCACGTTGCACGCGGCGCGCGCCTGACCGCCCCTGCCCTGAGATCACCCGGAGGAACCATGGCCACGCGCACCCTGACCCTGCTGTCCGAAGCGACCGGCAAACCATTGGCCGAAATGGATTCGGTCAGTCAGCGTTTTCCGTTCGCCATCTCGACCTTCCTGCGTAACCGGGTACTCAATGGCGAATACGCGCCCGAGGCGCTGCGCCAGTTCCTGCCCGACGCACGCGAGCTGTGGACGGCGCCCGGCTACACCTCAGACCCAACCGGCGAATCAGAACTGCACCCGGAGCCGAGCATTCTGCATGTCTACGGTAATCGGTTGGCGCTGATCCTGACCTACCGTTGCCTCGTCTACTGCCGGTTTTGCTTCCGCAAGCATGTGGTGGGCTTTGGCGAGAGCCGCGTGCCGGCCGAAGACATCGAGCGCGGCATTGCCTATGTCGAAGCGCATCCGGAGATCTCGGACATCCTGCTCTCGGGTGGCGATCCGCTGGCGATCTCCAACGCGCAGCTACTGCCGTTGCTGCGCCGGTTGGTGGAGATTCCGCACCTGAAGGTCATCCGTATCGACAGCCGTGCGCTCAATGCCATGCCGGAGCGCTTCGATGACGAACTGCTCGACTTCTTCAGCGCGCACCCGCACTTCTGGTACTACGCCCACCTCAATCATCCGGACGACGTCGATCACCCTGACGTGCTGGCCGCCGCGCGACGCCTGCGTGCAGCGGGCGTACCGATCTACAACCAGTGCGTGCTGCTGCGCGGCGTCAACGACCGTCCGCAGACGCTGCGCCGGCTGATGGAGCTCTGCTACGTCAACAAAATCCTGCCGTACAACTTGTACGTGCTCGATCGTGTGGAGGGCGCAACGCACTTTGCGCTGGACGATAGTGAGGTTGCATCGCTGTACCGGAGCCTCGCCGATCTGTCCGGGCCAGCCCAGCCGTTGCTGGTGTATGTGGGCAACGACAGCAAGAAGCGCCGCATGACCAACTCCGATATCCATGACATCCACGCATTCCTGCGCGCCCGGCACCGTGAACTTGCTGCCCCGCTGCCCGCAGACACGCGCCTGGCCGCGTTAGGGGCCGCACAATGAATGCGCCGCACGAGAATGCCTTGGCTGCTCGGGCCGACGCGGTGGTCTGGAGTGCTGACGAATGGAGCCCGCTGGAGGAGGTGGTCGTCGGCTGCGTGGATGAGGCGATCCTGCCGGCGTGGGACGTCGTCAATGCCGTGACGGTGCCTGAGGGCGAATGGGACGCCATCGCCCACGATCTGACTGCCGGCCGGGGTAAGGGCCACGCCTACCCACCCGAGTTGATCGAGGCAGGCCGGCGCGCTGCGGCCAACCTCGTGCGCCTGCTCGAAGCCGAGGGCGTGACGGTGCGG
The DNA here is from genome assembly GCA_966433195.1 of uncultured Ralstonia sp. Classification (GTDB taxonomy): domain Bacteria; phylum Pseudomonadota; class Gammaproteobacteria; order Burkholderiales; family Burkholderiaceae; genus Ralstonia. The sequence continues at coordinate 148,986 of CBJMVH010000003.1, forward strand.
CGCCCGGAACCACCGGCGGCTGGGCAGCCCTTTTCCACGCCGGAGTGGGCGGTAGAAAGCGGCTTCTGCGCCGCCAACCCGCGCGACGTGATGCTGGTGGTGGGCGACGAGATCATCGAAGCACCGATGGCCGACCGCACGCGCTATTTCGAGATCTGGCCCTACCGGCCTCTGCTCAAGGCCTACTTTCAGGCAGGCGCGCGCTGGACGGCCGCACCCAAACCGCAGCTCTCCGACGCGCTATACGACGCAGGCTACCGACGCCCGGGCCCGGGCGAAGCCATGCGCTACATCGTTTCAGAGTTCGAGCCGGTGTTTGACGCAGCGGAGTTCGCCCGTTGCGGCCGCGACCTCTTCACACAACTGAGCCACACCACCAACCGTGCCGGCATTGCATGGCTGCAACGCCATCTGGGCGACGGTTTCCGCATCCATGTACTGCCAGGCATCAACCCCGAGGCGATCCACCTCGACTCCACCTTCGTGCCATTGGCCGAAGGGCGTGCACTGGTCAATCCTGAATACTTGGACCTCACCCGGTTGCCTCCGGTACTGAAGTCCTGGGAGCTGCTAGAGGCGCCGCCGGGCAGCGCTACGCCCGTGCCGCATCGCGGGCTGCTGAGCGAGTGGATTCACCTGAACGTTCTGTCGCTGGATGGCAAACGCATCATCGTTGAAGCCAGCCAAACGCCGCTGATCGACGCACTCAAGCGCTGGGGTTTCGAGCCCATTCCATGCCCCTTTGAGGGGTACTACCCCTTTATCGGGTCATTGCATTGCGCGACGTTGGACATCCGGCGTCGCGGGCCACTGCAAAGCTATTTCTAGCCGTGGAGGATCAGCCCGCTGCTTGCCGATGCGGCAGCTCGCGGTACCCGATGCTCGAAGGTGACCCGCACGCGCCGGGACACCTGCAGATACACCCCGCAAGTGCACAGAAGCGCCACTGCCACGCCGATACCCAGGATGAGCGTGGCCCGCGCGCCCGGAATGCCGCCGGCCATCAGCGTCAACCCGATCATCGGTGGCAACAGCGCCATATGCACGATCATGGCGCGCCGGAACGCACTGTCATGCGTGGTGGCCAGCACCAGCACCGTCACGCAAGAGATGAGATACAAGAGCGTGGTCAGGTTGATGGCCCCGCTGCCCGGCGTGTCGGCATTGAAAAGGTCTGCCCCGGCTGTCTGCAGCGCATCCACCGACAGGCCCTGCCAGAACACCCACGTTGGCCCGGCAATGGCCACGGCGAGCACCCACGGCAGCCATCCGGCCATGCCGTATAGCGGATGACGCTCCGCTTCGAGCGGGTCGATGTCGACCCAGTGATGCGTCAGCATGATGCACCCCCAACGATGCCCCCGTTCTGAAGACGGGTTGCTGTCGACCAACGCCGGCGGCGTCTGCCTCCCCTGTTCTCTAGCTTAGGTCGCGCGGCCAAGCACGCAATGCAGGAGGAACCCTGAGCGCACAAGCCGCCTGTGCCACATCAACTACCGGCGGAAGAGCCGCGGGCGGTCTGGGTCGTACAGCGGGTCGGGCGTGATTTGCGTGAGTTGCAGCACGCCGGCGGGGTCGAAGTAGAAGTGCATCAGCGATGGCCAGACATCGTCTGCCTTGAAGCGGTACGACCAGACCAGCCGATCCATGCGCGGGAAGTACGCCGTCTCAACCGGCTGGCCGAAATGCCGCAACACATCGTCCTTGGTCCAGACGCCGATCTTGGCCTGGGCAAATTCCAGGCTGCGCAGCACTTGCTTGAAGCCGATGAGCTTGCCGCTGGCGTCAAAGTCGGCCGCATAGGTGAACTGGCCATAGGGCTTGGTCGGATACAGCCAGCGCGTGCCGCCGTCCAGCGGATACGTCTCGCGCGGCGGGCCGAACTGTGCCTGCACAGCCGATTCGTCGGCACCGACGAGCCGCTGGCCTTTGGTAACCGGCGACTCCAATGCTGCACATCCTGCCGTGGCCAGGGCCACCGCCGTCAGACTCACTCCTGCCAGCCAACGCATTGCGCGCATGACAGCTGCCTCCATCGCGTTCGTTCAAGCCGAACAGTGTAGCGCCGTGCGGTGCCTCAGCGTGCGAGCAACGGCGCGATGTCGAGATGCGTGGCGGCGAGGCGTGCATCCGCGCGTGGCAGGCGCGGAACGGTGCCCAGATGCGGCGCCCGGATCCACCTGCGCAGGGTCGCCACGTTTTCGTCCAGGCCCGCCATGGACGCGTGGACCACGTTGCCGACCCAGCCCGCCAGATGCAGCCCACGTGTAGCAATGGCTTCGGCCGTCAATGCGGCGTGGTTCAGGCAGCCAAGGCGCAGGCCGACCACCAGCACGACGGGCAAGCCGAGCGCCACCGCCATTTCCGCCGTATCAAAGTCGTCTGACAGTGGCACGCGAAAGCCGCCCACGCCCTCCACCACCACGGCATCGGCCAACGTCTTGGCGTGCGCGAACGCGTTGAGAATTGGCGGCAACGTGATCGTCACGCCTTCCCGCGCAGCGGCCAAGTGCGGAGACATCGGCGCATCCAGCAACCAGGGGCATATCGTTGCGAGCGGCAGATCGACAGAGGCCGCCGCACGCAGTTGCTCAATGTCTTCGTTGGAGCGCTCAGCCTGACCAGGCAAGGTACCGGCGGCAATCGGCTTGAGCCCGGCGGGGCGATAACCGGCATCGGTCAACTTGGTGAGCAATGCCGCGCTGACCAGCGTTTTGCCGATTTCCGTGTCCGTGCCGGTGACGAAGCAATCAAAGCGCGCAGGCATCTCAGGCGGCCTTTGCAGGTTCCAGCGACTGGCCGGCTGCTTCCAGCGCCCGCGCCAGCCGCTCGATGTCCGAATCCGTATGTGCGGCTGACAGCGTGATGCGTAGCCGGGCCGTGCCGACCGGCACCGTGGGCGGGCGGATGGCCGCAATGCGGATGCCTTCGCGCTCCAGCGCGGCGGCCAGGGCCAGTGCGGGCGCGTTTTCGCCCACCACGATCGGTTGGATGGCCGTGGGCGACGGCATCCATTGCCAGCCGAAGCGGGACGACAGGCGTTGCGCATGTGCACTCCACACGGCGATGTGGCGGTTCAGGCGGGCACGGCGTTCAACGCCCTCCTCACTCGCAATCACGTCCAGTGCCGCCTCGACTGCGCATGCAATCGCGGGCGGCGTGGCCGTGGTGAAGATATAGGTGCGTGCACGCTGGATCAGCCAGTCGATCACCAGGCGGTGCGCCACGATGGCCGCACCCGAACCGCCCGCCGCCTTGCCGAATGTGCCGACATACACCAGGCGTTCAGATCGCAGACCAAAGTGCGACAACACGCCCGCACCGTTCTCGCCGACGACGCCCAGGCCATGTGCGTCATCCACGATCAACCACGCGTCATAACGCTCGGCCAGTGCGAGCAGTTGAGGCAGCGGCGCGATGTCGCCGTCCATGCTGAACACGCCATCGGTGACGATCAGCTTGTTGCGGCTCGTGCTGGCGGCCAGCAGCGCTTCCAGTGCAGCCACATCGGCATGCGGGTAGACCTTGACCGGTGCCCGAGACAGCCGCGCCCCATCGATGAGCGAGGCATGGTTCAACGCGTCGGAAAACACCGTGCAGTCCTGCGCTGGCTGAATGCCGCCGGCCTGCGCCATGGCACTGACCACGGCCAGGTTGGCCATGTAGCCGGTGCAGAAGAACAGCGCGTCCGCGTCGGGAATATGCGGCGCCTGCAGCGCAGCCATGCGCCCCTCCAATCGCGTGTGCGCAATCGAATGACCGCTCACCAGATGCGACCCGCCGCTACCGAAGCCGTATTGCCGCATGGCCTCTGCCGCCGCTTCGGCTAGCGCTGGGTGCGCTGCAAGGCCAAGGTAGTCGTTGCCGCAGAAGCCGAGGATGTCGCGTGGTTCGTCGCCCGGCACGCTGATGCGCTGGCTGCGGTCGGTCGGGCTGTAGGCAGTGCGGCGCACGCGGCGCAAGTGTGCAGCGTCGATGGTGGCCAGACCGGCCTGCAGGTCATCAAGCAATCGCATAGGTCTCTCCTTCCTGCGCACCTGTGTTTTGGGCGAGCGTGTCTTCAAGGGTGTGCAGCGTCCGCTCGACCAGGGTGTCGGTTTCTTCGTCGCTCAACACATACGGCGGCAACAGATAGACGGTGTTGCCGATCGGGCGCAGCAGCAACCCATGCGTGCGAGCCGTCAGCGCAAAGCGCTCGGCAAAGCGCGCGCCGGCCACGTCGGGGTGGACATCGAACGCGGTAATCATCCCCGTCTGCCGCAGATGCGCGAAGCGCGCATCGTGCGACAGCGGCGCCAGTCCTTGCGCAATGCGCGCGGCGGTCACGCGGTTGCGGGCGAACACATCCTCTTCGGCAAACAAGTCCAGCGTGGCCAGCGCCGCGCGGCAAGCCAGCGGATTGCCCGTGTACGAGTGCGAATGCAGGAAGCTGCGCACTGGCGCATCGTCGTTGAAAGCGTCGTAGATGGCGTCGCGCGAGAGCACGATCGACAGCGGCAGATACCCCCCGCTGATGCCCTTCGACAAGCACAGCAAGTCAGGCCACACGCCCGCCTGCTCGCATGCGAAGAAGGTACCGGTGCGCCCGCAGCCGACGGCAATCTCATCCGCAATCCAGTGCACGCCAAATTCGTCGCACAGGGCGCGCACGCCGCGCAGGTAGCTCACATCGTGCATGGCCATGCCGGCCGCGCACTGCACCAGCGGCTCGATGATGACGGCGGCGATGGTGCCGGCGTTCGTGCTCAGGCAATCGCGCAGCGCGGCCAGCGCGCGGTCGGCTACATCGGCAGCGGTTTCGCCGGGTCCGGCCAGGCGCGCGTCGGGCGACGGCACGCGATGCGATTGCAGGATCAGCGGGTCGTACGCATCGCGAAAGATGGCCACATCGGTCACGCCCAGCGCGCCGAGCGTTTCGCCGTGGTAGCCGTGTTCCAGGCAAACAAAGCGGTTGCGCGCGCCCTGCCCCGCGTTCCGGTGGGCGTGGAAGCTCATCTTGAGCGCGATTTCCACGGCGGAGGCGCCGTCCGAGCCGAAGAAACTATGACCGAGCACGCCCCCCGTCAGGTCGATCAAGCGCTCAGCCAGCTCCACTGCTGGGCGATGCGTGGCGCCGGCCAGCATCACGTGTTCGAGCGAATCGAGCTGTGTTTTGAGCGCGGCATTGATATCCGGATTGGCGTGGCCGAACAGGTTGACCCACCACGAGCTGGTGCCGTCCAGATAGCGCTTGCCGTCAAAGTCGATCAGCCACGGCCCCTGGCCGCGCGCGATGGGCAGCGGCGGCATGGCATCGAGCCGCGCGTTTTGCGTGCACGGATGCCAGACGGCCGCACGGCTGCGCGCCTGCCACGCCGTGTTGGCGGAGCGGGCGCCCGGCTCGCCGCCAATCGACACGGGGATGGGGGGATACGCCATACGAATCTCCAGGTAACAACGCCGGCCCCTGCGATGCAGCAGAACGGGGCCGACACATGGCGGCGTATGGTAGGCGGCTTATCGGTCAATCAACAAGCGGACAGATCGGCGCTTTTTGTCGACATATTCTTTGACGAAGCACGATGAAACGATGTTTTTGACCAAAACGTCGGCGGTCTTGCGGTGATCTTTGCGCAAAAAATTTTTCGGAAAATGCGGCGGAGCGCCTTTTCGGGCACTTTGGGGCGCCCTGCTGAGGCCCGCCGGACATCAGGGCTGGGTGATATTCAGAATGTACTGAAAGGATGGGATGCAGCATTGTCCAACCCTAGGGATAACCCTATACTCGGGAAAACCCTAGAGAGAACAACATCATGATCCAGCAAGCCTATTACACCCCGAAGTTCGCCGCCGAAGCTCGCGCGCAAGCCACCAACAACAAGCCGCTGGCGCTGATGCGCGCCGTGTTCAATTACTTCCGCAACGGTTGGGATGACAACCTGCCGTACGCTGAAGTGGTTGGCAAGTCGGGCTCGTACCTCGGCTAAGCCTGACGGCAGGCAATGAAAAACGGCGCATCGGCGCCGTTTTTGTTTTGGGGCGTACCACCCGCATGGTCAGCCCAGATCCCCGCCCCCAACTGGCAACACCGTCCCCGTGATGTACGAGGCTTCATCCGAAGCCAGAAACAGGATCGCCCGCACCTGCTCGTCAATCGTGCCGTAGCGGTGCATCAGGCTGCTGGCGATGGTCTGGTCGACGATGCCTTGGTACCAAACAGCTTCCTGCTCCGACATGGGCGCCGCGTTGCGCGGGATCTTGCGCGGCGGCGCCTCCGTGCCGCCCGTGGCCACGGCATTGACGCGGATGTTGTCCTGCGCATGCTCCAGCGCGAGGCTCGCGGTGAGCGCATTCACGCCGCCCTTGGCCGCCGAATACGGAATCCGGTAGATACCCCGCGTGGCAATCGACGAGACATTGACGATCACGCCCTGCTGGCGCTCAACCATGTGCGGCAGCACCGCGCGGCAGCACCACAGCGTAGGGAACAGCGAGCGGCGGATTTCCGCCTCGATCTGCGCCTCTTCATAGTGCTGATACGGCTTGGCCCAGATCGTGCCGCCGACGTTGTTGATCAGCACGTCGATGCGGCCGAACGCGTCAAGCGCTGCCTGCACGGCGTGCTGCGCACCGGCGTAGGTTTCGAGATCGGCCGTGGTGGCGTGGGCGTGGCCGCCTGCCGCCGCAATCTCGGCCTGCACTTCGTGGACGAGTTCAGCGCGGTCCACCAGCAGCACCTGCGCCCCCTCTTCTGCGGCCGCCATTGCCACGCCACGGCCGATGCCCTGCGCCGCGCCCGTCACGACGACGGCCTTGCCTGAGAATCGTTGCATGGTCATGCCGCCTTTGCGGTAGGTACTGCGTTGGGCGTGAACTTCTCGTAATGGAAGCTGTTGGGCTTCACGCCTTCGTCATCAAAGTACTTGCGCACAGCATCGACCATCGGCGGCGGCCCGCACAGGTAGACATCCACATCGCCGTCGTTCAGGGCGTCGGCCGGGATGTGCTGTGTCACCCAGCCCTTGCGCGGATGCGTGGAAGCCGCGTCGGCGACGACGGTGGCGTAGCTGAAATTCGGCAGCCGTGCCACGTAGGCATCGATGGCCTCGACCTGCACGAGGTCGAGATCACGGGTGACGCCATAGATCAGATGCACCTTCTGCTGCGAATTGGCGCGCGCCAACACTTCGAGCATCGACAAGAACGGCGCGAGGCCCGTGCCGCCAGCAAGGAACAACAGCGGACGCTGCACATCACGCAGATAGAAGCTGCCCAGCGGCCCCTGCAGATCGAGCTTGTCGCCCGGCTTTGCGGCTTCGAGCCAGTGGCTCATCACACCGCCGGGAATCTTCTTGATCAGGAAGCTGATCTTCGTTTCACCGGGCGCTGAAGAGAACGAATACGAACGATGCTGACCGCTCCCCGGCACGGCGATGTTGACGTATTGGCCGGGCAGGAACACCGGTGCCGTGGCATCCACGTCCAGCTCGAGCACCACAGCAGCATCGTTGTGCTGTTCGACTTTGGACAGCGTGGCCCCGAAGCTGCTCTGCCCGGTCTTGCAGGTGGTCGACGTGGTCGGCACCGCGATCACGCAATCGCTTTGCGGCACCATCTGGCACGTCAGGACGAGGCCGTTGCTCTTCTCGTCTTCGGTCAGGGCGTCTTCGATGTAATCGTCACCGAGGTCGTAGCTGCCGCTCTCGGCGCGGCACTTGCAGGTGCCGCAAACGCCATCGGAGCAATCCATGGGCAGGTTGATCTTGGCGCGAAAGGCGGCATCGAGCACCTTCTCGCCGGCTTTGCATTCGATGAACCGCGTGACGCCGTCCTCGAAATTGAGTGCGACTTTGAAACTGGACATGGAAACCTCCACTGCCGTTGATTCGTGAGCCAGACGTCAAACGTGATAGACGTCGAGCACCTGCCGGATGTAGTCGTTCTTCAGGACGATCTTCTTGGACGAAATCAAGAAGCCATCACCGGTGCGGCGCAGGGTGACGAACATCGTGCCGAAGAACTGATCGGTGGTTTTGTACCGGTGGCTGAGCGTGTGGAAGTTGTAGCGCACGTCGACCGCATCATCGCGTTCAGCCAGGACTTCCACGTTGGTGATGCTGTGGTTGGTTCTCGGCTCCGGCGTCGATGCACCGCTGCGCTCGGTCTTGATGCGGAAGACACGGTCCTCCAACCCACAGCGGTTGGCGTAGTACATCAGCGAGATCTGGCTCTGCGGGTCTTCCGTCAACTGGTCGTCGTCATCCCACGCCGGCATCCAATACGTGACGTCCTCTGCGTAGCACTCCAGCCAGGCGTCCCACTGGCGATCGTCGAGCAGTCGCGCTTCGCGGTACAGGGTGGCGCAGATGGTCTGGTAATCGGAGTTCATGCTGCCACCCCCGCGCATTCCTTTTTCAGGGCATCGCGCATGACTTGCACCCAGTATTCGTGTTGGCAGACGAACAGGCCTTCGTCTTCGCTGCGCTCGCCTGAGATGAGCGGCTTCAGGCCCATCTTCGTGGCGTTCTCGTCCGGGCCGCGCACCCACAACGGCGCCCCTCTCGACAGGTCGTTCCACAGGGCCGTGGTGGCGGCATAGCCGTTCTGGCAGGCGCGGAATTCCTCCAGATCATCGGCGGTGCCCATGCCGGTAACGTTGAAGAAATCTTCGTACTGGCGGATGCGCGTCGCGCGGTCGGTTGCGCTCTCGCCCTTCGGCGCGAAGCAGAAGATTGATACCTCGGTCTTATCCACGCTGATGGGCCGCACCACGCGAATCTGCGTGCTGAACTGATCCATCAGGAACACGTTGGGATACAGGCACAGGTTGCGGGTCTGGTTGACGATGAAGTCTGTCTGCGTCTCGCCCACGCGTGCCTTGATCTCGTCACGGTGCGCATACACGGGCCGCACTTCCGGGTTCATCGTTTGCGTCCACAGCAGGATGTGGCCGTGCTCGAAGCCGTAGACGCCGGCCACCGATTTGCTCCAGCTGTTCGCATCCACCGCCTGCGTGCCGCCTTCCTTGCGCCGGCCCATCGTGGCGGCGTAGTTCCAGTGCACGGTGCTGACGTGGTAGCCATCGCAGCCGTTCTCCATCTGCATCTTCCAGTTGCCGTCGTAGACGTATGAGGAATTGCCTCGCACGACTTCCAGGCCTTCTGGTGCCTGATCGACGATCTGGTCGATGATCACCCGCGCCTCGCCCAGATAGGCTTCGAGCGGTTGCACGTCCGCGTTGAGGCTGCCGAACAGGAAGCCACGGTAGTTCTCAAACCGCGCAACCTTCTTCAGATCATGCGAGCCGTGCGTGTTGAACTGCACCGGATACTCGGTGGTCTTCTCGTCCTTCACCTTGAGCAGCTTGCCGGTGTTGGAGAACGTCCAGCCGTGGAACGGGCACGTGAAGCTGCCCTTGTTGCCGTGCTTGCGGCGGCAGAGCATCGCGCCCTTGTGTGCGCAGGCATTGATGACGGCATGCAGCTCGCCGGTCTTGTCGCGGGTGATGACAATCGGCTGGCGGCCGATCCACGTCGTGTAGTAGTCGTTGTTGTTCGGGATCTGGCTTTCGTGGGCCAGGTACACCCAGTTGTTCTCGAAGATGTGCTTCATCTCGAGTTCGAACAGATCGGGGTGGGTGAAGATGTCTCGGCGGCAACGGAAGATGCCGGCCTCTTTGTCATCCACCACCGCGGTCGATAGCAGATGATCCAGTGCGTGGGCTTTGTCGATCAGGGCGGACATGGTGCTCTCCATCAGTGGCGGATGCGCCTTCGTTGGTCTCAGGCCGTGGCCGCAGCGCGCAGGCGGTTCACGATCTGGTTGTCCTTGCCCTGTACCAGCGGCGTCAGAACAAAGTTGAACTCGATGTCCTTGTACGTATCAGCCTTCAGGTCGAGCGCGGCACCGCCGGTCTTCTCCACCACGTGCGGGATCAGTTCTTCGCGGGTGGCGTAGGCAAAGTCGTCCCAGATCAGCGGATCGCCTTCGATGTTGAATTGCGTGGTCAGCTTGCGGTGCGCATCGCTGGTGACAAAGAAGTGCACGTGCGCCGGCCGGTTGCCGTGGCGGGCGAGCCCGTTCAGCAGTTGCTGGGTCGCACCCTGCGGCGGGCAGCCGTAGCCAACCGGCATGAGCGTGCGGAACTCGTACTTGCCATCTGCGCCGGTGCGCACGGCACCACGCAGATTGAAATCGCTCTGCGCGCCGGTCGGGTCGAAGTGCGAATAGAAGCCCTTCGAATTGGCATGCCAGCACTCCACCAGCGCGCCGGCCACCGGCTTGCCGTCCGGGCCGGATACCGTGCCGTGAATCACCAGCGGGCCTGCCTCTGCGTCTGCGTTGAGGTCGATCTTCGACACGCCGTCGCGCACCGGTGCGCCGGCCACATACAGCGGCCCTTCGATCGTGCGCGGCGTGCCGCCACCGATGCCGATCGCCTTGTCGGCGGCATCCATGCGGATATCGAGGTATTTCTCCAGGCCCACGCCGGCAGCGAGCAGCGCCGCCTCCCCGTCCTGGCCGAGCTTGTTCAGGTAGTTGATGCCGGCCCAGACTTCATCGGGCGTGATGTCGAGATCGTCGATGGCCTTGAACAAGTCGGACAGCAGACGGTGGGTGATCTGCTTCAGGCGAGCGTTACCTTCTTTGCCGTCTACGTTGGCGGCGGCTTTCAGCAGGTCCTGGACTTCTTTCGTTTCGAATACGCGTGCGTTCATGATGGGTGTCTCCGTTTGGTTTTGTGGGGAATGTCTCAGGCGTCATCGCTATGGATGGACGACGGATGACGGCACAGCGGCGTCACGGCAATCCGCATGTATGGAAACAGCGGCAGCGCCGTCAGGATGTCGTGCAGCTCGGCATTGCTCTGCACGTCGAAGACGCTGACGTTCGCGTACTCGCCAACCAGGCGCCAGATGTGGCGCCACTTGCCGCTGCGCTGCAGCTCTTGCGAGTAGGCCTTCTCGCGCGCCTTGATTTCGTTGGCGACATCGGCCGGCATGTCGGCAGGCAGGCGGACATCCATGCGGACGTGGAACAGCATCGGGGTCTCCTTGGTGGATGGTCTTGTCTTGGGTATTGTTATTGCCGGCGCAGGCGGGCGAGCTTGTCGCGGTCGATCTGGATGCCCAGGCCGGGGCCGGTTGGCACCTGCAGCGTGAAGTCGCGGTACTGCAGCGGCTCGGTCAGCAGTTCTTGGGTCAGCAACAAGGGGCCGAACAGTTCAGTGCCGAACTGCAGATCGCCGAAGGTGGAAAACACGTGCGCGGATGCCGCCGTGCCGACGGCGCCTTCGAGCATCGTTCCGCCATACAGGCTGATACCCGCAAGCTGCGCAATCGCCGCGACCTGCATTGCCGGGACGAGGCCACCCGACTGGGCGATCTTCACGGCGAAGACATCGGCGCTGGCGCAGCAGGCCAGCTCAAACGCATCCAGCGGACCGTGCAGGGCCTCGTCGGCCATCATCGGCACGGCGAACTGGCGGGCGAGGCGTTCCAGCGCGGCGCGGTTTTCAGCCCGCACGGGTTGCTCAATCAGGTCGATGCCGCCGGCTTGCAGGGCGGCGATGCCGTTGGCGGCGTCAAGCTCGCTCCAGGCCTGGTTGACGTCCACCCGCACGCTCACGGCATCGCCCAGCGCGCGCTTGATGGCCAACACGTGTGCCACGTCATCGGCCACCGGGCGCAGGCCAATCTTCAGCTTGAAGATGCGGTGGCGGCGCTCGGCCAGCATCGCTTCAGCCTCGGCAATGTCCTTCTTCGTGTCGCCGCTGGCGAGCGTCCAGGCCACCGGCAGCGCATCACGCAGGCGGCCGCCGAGCAGTTCCGACAGCGGTACGCCCAGTCGGCGCGCCTGCGCATCGAGCAGCGCCGTTTCCAGCGCGCACTTGGCAAAGCGGTTGCCCTGGATGGTCTTGCGCACCTTTGCCATGGCAGCCGCCACGTTGCGTGCATCCATGCCGATCAGCAACGGCGCGATGTGCGTGTCGATGTTGACCTTGATGCTCTCGGGGCTCTCTTCGCCGTAGTTCAGGCCGCCGATGGTGGTGGCCTCGCCCCAGCCCTCGATGCCGTCTTCGCAGCACACACGCACGAGCACCAGCGTCTGGGTGTGCATGGTGGCGACGGACAGCTTGTGCGGACGGATGGTGGGCACATCCACTAGAATGGCCGCGATCGAGCGAATCATGTTTTCCAGGTATCAAAAAAGACAGCGATCAACGTGGAAACCAGATTACGCAGCGCGATTTATTGCGTCCAACACCGATTTAGTATCGGCTTCATACCTATAAGGTTGGATATGGAACTGCGCCACCTGCGCTACTTCGTGGCCGTTGCCGAAGAGCTGAACTTCACCCGTGCGGCCGAGCGTTTGCACATCGCGCAGCCGCCGCTCTCGCGGCAGATCCAGCAATTGGAAGAGGAGATCGGCGTGCTGTTGTTCGAGCGCGGCAGCCGCCCGCTCAAGCTGACCGAGGCCGGCCGCTTCTTCCACGCGCACGCGCGCCAACTGCTGGCCCAGACGGCCGAGTTGGCCTCGATGACGCAGCGAGTGGGGCAGATTGAGCGGCGGCTGTCCATCGGCTTCGTCGCCTCGACGCTGTACGGGATGCTTCCGAAGGTCATCCGGCGCTTCCGGGCGGAATACCCCATGGTCGATATCACCATGCACGAGATGACGACCATGGACCAGATCCAGGCGCTCAAGGACGGCCGCATCGACGTCGGCTTTGGCCGCATCCGCTATGAAGACCCCAACGTGCGGCGCATCCTGCTGCGCGATGAACGGCTGATGGTTGCCCTGCCATCCGGCCATCCGCTACTGGGCGCCAAGCCTGCCGCATCGCTACGCGACCTGGTGGGCGACACGCTCATCATCTATCCGCGCGCGCCGCGCCCGAGCTATGCCGACCAGGTACTCGCGCTGTTTCACGACCGTGCGCTGGAGCCAAGCAAGATCTACGAGGCACGGGAATTGCAAATCGCCCTGGGGCTGGTGGCCGCAGGTGAAGGCGTGTCGGTGGTGCCGCGCAGCGTGGCAGGCCTGCGGCGCGAAGACGTTTGCTATATGGAACTCGACGATCCGCAACTGGTCTCGCCCATTATCTTCAGCACGCGCCTGCTGGATGAGTCTGAAGACATTCGGGCCATGCTGGCGCTGACCTACCGGTTGTACGACGAGCAGAAGATCCGGTACTACGCACCGTCGTAAGGCTTGCAATAGCGGCCCCAAAGTTACAAGCCGCTGGACACGACGGCCGCATGGGCTAGATTGAAGTGAGGCGCCCGTCCGCCTGCGATTGGAGCGCAAGCGAGTGAAAAGAATACGCCGCCCCGTCATCAAGTTGGCTCCCATTGCGGCGCTGGTGCTGGCCGCGGCCGCATGGCTTGCCGACCGCGAGTTCCGCACTTCCTCGTGGCAGGCGCACTACTTCACGCGCATCGCGCAATCGCAAACCTTTCCCGTCAAGCCTGGGCCCAACAATGCGGCCCGTTATCCCAACTCCGGGCCCTATGACGAGCGGCTCGGCTACCACGATCTGCCGACCTTTCTTGAGCGCCTGCGTACGCGCGGCTACATCGTCGCGCAGCAGGCCGTGCCCTCCAAAGACATGATCGCGTGGATGGACCGCGGCATGAACGCGCCTTACCGCGAGAAAGATCAGGCCGGCTTGGAACTGCTCGATGACGAAGGCAGGCCCATCTACCGCGTGCGGCACCCTGAACGCGTGTATGACGGTTTCGCGTCGGTGCCGCCGCTGCTGGTCAACTCGCTGTTGGCCATCGAGAACCGCACGTTGCTGCAAACGGAATACCCCAAGCGCAATCCCGCCGTGGAATGGACGCGCCTGGCGCGCGCCGTATGGGACCGCGCCCTGCATTCCGTCAACGCCGCGCACGAATCCCCCGGGGGCAGCACGCTTGCCACGCAAATCGAGAAGTACCGCCACTCCCCCGAAGGCCGCACCGAATCCCCCAGCGAGAAGCTGCGCCAGATGGCATCGGCATCCGCGCGCGCGTACCTCAACGGCGAAGACACCACCGCCACGCGCCACCAGTTGGCCGTTGATTATCTGAACACCGTACCGCTGGGCGCGCGCGCCGGATTTGGCGAGATCCAGGGCATTGGCGATGCGTTGTGGGTCTGGTACGGACGCGACTTTGCGCAGGTCAATGCGCTGCTGTCGGCCCAATCGACCGCGCCCTTGGCGGATCGTGCGCTGGCGTACAAAGAGGCGCTGAGCCTGCTGGTGTCGCAGCGGCGGCCGTCGTACTACCTCGACAACCTCGATGAGCTTGAAACACTTACGAACGCCTACCTCCGCGTGCTGGCCGCCACGGGCGTGATTCCGCCCGCGTTGCGCGATGCGGCCATTGCGCAATCCCTCAAGCAGCAGGCGCTGAACAGGCGTGTGCCGCCTGGCCCCATCGAGCACAAAGGCACGAATGCCGTGCGGGTGAACCTGGCGGGCATGCTTGGCATCTCGCGCATGTACGCCCTCGACCGATTGGACTTGACCGCCAGCAGCACGCTGGATGCGCCCTTGCAGCGCGACATCACCACCGAGCTGCGCAAGCTGCGCGACCCCGAGCGTGCCAAGGCAGCCGGCCTTGTCGGCGACAAGATGCTCGAGCACGGGGACCCGCGCGGCGTGACCTACAGCTTCACGCTGTACGAACGCGCCCCCGGCGGCAACCGCGTGCTGGTGCAGGCCGACACATTCGACAAGCCCTTCGACATCAACGAAGGCGTGAAGCTGGACTTGGGTTCCACGGCCAAGCTGCGCACGCTGGTGACGTATCTGGAAATCGTGGCCGCGCTGCACAAGCGGTATGCCGATCAGCCTGCTGCGGCGCTGCGCAAGATCAACATCCCGGTGCAGAACCCGATCGAGCGCTGGGCGGTTGACTACCTCGCCCATACACAGGACCGCTCGCTCGCGGCCATGCTCGATGCCGCCATGGAGCGCAAGTACTCCGGCAACGCCGGCGAGTGGTTCGCCACGGGCGGTGGCATGCAGAGCTTCGAGAACTTCGAAAAGTGGGAAGGCACGCAAAACTTCACGGTGCGCGAGGGGCTCAAGCACTCCGTCAACCTGGTCTTCGTGCGAATCATGCGCGATATCTCGCGCTACTTTCAGCACCAGTTGCCCAGCGCCGGCGCCGAGGCGTTGACCGATCCGGAGTCCCCGCAGCGGCAGGTGTACCTACGCCGTTTCGCCGACCGCGAAGGCAAGCTATTCATGGGCCGCTTCTATACCAAGTACAAGGGCAAGACCGACGAGGAACGAGAGGCCATCCTTGTGCAAAGCACGCGGGCCACGCCGGTGCGGCTGGCGACCATCTTCCGCAGCATCGACCCACAGGCGGGCCCGGGCAAACTTGCCGCGTTCATCCGCCACTATCTGCCCGGCGCAAAACTGGACGAGGTGGCCCTCACCAAGCTGTACGAGAACTACTCCGTCCAACGCTTCGACCTGGCCGACCGCGGCTATATCGCAAAGCTGCATCCGCTGGAACTGTGGCTGGTGGCGTACCTGCGGACCCATCCGCAAGCCACGCTGGCGCAGGTGAACGAGGCCAGCGCAGACGAGCGGCTGGCTGTCTACAAATGGCTGCTGCAATCGCACCGAAAAGGCGCGCAGGACAAACGCATCAAGCAAATGCTGGAGATCGAAGCGTTCCAACAGATCCACACCATGTGGAAGCGCCTCGGCTATCCATTTGAATCCTTGGTGCCGTCATACGGCACGGCGATTGGCGCCTCGGCGGATCGCCCGGCGTCGCTGGCGGAGCTGATGGGCATCATCGAAAACGACGGCATCCGCCTACCCAGCGTCCGTATCGACCGCCTGCGCTTCGCCGCCAATACCCCCTACGAGGTCATGCTCTGCCGCGACCCCAACGTCGGCGAGCGCGTGCTGCCGCCCGAGATTCCCGCGCTGGTCAAATCTGCGCTGGCCGGCGTCGTCGAAGGCGGCACCGCCAAGCGCATCGCCGGCACCTTCGTCCAGAAAGACGGCAAACCCATCGCCGTCGGCGGCAAAACCGGCACCGGCGACAACCGCTTCAAAACCTTCAGCCGTGGCGGCGGCCTCATCTCCGAGCGGGTGGTCAGCCGCTCCGGCGCCTTCGTCTTCTACCTGGGCGACCGCTACTTCGGCACCGTCGTTGCCTACGTAGCCGGCGCAGACGCCGCCAAATACAAGTTCACCAGCGCATTGACGGTCCAAGTGCTCAAGGTGCTGGCCCCCACGCTAATGAATCACCTTGACCTGCAAGACGAAGCTCCAGCGTTCAACTGCAAGCTGCCGCAGGCCACGGCACCGGAACAAAAGCTGGATTGACCGAACAAGAAACAAAAAACCACGGCGGCAACACACGCATCGCGACGGTGTGGCCGTACCCTGCCCTAGATGGCGCCTTGAATTTCTGTAAGCGGGCGGAAAAAAGGCGGGGAACTGTTTGAGCGAAGCGAGTTTTCCCCGCCTCCGCCCGGTTACATAAATTCAAGGGGAAGTCGCCATCTCGGGCGCGCCTTTCTTTGCTTACCTTTCTTTGGCAAGACAAAGAAAGTAAGTCGTCCCCGCCAGGGGACGAAAACCACGGCAAGCAGCACCACTAACGCAAAGACTTCTGCAGCCAAATAGCCCCAGCACAAACCACCGCAATCAACGCCCCCCAGGCAAACAAATCCCGCACAGCCAACAACGTCGCCTGCCGATCAATCTCCGCCGAAATCCGAATCAACTCAGCCCCCTGCAACGCATGCGGCCACTGCCAGTCAGGCGTAAACGCGCTCACATGCCCCACCAGATCCGTCCGATGCTGCGCCTGCCCCCGCTGTAGCAGCAACGTCGCGCCCATCGTCCCAAACGCCTGCGCCCATGCCCGCATGATCCCCTTGAACTGATAAGCGTGGCCGAAGTCCTTGGCCGGCATATCGACGTACGTCAGCCCCGCCACCTGGATCACGACAAACATCCCCACCATGCCCTCGATCAAGAACGCGGGCGCCACCGCCAGCACCGACGCCCCCGGCATCGCCGTATGCGACATCCACAGGAACGCCGCCGCCATCAGCACAAAACCGATGGAGATCAGCACCCGCTTGGGCGGCAGCACATTCGTCAACTGAAAATTCAGGATGCCCAGCAGCACCGTCACCAGCCCACCCAGGCTCATCAACTGCGCGGTGGTCTCGTAGCGAAACCCCAGCCCGTTCTGCAGCAGGCTTGACGATAGAAACCCCCACGCGCTCGCAAACACGTAATAGATGGCGTAGAACACCATCCCCATCAGAAAGCGCCGCTGCAGCGTGGCGCGCAGATCGACCCAGGGCAGCGGGTGACCGGTCTGGCGGATACCGATCCAGGCAATGAGCGCAGCCACTGCAATGATGGGCAGCACCTGCGCGGGCGAGCCATCCGGATGCACGAACCGCGCTTGCTGAAAGCCATGCAGTGCAATCAGCGCCGCCAGCCCGAACGCAATGGCCGAAGGCCAGTCGAGCGAGGCGAAATCGCCCTTGCGCTCGTGCATCTTGGGGTGCGGATAGAACGCCGCCACCAGCCCGGCCACCACCACCGCTACCAGCAGCTGCGCAATGAAGATGGCGCGCCAGCCAAACTGCTCGGTCAGCGCCGCAGATAGCATGGGCGATGCACAACTCAGCCCAAAAATGCCGTAGATCATGCCCTTCATCATCGTGCGGCGTTCGTGTGCCGGGCTGTGCTGCACGAAGATGCGCGACGTGGAGAGCATCGGGCCCGCGCCAAACCCCTGCACCGCGCGGCCTACGATCAGCATCGTGCCGCCCTCGGCCGCCGCGCACATCAGCGTGCCAGTGATGAACACCAGCAGAGACAGCAGCGTGTGCCGGCGATACGTCATATGGTCGGCCAGCCGGCCCATCACCAGAATCGCCAGGCTCGCCGCCGCCGCATACGCCGTCACGGCCCACAGATACACGTCTTGCGACGCCAGCACCCCGCCCTCGATATGCGGCCCGGCAATCGAAAACATCAGGTTGGCCATGTAGTCCACGCCTGTCGCCAGGCCGATCACCATGCCGACCATGCGCAGTTCCATCCGGCTGCCGACGGTCGATTCCGCAGGCGCACGGCGTGGTGTCGGGGCAGGTGAAATGGTGTGGTCTGTGCTTGGCGTGTTCATGCAGGGATGGTAATTTGCCCGCAAACCGGCGGAAATCGCCTGCCAACAAATTCATTGTTCAACTATGCGAACGACGGACTGGAACGACTGGGATACCTTCTGCACCGTGGCCACCCTCGGCAGCTTCACCCGGGCGGCAGATCGGCTGGGGCTGCCCAAGTCGTCGGTCAGCACCGCGGTGTCGCGGCTGGAGGGCAAACTGGGCGCCCGCCTGTTCGAGCGTAGTACGCGCCGCCTGCGCCTGACCGACGCCGGTGAAGCCCTGCTGCGTGACGCCGGCCCCCTGTTCCAGCGTCTGCGCGAGGTGTCGGAGGATGCGGCCGCCACATTCCAGTCGCCCGCCGGCACCCTGCGCGTTGCCATGCCGTACGAATTTGCGGCGCGCCAGTTTGCCGAGGTGGTGCTGGAAGTCATGCGCGAACACACTGGCCTGCGTATCGAGGTGGATGTCGCACCGCGCCAGATCGACCCGCTGGCCCAGGGCTACGACATCATGCTGACGGTGCCGCGCGGGCCGCTGCCGGATTCCGGCCTCGTCGCCCAGCGCGTCTTCGACCTGCGCCGCGCCGTGGTGGTCGCCCCGCAGCTGTTGCAACGACTGGGCCCGCTCACCCACCCAGACCAGCTTGCCGACTGGCCATGCCTGGGCGTCTCAAACGAGGCCGAATGGCAATTCCGCACGCCCGGTGGCGAAACCATCAATCTGCCGCTCGATTTCCGCATGCGCACCTCCAATAGCGAACTGCGCATGCAGGCGGCCATCGCCGGCTTGGGCGTCGCGCGCATCACCTCGGTGTTTGCGACGGACCTGATCGCCTCGGGCGCGCTGCAAGAGGTGCTGACCGATTTCCAGTCCCCGCCGATGCGGGTGTACGCCGTCTTCCCCGGTCGCCGCCTCATGCCCGCCAAGGTGAAGGTCTTCATGGATGCGCTGCATCTCCGCATTGAACAATCGCGCCAGCACAGCGACGTGCGCCCCACCTTTGTGGAAGAAGCTGCGCCGTGGCCGCCCGAATCCCTGCTTTGATCCCGCCACTCCCTCTTTCTTATTACTCACGCAAAGCCATGCGCCCGTTTACACGATTTCCCGTTTTGGTCGCCGTGCTCGCCTTGAGCGCCACGGCCTGCTCGCGCGCTGAAGACATTGGCAGCGTCAGCACCAATTTCCGCATCACTGGCTCTGACAAGATCGTCGTCGAAGCCTATGACGACCCGCTTGTGCAGGGCGTCACCTGCTATGTGTCGCGCGCCCGCACCGGCGGTATCAAGGGCACGCTGGGCGTGGCCGAAGACGTGAGCGAAGCCGCGGTGGCGTGCCGCCAGGTCGGCGATATCACCTTCGTCAAGCCGCTGCCGCAGCAGGACGACATGTTCACCCAGCGCCTGTCGCTCGTCTTCAAGACGCTGCACGTGGTGCGTGTGGTGGACCGCAAACGCAACGTGCTGGTCTACCTCACGTATTCCGACAAGGTCATCTCGGGTAGCCCCAAGAACAGCGTGACGGCCGTGCCCGTGCCAGCCAGTCAGCCGATCCCCGTCAAGTAAGACGCGAAAACAGCACGCGCACTACATTGGTGCGGAGCGAAGCGAGCGTGGCGGCCAAACAACGCGAAGTGGTGCATACGTAAGCCTACGTATGGTGCATTGCATCATCTGGTGTATGATTAGGGTATTCCCTAACCGGGAATTCCCTAAGAGGCCAATCATGCAAAACACGAACGACCTGAAGCTGACCGATCAACTCGAACGCGAACTGATCGAGCGCGAAATGTCCGAAGGTATCTACTACTATCGCCGTCCGAACGGCACCTCGTTCTCGTTTGCCCAGTTTTTCTCGGCAATCGCGAATCTGTTCAGCACCCACCGCACCGCCAAGGCCTAATCCGCCATTGTTGTTGACGGGCGTGTGCCCGAGCTAGCTGTATTGCTGTAGTCGCAACATCCGCAGCACCGTGCGCCGGCCATGTGTCTTTACACTTGCCGCCACACCCGCCAGGTCATGACCGCCTGGTGCCAATCGAGGGCCGGTTTCCGGCCCTTTGTCATATCTGCGGCGCCTAACGCTTGCGCGCTGCGGCATCGCCTTTCTCTTCGGTTCGCCCGGACCGCTTCCCGGTTGTCTTCTCCCTCGCCTGTGCTTTACTGAGTAGAGCCGCGACCACCCATACCCAGATTCCGCGCGCATTTCCGCAGCAAGGAAGGCACACAGCGGGGCACACGGCGACCATCCCCCCAAGGAGACTCCCATGGCGATCAGCCTCAAGCTGTCGGTCAACGGTGCGCCTGTCACCGTCAGTGTCGAACCCCATACCCTGCTGGTCCAACTGCTGCGCGAGCAACTGCGGCTCACCGGCACCCACGTCGGCTGCGATACGGCGCAGTGCGGTGCCTGCACCGTACACATGAACGGACGCGCGGTGAAGTCATGCAACATCCTCGCCGTGCAGGCCGATGGCGCGGAGGTAACCACCATCGAAGGCCTGTCGAAAGATGGCGCGCTGCACCCCATGCAAGCGGCCTTTCGCGAATGCCACGGCCTGCAATGCGGTTTCTGCACCCCCGGCATGGTGATGGCCGCGACCGCACTGGTGGCGCAATGCCCGCATCCGGATGAACGTCAGGTGCGCGAGCAGCTTGACGGCAATCTGTGCCGCTGCACGGGGTATCACAACATCGTGCGCGCCGTGCTGCAGGGTGCCGAAGCCATGGCCGCCGCAGAGGGCGACGATGCGTCACTCCAAAGCCTGGCCGCCGCGCGCGCCCACGCCGCCTGAGTCGAGCGAGGAGACCACCATGAACGCTCCCGCAGAACCCAACAATCATCTGATCGGCGCGGCCGTCAAGCGCAAGGAAGACTTCCGCTTCCTCACCGGCGCCGGGCAGTACACGGACGACGTCGTCCAGGCGCACCAGTCGTATGCGGCGTTTCTGCGCTCGCCGTATGCGCATGCGCGCATCAAGCACATCAACGCGGATGCGGCGCGCAAGCATCCGGGCGTGCTGGCCGTGCTTACCGGCGACGACCTGGCCGCCGACAAGGTCAACGGCTTGCCCTGCGGCTGGCTGATCCACAGCATCGACGGCACGCCGATGAAGGAGCCGCCCCACCCGGTGCTTGCGCAAGGCAAGGTGCGCCATGTGGGCGACCAGGTGGCGCTGGTGGTGGCGGAGTCGGTCAAGATCGCCAAGGATGCCGTCGAGATGATCGACGTGGAATACGAAGAGCTGCCCGCCGTGGTCGACACCGCCACGGCGGACACTGCCGGCACCGCGGTCCACGACGACGTGCCCAACAACACCTGCTACATCTGGGGCCATGGCGACAAGGCCGCCACGGATGCTGCCTTTGCCAAGGCCGCGCATGTGACGCAGCTCGACATCGTCAACAACCGGCTGATCCCGAACGCGATCGAACCGCGCGCCGTCAACGCCAGCTATTCGCGCCAGGACGACAGCTACACGCTCTACGTCGCCAACCAGAACCCGCACGTAGAGCGCCTGTTGATGTCGGCGTTCGTGCTAGGCCTGACCGAAGCCAAGGTGCGCGTGATTGCGCCGGATGTGGGCGGCGGTTTTGGCTCGAAGATCTTCCTGTATCCGGAAGACGTGGCGCTCACGTGGGCTTCGAAAAAGGTGGGCCGGCCGATCAAGTGGACGGCCGAACGGTCCGAATCCTTCCTGACCGACGCGCATGGGCGTGATCACGTCACGCATGCCGAACTGGCGCTCGATTCGCAAGGCAACTTCCTCGCCATGCGCGTGCATACGACGGCCAACATGGGTGCGTATCTGTCGACGTTTGCCAGCAGCGTGCCGACCATCCTCTATGCGACGCTGCTTGCGGGCCAGTACAGGACGCCAGCCATCTATGCCGAGGTGAAGGCGGTGTTCACCAATACCGCGCCGGTCGATGCGTACCGTGGCGCTGGCCGGCCCGAGGCAACGTATGTCGTCGAACGTCTCGTTGAAACTGCCGCGCGTGAAATGCAGATCGACCCTGCTGAGCTGCGCCGCCGCAACTTCATCCGCACGTTCCCCTATGCCACGCCAGTTGGCCTGACCTATGACACCGGCGACTACGAACCCTGCCTCGACCGCGCCATCGAACTGGCCGACGTGAAGGGCTTCGCCGCCCGCCGTGACGCCTCACGCGCCAAGGGCCGGCTGCGCGGCATGGGCTATTCCTGCTACATCGAGGCGTGCGGGCTGGCGCCATCGAACATCGCCGGGGCGCTCGGTGCACGCGCGGGCCTGTTTGAGGCGGGTGAGATCCGTGTGCACCCGACGGGCTCTGTCACCGTATTCACCGGTTCGCACAGCCACGGCCAGGGCCATGAGACGACGTTTGCGCAAGTGGTGGCCGATCGCCTGGGCGTGCCGATCGAGAACATCGAGATCGTGCACGGCGACACCGGCCGCATCCCCTTCGGCATGGGCACGTATGGCTCGCGCTCGATTGCCGTGGGCGGCTCGGCCATCATGAAGGCGCTCGACAAGATCGAGGCCAAGGCCAAGAAGATCGCCGCGCACCTGTTGGAGGCATCGGCCGAGGACATCGAGTTCAAGGACGGCGTCTTCCGCGTGGCCGGCACCGACCGCACCAAGACCTTTGGCGAAGTCGCGCTTACGGCTTACGTGCCGCACAACTATCCGCTCGACAAACTGGAACCTGGGTTGGATGAGAACGCCTTCTACGACCCCACCAACTTCACCTACCCTGCCGGCGCGTATATCTGCGAGGTGGAAGTCGACCCCGACACCGGCGAGGTCCACATCGACCGCTTCGTTGCGGTGGACGACTTCGGCAACATCATCAACCCGATGATCGTTGAGGGGCAGGTGCATGGCGGGCTCGGCCAGGGCATCGGCCAGGCGCTGATGGAAGCCTGCGTGTACGACGAGAACGGCCAGTTGCTGACCGGCTCGTACATGGACTACGCCATGCCGCGCGCTGACAACCTGCCCAGCTTTACCGTCGAGACCGCCAAGGGCACGCCGTGCACGCACAACCCACTGGGCGTGAAGGGTTGCGGCGAAGCGGGCGCGATCGGCTCGCCACCGGCGCTCATCAACGCCATCGTCGATGCGCTGGCGCCGCTGGGCGTGAAGGACATCCAGATGCCCGCCACGCCGCACCGTGTCTGGCAAGCCATTCAAGCGGCCAAGGCCTAGGCAGAGGAGCCCACCATGTACGACTTCGAATACCAGAAAGCCACCGACGCCCAAACCGCCGTCACCGCGATGAAGACGCACACAGACGCCAAGTACCTCGGCGGCGGCCAGAGCCTGCTGGCGGCGATGAAGCTGCGGCTGGCGCAGCCCTCCACCCTGGTGGATGTCACGCGCATTCCGGGCATGACGGGCATTCGCTCGCAACCGGGTGTGATTACCGTGGGCGCGGCCACACGCCATGCCGATGTCGCCGAGAACGCGGACATTCTCCGCATGCTGCCCGCGCTGGCAGAACTGGCGGGCGGTATCGGCGACCGGCAAGTGCGCGCCATGGGCACGCTAGGTGGATCGCTCGCCAACAACGACCCGGCCGCGTGCTATCCGGCGGCCGTGCTGGGCCTGAACGCCACGGTCGTCACCGAGCGGCGCAACATTGCGGCAGACGATTTCTTTGTCGGCATGTACGAGACGGCGCTGGCTGCGGATGAGCTCATCACCGAGGTGCAGTTTCCGGTGCCGGATCAGGCTGCGTACGTGAAATTCCGCAACCCCGCATCGCGCTTTGCGCTGGTGGGCGTGTTTGTCAGCCGCAAGGGCAACAACATGCGCGTGGCGGTGACGGGTGCGGCGCCATGCGTGTTCCGCTGTACGCCGCTGGAGCAGGCGCTGGCGGCCAACTTCACGTCGGAAGCGGCGCGCAAGGTGGTGGTCTCGCCCGACGATCTGGTGGGCGATCTGCATGCCTCGCCGGAATATCGCGCGCACCTGATTCCGGTGCTGGCGGCGCGTGCGGTGGAACAGGCATTGGCGAGACACCATTAAGGAGCGACATGCCGGTCGACTCCATCGACGATTGCATCGCGCAACTGCAGGGCCAGGGCTATTTCGCCAGCCGCGAGTTGGCCACAGCCCTGTTCCTCGCACTGCGCATGCAGCGGCCGCTGTTTCTCGAGGGCGAGCCCGGCGTCGGCAAGACGGAACTGGCGAAGGCGGCGGCGGGGCTGCTCGGCACATCGCTGCTGCGGCTGCAATGCTATGAAGGGCTCGACACGGCCAGTGCGCTCTACGAGTGGGACTACCCGCGCCAGATCATGGCCCTGCGCTTGGCGGAGGCGGCTGGCGAGAAGCCACGCGCCGACACGCTCTACCGCGATGAATTTCTCCTCAAGCGCCCGCTGTTGCAGGCGTTGCTGCCGGACCCGTCGCATCCCGATACACCCCGCGTCTTACTGATCGACGAAATCGATCGCGCTGACGAGCCGTTCGAGGCCTTCCTGCTGGAGTTGCTGTCGGATTTTCAGGTGTCGATTCCGGAATTCGGCACGGTGCGCGCGCAGGTGATTCCGCTGATCATCATGACCTCCAACCGCACGCGCGAGGTACACGACGCGCTCAAGCGGCGCTGCCTGTATCAATGGATCGGCTACCCCGACAAGGCGCGCGAGTTGCAGATCGTGGCGCAGCGCGCGCCCGAGGCCGCCACCCGCCTGCAGCAACGTGCGGTGGAGTTCGTACACCGGCTGCGCGGTATCGATCTGTTCAAGGCCCCGGGCATTGCCGAGGCCATCGACTGGTGCCGCGCGCTGGCTGCGCTGAACGTGACAGAGCTCGACCCGCAATCCGTGCAGGACACGCTGGGCGTGTTGCTCAAATACCAGGACGACCTGGCCCGCGTGGACGCACCGACCATCGAGCAGTTGCTGACCGCACTGCCGGAGTAAGGCGTGGAAGCGACCCTGCCCATGCTCCCCCGCAACGTGACGCATTTCGTGCGCCTGCTGCGCAACGCCGGCATGCCGCTGGCGCCCTCGCGCGCGGTGGACGCGATCGAAGCCATGAACCACATCGATATCAGCCGCAGAGATGATGTGAAAGCGGCGCTTGCCGCCCTGCTGGTCTCAAACCCGGATGAACGTACGCTGTTCGACGCCGCCTTCAACGTGTTCTGGCGCGATCCGGATTGGGAAGGCAAGCTGCGCGCCCTGCTGCTGCCCAAGGTGCATGGCGGCATTCCGGCCACGCGCAATAACCGGTTGGCCGATGCGCTACGCGCGCAGCCGTCAACCAACCTGCCGCCCGGCCCGCAGCCCGATGGCGAGCGCCATGACATCGTTGCGCCGCTGGCGTTTTCCGCGCACGAGGCGCTGCGCACGCGCGACTTCGACACGCTCAACGCCGCCGAATGGCGCACGCTGCAACACATGATCCGCCGCAGGCGCGTGCATCTGGCGCAGGAACGTACGCGCCGGCTAAAAGCCGCCTCGCGCGGGCGCCATCCGGATCTGCGCGCCACCGCCCGTCAGGCCGTGCGTGCCGGCGGCGAATGGACGGGCTGGAAATACCGCCAACCCGTCGACCGCACTCCGCCGCTGGTGCTGCTGCTCGATATTTCAGGATCGATGAGTCGCTATTCGCGCGCGGTGCTGTACTACTGCCACGCGCTGGTGCAATCGCGCGAGCGTATCCAGGCCTTTCTGTTCGGCACGCGACTGACCAATGTGTCGCGCCACCTCCGCGAGCGCGATCCGGATGTGGCCGTGCAAAGCATCGCGCAACTGGTGCCGGACTGGTCGGGCGGTACGCGCATTGGTGCAGCGCTGGCGGACTTCAACCGCCGATGGGCGCGCCGCACGCTCTCCGGCCGCGCGACCGTGCTGCTGGTGACAGACGGGCTTGATCACGAACACATCGATCTGCTCGACGCAGAAATGGCGCGGCTGGCCCGGTTTGCGCATCGCATCCTCTGGCTGAACCCGCTGCTGCGCTTTGCGGGCTTTGAACCCCGGGCACGCGGTGTGCGGGCGATCCTGCCATACGTAGACGCGATGGTGCCGGCCCACCATTTCGAGAGCCTGACTGCGCTGGAGCAGGAATTGGCGGATGCTCGCCACACACGCAGCCCGCGCACGCCGTACCACACCACCCCAGCACGACCCACCGCGCCATGGAACTGACCCAGACCCACCTCCTGCCCGTGCCCCTGCAGACTGCCTGGGATGCGTTGAACGACCCCGCCGTGCTGCAGCGCTGCATCCCCGGCTGCGAAAGCCTGACCGCTGCCGGCGACGGCGACGCGCCCGCTTACGACATCGCCATGCAAGCGGCAGTCGGGCCGGTCAAGGCGCGCTTCAAGGGGCGCATGCAACTGTCGGAGATCACCCCGCCGCGCAGCTACACGCTGCATTTCGATGGCCAGGGCGGCGCGGCAGGCTTCGGCAGGGGCACGGCGCAGGTCCAGCTGACGCCCGAGGGGCCGACCGTCACCCGCCTGGCCTACACCGCCACAGCGCAGGTGGGCGGCAAGCTCGCCCAGATCGGGTCCCGGCTCGTCGACGGCGCCGCGCGCAAGCTGGCCGATGAGTTCTTCCAGCGGTTTGCGGCGGAACTCGGCGCTGCGCAACCCGTAGACGGTGTGCCCGCCGAACACGCCATCCCCGATCTGGCAGCCGGCGAATTGCAGGCCCACGGTGCACGACAAGGCACATCGGGCATCAGCCCAGCGGTGCAGCCGCGCAACCCGTGGCCGTGGATCATCGTGGCCGTGGTGGCCATTGCGGCGGCCTACCTGTTTTTGCACCACGGGGCATAATCAGGCCTCCCTCGGTATCGCCCCGCACAGGCGCCAACGCGCAGGAGCCGCATCATGGACAGCGTCGATCTTGAAGTCTTGAAAACCAGCGTGCGCTGGCTGGAACAGGGGCGGCGCGTGCTGCTCGTCACGGTGGTCAAAACGTGGGGCTCATCCCCCCGGCCCGAAGGCGCGATGCTCGCGCTGCGCGATGACGGCGTCGTCGTGGGCTCGGTCTCGGGCGGGTGTATTGAAGACGACCTCATCGACCGCGTGCGCCGCGAAGGCCTGCACCACACCAAGCCCGAAGCCGTCAAATACGGCATCAGCGCTGAAGAAGCCCACCGCTTTGGCCTGCCGTGCGGCGGCACGCTGCAATTGGTGCTGGAACCGCTCAATGCGTCCAGCGGTATCGATGCTCTCCTGCACGCGGTGGAAGCCGGCCAGCTTGTCGCCCGCACCCTGGATATGGCCACCGGCGCGACCCTGCTGCAACACGCCACCGCCACCGATGGCCTGCAGTTTGATGAGCAGCGCCTGATCACCATCCACGGCCCCCGCTATCGGATGCTCGTGATTGGTGCAGGGCAGCTCTCGCGCTACCTGTGCCAGATTGCCGTGGGCCTGGACTACCAGGTCACGGTGTGCGACCCGCGCGAGGAATACAGCGAAGAGTGGTCAATCCCAGGCGTCACCATGGTCCGCACCATGCCCGACGACACGGTGATGGCCATGAAGCTGGACGAGCGCAGCGCCGTCATTGCCCTCACGCACGACCCAAAGCTGGACGACCTCGCGCTCATGGAGGCACTCAAGACGCCCGCGTTCTACGTGGGTGCGCTGGGCAGCCGCCGCAATAACGCCAATCGCCGCGAGCGCCTCAAGGAATTCGACCTGAGCGATGCCGAGCTGGCACGCCTACATGGACCGGTCGGCATCTACATCGGCAGCCGGACGCCGCCGGAGATCGCCATTTCCATCCTGGCCGAAGTAACGGCGGCCAAGAACGGCGTGTCGCTCCCCACCCTCCTGCAGGTGGAAGGCGCCAAGGCCGCACGCGAGATTGCCGCAAATGCGACATCGGGCTGCGCCGTACCACATGCCTGACGTCAATCCTCCTGAGGAACGGCTCAAAAAGGCTCGCCCGAAAGGTGCCTGAAAGGTTACATTCATATAAATGTTCGGTTTTGCGCGGGCTTCCGGCCGCACCGCATGGCGCCAGTCATGCGGCCCCGGCAGACCCCGCACCGTGCGCCGCCCCGAGCGGGTTGGCGACGCCCGTTCCCTGCCGAGCATGTCGCGTGATGCGCCGCTCGTATGGCGGCGGAATGCAGCGGAACACTGTTTGCAGGCGGAAAGGTCATCCGCTTCGCGCCCTTAGGATTTCGAGTTTTTTCGCATGAGTATTCTGCTGACCGGCGCGACCGGCTTCGTAGGCGGCGCCATTGCCGCGAATCTGGCAGCCAAAGGTTTGCTGGCCGACACGCGCTTTGCCGTGCGCGGTGACACGCCTGCCGAAGGGCTGGCGCGGCTGCGCAGCAACCTGCGCAGGTTTGCCTTCGAGCAGGCCGCGCTCGACGCCATCACCGAATCGCAAATCGTGCCGTTCGACCTGCGCGATGCCGGCGCCGCCAAGTTGGGCGATCCGGAAGTCATCATCAACTGCGCGGCGTTGGCAACGTTTTCGAACCACCCGTCGCTGTGGGAAACCAACGTGGGCGGCGTGCTGGCGCTGGGTCAGCTGGCTGCGCAAGGCAAGCGGCTCAAGCGCTTCGTGCAGATCGGCACGGCCATGTCGTGTGGCCAGTTAGCCAATCGCCATGTCAGCGAAAGCTGGGACGTGCCGCCCATCGAGCAGCACGCCGTGCCATACACGTATTCCAAGGGGATGGCCGAGCTGAAACTGCGCGAAGACGTGCCGGAGCTGCCGTTGGTGGTGGTACGGCCGTCCATCGTGGTGGGCCACAGCACGCTCGGCTGCGAGCCCTCGGGCAGCATTTTCTGGATGCTGCGCATGGTGGCGATGCTCGAGACCTTCAGTTGCCGCTTGAGCGACCGCGTCGACATCCTGCCGGTGGACGACTGCGCTGAAGCCATCGTTCGGTTGTCGACCAAGCCCACGTTGGCGCACGACCTGTATCACATCAGCGCCGGCGATGCGCACTCGGAGCGCATTGAAACGCTGTACCCGCGCTTCAAGCGCTGCCAGACGCCGGAAGAAGACGCCCAGGCGCTGGCCGGCTATGTGTACCAGGAAAAAATCGCGGAGAAAGCGCTGGCCCGTAAATTCCTGAGCATGACGGGCGATGGCAACGTGCGACTGGTCGCGCGCTGCATCCACCTGTACGCCAAGTTCGCCAGCATGAGCTACGTGTTCGACAACACGCGGCTGCTGCAGGAGACCGGCTTCCAGCCGCGCTCCCTGCTCGCCTACCTCGACCGCTGCCTCGAAACGTCGGACGCCGTGCCGATCCCC
Source organism: uncultured Ralstonia sp. (assembly GCA_966433195.1). Classification (GTDB taxonomy): domain Bacteria; phylum Pseudomonadota; class Gammaproteobacteria; order Burkholderiales; family Burkholderiaceae; genus Ralstonia. Next base: position 178,360 of record CBJMVH010000003.1, read on the forward strand.
GAGCAGATGCAGTGGGACTATAAGTAGCCGTCAGGCCTAGCTTGCCTGCACGGCGTGTCATGGCGCCGTGCTATAACCCTCGGCGCCCCAACTGAGACTCCGGTCACCATCAATAAGGAGCCGCCGATGACGCTGCAAGCCCTCGTCCATCTCAATGTCGCCACGCTGCTGGATTCGTTCATCAGCCTTGGCTCGGCGTTTGCGCTCGGGTCATTGATCGGCTTTGAGCGGCAGGTCAGGCAGCGGACGGCGGGCCTGCGCACCAACGCGCTGGTGGCCGTGGCGGCCGCTGCCTTCGTTGACATGGCCGCGCAGATCGGCACGGCATCGGACACCACCCGCGTCATCGCGTACGTGGTCTCGGGCGTCGGCTTTCTGGGCGCCGGCACCATCATGAAGGAAGGGCTGAACGTGCGGGGGCTGAATACCGCCGCCACGTTGTGGGGCTCTGCCGCGGTGGGTGCGGCGGCGGGGTCCGATTTGATCGGCCAGGCCATTCTGGTGACGCTGTTCGTGCTCGCCTCGAACATCCTGCTACGGCCGGTGGTGGACCGGATCAACCGTACGCCACTGGACAACCAGGCCAGCGAAGTCACGTACACGATGTGCGTGATCTCCACCAGCGAGCGCCAGAAAGAAGCACTGGCCGATCTGGAACGCCTGCTGGAAGAAGCCAGCTACCCCATCAGCGATCTGTCGGTCGAGCCGTTTGGTGAAGACCACGTGGAAATCGAAGCCATGCTGATGTCGACGGCGGTGAACGCCGCCGAACTGGACCGCATCGTCGCCTCGCTGCAGTCCCAACCGCATGTGGCCCAGGCATTCTGGAACCCGAGCACGACGGAATAGTCCGGCTTACAGCTCCTGCGTGGCCGCGAGGGCCAAGATCTTCGCCCAGCGCTTCGCCTCCTGGCGATTGCGCATCGGGATCGACCATTCCGCCTGCGCCTGGTGCTTCAGGCGCAGTGCCAATGTCCACGCGCCGTCACGTTCTGCGGCATCGGCGCCGGCAATGTCGGCAAAAAGAAAGCGTGCGTGTTGCCCATGCAGTTGCAATGTGCCGCGCTTCTGCTCGGCGTCGACCGCGATCTCGCCCCAGCTTCCGCTTGTTGACACGATCCGCTGGCCCTTCACGTTGACGCCATGAATAGCCCGGTAGCGCCGAACCAGGGTGACGATCACGCCGACGAGTAGCGCCGTCGCCACCAGCACGGCCGTGCCACCCGCCACGGCGCCATACGCCAGCGCAACCATCAGGTACAACCGGACTGCACCGTAGACGAGCAGACCAACCGCCGCAAAGCCGGCAATGATGAACGGCATGGTGTGATTCCTTGAATAAGCCAGTCGGTTATATCAACCGAAACGGCGTTCAAGGCAAGTCATTGCCATGCCTGTTCATCAACGCAATGCATCGTATTGATGCTGCGCCCGCATCAAGCGAGGCGGAATGCCGCAATCGCAGCGTTCAGCGCCTGCGCCTGCTCTTCCAGCGATTCCGCTGCGGCGGCCGCCTGCTCCACCAGTGCAGCGTTCTGCTGCGTGGCTTCGTCCATCAGCGTAACGGCCTTGTTCACCTGCTCGATGCCCGAGCTTTGTTCGTTCGAGGCGGCAGCAATCTCGCCCATGATGTCGGTCACACGGCGGATGGACGAGACGATGTTTTCCATTGTGCTGCCGGCGCGTTCGGCCAGCGCGCTGCCGGTCTCGACCTTGGACAGCGACGCCTCGATCATCTCCTTGATTTCCTTGGCAGCAGCGGCGCTGCGTTGCGCGAGGTTGCGCACCTCGCCAGCCACCACGGCGAAGCCACGGCCTTGCTCGCCTGCACGGGCGGCTTCCACCGCAGCGTTGAGCGCAAGGATGTTGGTCTGGAACGCAATGCCATCGATCACACCGATGATTTCCGACACCGTGCGCGAGGATGCGCTGATCTCGCGCATGGTCGCCACCACATCGGTCACCACGGCACCGCCCTGGGCAGCAACGTCCGAGGCGCTGTCGGCCAACTGGCTGGCCTGGCGGGCGTTGTCGGCGTTCTGACGCACGATGGAGGTCATCTCTTCCATGCTCGATGCCGTTTCTTCCAGCGAGCTGGCCTGTTCTTCCGTGCGTTGCGACAAGTCTGCGTTGCCGGCGGCAATCTGCTTGGTGGCGGCGCCAATCGATTCGGAGCCGGTGCGGACGCGGCGCACGGTATCGGTCAACGCCTTCTGCATGCGGGCCAGACCTTCGAGCAGGCGGCCCATTTCGTCCTGACGGTCAATGTGCACGGGTTGCGTCAGGTCACCCGCGGCAATGCGGTCGAACTGCGCCAGGGCGGCATTGAGCGGCCCCACGATCGCGCGCAGCAGGGACCACGCGCACCACAGCGCCACCACCAGCGCAAAAGCAATGGCGGCAATCACGATCATGCGGAAGCGCGCATACGCCTCCTGCGATGCGTCGTAGTTGGCCTTGGAGAATGCGAGCTGCTTCTTGCTCAGCGCCAGGCTGGAATCGTTGGAATCACGGAAGGCCTTGGAGACGCCCTGTTCCATGATCTTGTCTGCTGTTGCGCGGTCTCCGGCGCGCAGCGCCTTGATGATGTCGCGCAGGCTGCCTGCCGCGGCTTCACGCTTGGTGGCCACGTCTTTGGCCAGACGCTCCTCTTCCGCATCGCGCGGCAGGGACAGGTATTTCTTCCAGGCGCTATCCGACTCGCCGATCAGTTCTTCGGTGCGGTCCAGCAGCTTCATCGCACCCTTGTCTTCCGGATACAGCATGGCCTTGTCGAGCGCCGTGCGGGCACGCGTGAGGCTCAGGTCGGATTCGCCCAGGGCGAGCGCGGATGGAAACTGGTTGGTGAAGGTTTCTTCGTGCGCGCGGTTGGCATCACGCAGCCCAAGCAAGCCGGCAACGCCAATCAGCAAGGCGAGCGAAAACAGCAGTGAAACCGAGAGCACCAAGCGGGTGCGGATCGTCAAGCGGGCGGACATGGGCGGCGAGAGTGGCGTGCACGGCTTCTCACGCGGGCGCGACCATCGCGCCGGGCGGCCGGCTACCTCCGCACTATCGGTTTCCCGGGCGCAGAACTTGAGGGCAGTGTGCACATTAGTGCACCCACTACGCTCATTTTGGTGCAAGGTCAGTCCGCTTTGCCTTTGCGCGCCTGCCGGTAGTCCTCGGCAAATTCCGCCCACTGTTTAAGCGACACCTGCCGCCCGTGAGCTGCGAGCTTGAGCGCCGATTTGCGCCATGCCGTGCCGGCGGCGTAGTCCTGCACCCGCTCCACCAAGTCGGAGCCGTGCCTGCCGCAGCCGCGCAGGTGGCACCACGCGGCCACGCGTGCCATGGTCTGCAGCGCATCGTCCAGGTTGGCGATGACGTGCTTGCCCGAGCCCAACGCCACGCGGTCAGCGGTCGGCTGCAGGCTCTTGACCACGTACGATTTCGGTTTTTCACCCTTGGCGCCATAGACCACCCCGCGCAGCAAAGCCGGGGAAATCGCCTGCGACACACGCTGGATGTCCACCACCCGCCCGGCCTCGCTCCGCCACGGCGCCACACTGCACACGCTGCCCAGCGTATTCGCCCAGACGCTCGGCACGGAAAGCTTGATATCGATCAGCCGCAGTGTGGCGGGGTCCTTCTCGGGGCGCGCGAGCACCGCATAGCGCTCCAGCCCCAGGCTGCCCGTGCCGGCGATGCGCCGGGCCACGTCAATGGCGATGAAGCGCTGGCCGTGGCCATTCCCCTGATCTCCGTACGCCTCCAGGATGCGCCGCGCACGGCGGGCCTCTTCCTTGCTGGCACGCAACGTGCGGCGCCCATCGATGCGCAAGCTGATGCGGTTGCCGTCGCGTTCGGTGCGGCTGGCCAGGTAGGCGGCGCGATTGCGTTTGCGCAGGCCGCGCAGCAGGTCGTACACGATGCCGGTGGCCGTGGCGCGCTCAACCCAGCGGGCCTTGCCATCCACCAGCGACGTGGCATACGTCTCAAGAAAGCGGCGGCACAGGTTGTGCGCGTCTTCGTCGGCCAGCTTCCAGCAGCGCGCAGCCACCTGCAGGCTCGACAGCACGCGCACGAGGTCGACCGTGAAAGGCGCGACCAAGGCCTCGTCAAAGTCGTTCATATCGAAATAGACGAGGCCGTTGTCGCCCTTGAAGCTGCCGAAGTTCTCCAGATGGAGGTCGCCGCAGACGAGCGTGCGCGGCGCCTCGTGCAGCAAGGGCGCGTCGGCCAGCGAGGCGGCGTACAGGTTGTTGGTGCCCCGAAAGAACGAGAACGGATCGGCCGCGATGGCCGCAAGTTTGCGGGTGAGGCGTTCCGGGTCGCGCCCGGCGTTGTATTCGAGAATGGTGCGGGTGCTGTCATGCATGGTCGCGGCCTCGTCGATCGGTTCGAGTGTTCGAGTGAAGTGGAGTGCAATGCCCTCAAAAATCGAAGATTACGCGTTGATTGGCGATTGCGAAACCGCCGCGCTGGTCTCGCGCGACGGCTCCATCGATTGGCTGTGCTGGCCCCGGTTCGATTCCGGGGCATGCTTCGCCGCGCTGCTCGGCACACCCGACCACGGCCGCTGGCGCATCGCCCCACAGGGCCATGTGCGGGCAGTGCACCGCCGCTACCTGCCCGGCACGCTCGTGCTGGAGACGGTGTTTGAAACCGACACCGGCACCATCAGCCTGACCGACCTGATGACCGTGCGCCTGCCCGGCAACGCCACCACGCGCGACGACACGTCAGACCTCATCCGCATCGTGCGCGGGCTGTCGGGCACAGTGGAGATGCGCATGGACCTGACCCTGCGCTTCGACTACGGTGCGTCCGTACCGTGGGTCAGCCGCGTACTGGAGGCCACTGGCGCCACCGCAGATGGCCCCTGCCGCGCGGACGACACCCTCGGGCCCGACTGCGTGCTGCGTGCCGTCGCCGGGCCCAACATGACCACGCTGCGCACGCCCGCGCCACTGCGCGGCGAAAACCTGTCCACCGTGGCGGATTTTTCTGTGAGCGAAGGCGAGGCCATGCCGTTCGTGTTGACGCATTCCCCATCGCATCTGCCGTTGCCGGATTCCATTGATGCTATTGAGGCGCAGGTCGATATCGAGGCGCGCTGGCGGGCGTGGTCCGGCCGCTGCCAGGGGGCGGGAGAATGGACCGAAGCCGTCTTGCGCTCCCTCATCACGCTGAAAGCGCTCACGTACCACCGCACCGGCGGCGTGGTGGCCGCGCCCACCACATCGCTGCCAGAACAGCTCGGCGGCGTGCGCAACTGGGACTACCGCTACTGCTGGCTGCGCGACGCCACCCTCACCCTGCTTGCGCTGATGAACGCCGGCTATTACAACGAGGCCCGCGCCTGGCGTGAATGGCTGGAGCGCGCCATCGCCGGCAGCCCGTCGCAGGTGCAGATCATGTATGGCATTGCCGGCGAACGCCGCCTGGGCGAATGGACCGTGCCGTGGCTCCCGGGCTACGAAGGTTCGCAACCTGTGCGCATCGGCAACGCCGCTGCCCTGCAATTACAGCTCGACGTGTACGGCGAGCTGATGGACGCCCTCTACATCGCGCGCAAGGGCGGCCTCGATGGCGATGAAGCCTCGTGGCGCCTGCAGGTCGCGCTGATGACGCATCTGGAAACCCTCTGGCAGACGCCCGATGAGGGTATCTGGGAAGTGCGCGGCCCCTCCCGCCATTTCACGCACTCCAAGGTCATGGCATGGGTGGCATTCGACCGTGCGGTCAAGACCATCGAAGAGTTCAACCTGGAGGGTCCCGTGGAGCGCTGGCGCGCTGTGCGCGACCGCATTCACGCCGAGGTCTGCGCCCACGGCGTCAACGCCCGGCGCAACTGCTTCGTGCAGAGCTACGGCAGCGAAGAACTGGACGCTGCCCTGCTCATGCTGCCGCTGGTCGGCTTTCTGCCGGCGTCCGACCCGCGCATCGTGGCTACCGTCAAGGCCATCGAAGAGGACCTGCTTATCGACGGCCTCGTACGCCGTTACCGCACCGAAGCCGTGGCCGATGGGCTGCCCGAGGGCGAGGGCGTGTTCCTTGCCTGCAGCTTCTGGTATGTCGACAACCTCGTCATGCAAGGCCGCCATGACGAGGCGCGCGCGCTCTTCATCAAGCTGCTGGCGCTGCGCAATGACGTGGGGCTGCTCGCTGAAGAGTACGACCCGCGCGTGGGGCGGCTGGTGGGCAATTTCCCGCAAGCGTTTTCGCACATTGCGCTCGTCAATTCCGCGCTCGCGCTGTGTGCCGCGGCGGATCATGTCAGCCAACGCACGGGGCAGCCGGGCCCAGGGTCGAAGCCGGTAAAATAGCGCCCCATGACCGAATCGACCGCCTTTCCGTCCATGACCGATGATGAGACCAGTGCATCCGGCAGCACTTTGCTCGGCCGCCCGGACAGCCCCTGCATCGGTATCTGCTCGACCCTCTTCGACGAGGTCTGTCAAGGCTGCGGGCGCACCCAGCTGGAAGTCAGCAACTGGGTGTTCATGACGGATGAGGAACGCAACGTGGTCTGGACACGCATCCTGGCCGAAGGCTCCGCCCAGGGCTACAACGCCGACGGCAGCCGCAAGTAAGCGGGTCTACGCATAAAAAAACCCGGCCGAAGCCGGGTTTTTTTCTTGGCCGCCCCGCCGATCAAGCGGTCTTCGCGGGGTTGAGTTGCAGTGCCTTGTACTCCAGGAACTCCTCCAGCCCGTACTTGCCGTTCTCGCGCCCGTTGCCCGATTGCTTGTAGCCGCCAAACGGCGCCTGCATGTTGAACGGCCCGCCATTGATATTGACCTGCCCGGTGCGAATGCGGCGCGCAACACGGATGGCCCGTGCTTCGTCGCCCGACCACACGCCACCGCCCAGCCCGTAGATGCTGTCGTTGGCGATGCGGATGGCATCTTCCTCATCGTCGTAGCAGATCACGGTCAGCACGGGGCCGAAGATCTCTTCACGCGCCACGGTGTCGGTCGTCTTGACGTTGCCGAGCACGGTCGGCTTGACGAAGAAGCCGGTGGACAGCCCTTCCGGCGCCTCTACGCCACCGGTGATGAGCTCCGCGCCCTCTTCCAGGCCCTTGCGGATGTAGCCCAGCACACGATCGCGCTGCACGGCGGAGATCAGCGGACCGAGGCGCGTGCTTTCCTGTGCGGGGTCGCCCGGCACATAGCTTTGGGCGAACTGCGCGGCCAAGGCTTTTACCTCTTCGTACTTGGCGCGCGGCACCAGCATGCGGGTGTGCGCCGAGCAGGTCTGGCCGGAGTTCAGGAAGCATGCCGACAGCGTGCCCTTCACCGCCGCCGACAGATCCGCGTCCTCTAAAATCACCGAGGCCGACTTGCCGCCTAGCTCCAGTGCCACACGCTTGACCGATTGCGAGGCGAGTTCGGCCACACGTTTGCCAGCGCGAGTGGACCCCGTAAACGACACCATGTCGACGTCCGGGTGGCTCGCCAACACTTCGCCCACCACCGGGCCATAGCCGGTGACGAGGTTGAATACGCCCGGCGGCAGCCCGGCTGCTTCAATGACTTCCGCCAGCACAAAGGCGTTCAGCGGCGCCACCTCGGAAGGTTTGAGCACCACGGTGCAGCCCGCTGCCAGCGCAGGCGCCACCTTCAGCGTGATCTGGTTCAGGGGGTAGTTCCACGGCGTGATGGCACCCACCACGCCCACCGGCTCGCGCACCACCAGCGAGTTGCCGACGTGTTCTTCAAATGCAAACGTACCGAGCAGCTTGGCGAAATTCCCCCAGTTGTAGACCGGGCCGCCCACCTGGATGGCACGCGCCAGCTTGATCGGCATGCCGACTTCACCGGCAATCATTTGCGCCAGTTCTTCGCTGCGGGCCTGCAGGCCATCGGCAATCTTCTGAATGTATTCCGCGCGCTTGGCCACAGGCGTGGCCGCCCAGCTGTCGAATGCGGCGCGGGCCGCTTCCACGGCCGCTTCGGCATCGGCCACGCTGCCTTCGGGAATCGTCCCCATGACCGCTTCGGTGGCCGAATGAATCACTTCAATGACGCCCTTGCCCTGCGGCGCCACCCACTTGCCGTTGATAAAAAGCTTGTCGCGTTGCTGCATCGTTGGTCGTCTCGCTCTGGTGGATGCGCGGTCTGCGCGTTGTGCTATCCGGGTTGCGACTAAGATTCACGCCACTCCCGGGCGGTTATGATCGGCCTATTGTAGAGCCAGCAGCGCGCGCCGCTGACATGCCGGCCGAGGGAGACATTGCATGACCACCACCATCTACCAGAAGACCGACAAGGGCCAGGACGAGATCCGCACACGGGCGAACCACCTCGACCAACGTCACCGCGCCGTGCTTCTGATGGTCAACGGTGAAAAGACCTGCGACGAGATCCTCCTCCAGCTTCAGCCGCTGGGCATGACACAGGCGGTGTTCGATGAGTTGGAGCAAGGCGGCTACGTCCGCGTGCATGTTCCTGGCACGGCTGCCGCCACGCCCGCCAAGAGTGCAGCGGCCAGCCCGGCGCCAGCCAGCTCCCCGCCACGCACCGCCGCCCCCGCGACGGCCGCCGCTACCCCGACCGAGCAAGGCGTCGATGGCTACCAGCGGCTGTATCGCTTCTACACCGAGACCATCAGCCGCTACCTGGGCCTGCGTGGCTACCTGCTCGAAATGAAGGTCGAAAAAGCTGGCAACGTTGACGAGCTCATTGCCCTGCGCGAGACGCTCAAGACCGCCTTGGCCAAGACCCGCGGCGAACCCGATACCAGCAACGTAATCGCCCAGCTCGATCTATTGATTGACGAGGCGAGGAGCTGACCAGTCCGCGCGCGCTGGCAACAAAAAAGGCGGCACACTGGCCGCCTTTCTTTTTTGTAGAGAACGCGAAAACGATCGACGCTCAGACCTCCAGACCCTGGCTCTGCAGATACTCGTCGTACGTACCGAGGTAATCGGTCAACGTGCCGTCCGGGCGGATTTCGATGATGCGCGTGGCCAGGCCGCTGACGAACTCGCGGTCATGCGATACGAAGATCAACGTGCCTTCGAACTTGTCGAGCGCGACCTGCAGCGATTCGATCGACTCCATGTCCATGTGGTTGGTCGGCTCGTCCAGCGCCAGCACGTTATGGCGGCCCAGCATCAGCTTGCCCCAGATCATGCGGCCCTTCTCGCCACCGGAGAGCACCTTGACGCTCTTCTTGATGTCGTCGGCCGAGAACAGCAGGCGGCCCAGCGTACCGCGCAGCGATTGGTCGTCGTCGCCCGCCTGGGTCCACTGGGTCATCCAGTCCATCAGGTCACGGTCTTCGGGGAACTCTTCATACGTGTCCTGCGGCATGTAGCCGACGTTGGCGTGCTCGGCCCACTTCACGGTACCGCCGTCGATTTCGATGCCGCGCTGCACGCCCGTCTTGACCGCACCATTGAGCAGCGAGCGCAGCAGCGTGGTCTTACCCGCGCCGTTCTCGCCGATGATGGCGATCTTCTCGCCGGCGCGCACGGCCATGGTCAGGTTGTCGAAGATCTTGCGGTCGTACGTCTTGCGCGCGTTTTCGGTTTCCACCGCCAGGTTGTGCAGCTTCTTCTCGAACTCGAAGCGGATGAACGGGTTCTGGCGCGACGACGGCTTGATGTCTTCCACCTTGATCTTGTCGATCATCTTCAGGCGCGACGTGGCCTGACGAGCCTTGGACTTGTTGGCCGAGAAGCGGCGCACGAAGTCCTGCAGGTCGGAGATGCGCTCCTTGGCTCGCGCGTTGGCAGCCTGCAGGCGTTCACGCGCTTGCAGGGAGGCCTGCATGTAGTCGTCGTAGTTGCCCGGGTAGACCTTGAGCGTGCCGTAGTCCATGTCCGCCATGTGCGTGCAGACCTGGTTCAGGAAGTGGCGATCGTGGGAGATGATAATCATGGTGGAATTGCGCTCATTGAGCACCGATTCCAGCCAGCGGATCGTGTTGATATCGAGGTTGTTGGTCGGCTCGTCCAGCAGGAGCACGTCCGGGTTCGAGAACAGCGCCTGTGCCAGCAGCACGCGCAGCTTCCAGCCGGGGGCGACACCGCTCATCGGGCCGTTGTGCTGGTCGGTCGGAATGCCGACGCCCAGCAGCAGCTCACCCGCGCGGGCTTCCGCCGTGTAGCCGTCGTATTCGGCGTACTTGGCCTCCAGGTCGGCGGCCTTCATGTAGTCGTCGTCGGTGGCTTCCGGGTTGGCGTAGATGGCGTCGCGCTCTTGTGCGGCGGCCCACATTTCGGTGTGGCCCATCATCACCACGTCCAGCACGCGCATGTCTTCGTAGGCGAACTGGTCCTGGCGCAGCTTACCCAGGCGTACGCCCGGTTCCAGCATCACGTTGCCGGAGCTTGGCTCAAGATCGCCGCCCAGGATCTTCATGAAGGTCGACTTGCCGCAGCCGTTGGCGCCGATCAGGCCATAGCGATTGCCCTCGCCAAACTTGACCGAGATGTTCTCGAACAAGGGCTTGGGCCCGAACTGCATGGTGATGTTGGCGGTGGAAAGCACGTGGAAACCTTGATGTGGAAAGCGGTGATCTGGCGCAGCAATCACTTGCCGGACGCCATTTAGGGAACCTGGGATTTTACCATCCGAGCGTGACCCGGATGGGCGAACGGCTTATGTCGTTGACGCGGCCTTGAGCGTCGGATACCCCGACAAGTGCAGCGTAAAGCCCGTGGCATCGACATCCAACTCGGCCTGCGCGCCAATCGGCAGCGTCGCCTTGGTCGGGCAATGGCCGAACGGCAGGCCGGTAACGACCGGAATGGACAGACGCTCGGCCAGGTAGGCACGCATGGCGTCGAAGTCGTAGCCGGCGTCGTACGGTGTGGTCCGGTAGCCGGAGAAATCGCCCAGCACCAGCGCCTGCTGCGCTTCCAGCACGCCGGCCTGCTGCAACTGCAAGAGCATGCGCTCGACGCGGTACGGGTGCTCGTTGATGTCCTCGACGAACAGGATGCCGTCGCGGATTTCTGGCAGATACGGCGTACCGACCAGGCTGCACAGCATGGCCAGGTTGCCGCCCCACAGCGTGCCGGTGTAGCGCCCCGGATGTGCACAGCCCTTGGGCTGCGGCACATCCACGCGCAGCGCGTACGTCGGATTGCGCAGGATGCCCCAGAAGCGCTCGACCATGAACGGATCGACCGTCTCCAGCCCGAAATCCGAACACACATGCGGGCCGGCAAACGTCACCCCGCCCGTAGCCGCCAGATACGCCAGCGAGAACACCGTGAAATCGCTATGCCCGACGATGATGGCGTCCGTCGCCTGCGCGCGGCGGCCGATGCCGATGAAGTCGATATGGTCGAGCAGCCGCGTGAGGCCATAGCCGCCGCGGATGGCCATGGCGATTTCCTGGTGGCCGCTGGCGCCGATCTGCTGCAGGTCGCCCAGCCGCGCCAGTTCACCACCGGCAAAACGCTGGTGCTGGCGGCTCAGGCACTCCTGATTGACGACGGTGCAGCCCTGCGCCTGCAGAAACGCCACGCCGCGCTCGGCGATGGCGGGGTCGTTCGGATAACCGGAGGGCGCGATCAGGCGAATGGTGGTCATGCGGCGGGGGTGTCGGTTTCAGTAACGGCAATGCGCGCGGCCTTCTGGCTCGCGCGGCGCTCGGCAAAGAAGGCGCGCAGCATATCGCCACACTCCTGCGCGAGCACGCTGCCGGTGATGGCGGTCTGGTGGTTCAGGCGCGTCTCGGCAAACAAGTCGAGGATGCTGCCCGCCGCGCCAGTCTTCGGGTCGGGGGCGCCGTAGACAACGCGTGCCACGCGGGCGTGCAGCATGGCTCCGGCGCACATCACGCACGGCTCCAGCGTCACGAAGACTTCGCAGTCGGGCAGGCGGTAGTTGCCGAGCTTTTCGGCCGCTTGGCGCAAAGCGCGCATCTCGGCGTGGGCGGACGGATCGTGCAGCCCAATCGGGGCGTTATGGCCGACGCCGACGATCTCGTTGCCGCGCACGACCACCGCGCCCACCGGTACCTCGCCCCGCCCCCACGCGATCTTGGCCTGCACCAGTGCTTGCTGCATCCAATAGCCATCGCGCTCGTGCGCGGACATATCGGCAGGCGGCGTGAGGACGTGCGGGGTCGTCATGCGAGTCCGCTCAATCCTGCTCGTGCGGGCGCGCAAGCTTCACGTCGGCCCAGCAGTTGGGGGTTTCGTACAGCACGAGCTTGGACAGGCGCAGATGGTGCCCAAACGCGTTGCGGAACACCGGTTCCAGAATGTCGAACGCCACCTGCGCGAGGTTTTCAACCGTCGGCACGTCGTTCAGCACGACGGTCTTATGACCGCCTTCCATGTCGTTCAGGAATTCGACTAGCTTCGTATCGCCGCGATAGACCAGGAACGCGTGGTCCCATAGATCGACGAGGTGCTTGTTGGCGAGCTGCTTGACGTCGCCGAAGTCCAGGATCATGCCGTCGTCGGCGGCCTTGTCGTTGTGCAGGACTTCGCCGGTGAGCGTGAGTTCGAGCTGGTAGCGATGGCCGTGCAGGTTGCGGCACTGGCCGGCGTGGCCCGGGATGCGGTGGCCGGCATCGAATTCGAGCCGGCGCGTAATGGAAACGGTCTTGGTCATGGAGCGCTAGGACTGGGCGGCAGCGGAGGCCGCAAAACGGCTGGAACGACTGGAGAAGATGCAGCGGCCCGCCTCAGCGGATGCCCAGCATCTTATGGGTTTGCAGCGACAGGCGCCAGCGCGGGCGGCGCTGGCACAGCTCAACGGCCAACGCCGTATTCTGCCGCGCGAGCGGGCCATCCATGGCCTGCAGGAAGAAATGCTGGAAATCCAGCCGTTCGTATGCGTCCAGGTCCTGCCCGTCTTGCGGGATCACGACCTTCAACTCATCGCCACGCGTGACGACCAGCTCAGAACCCATCTTCGGGCTCACGCACACCCAGTCGATGCCCTCGGGTACGGCGATGGTGCCGTTGGTCTCGATGGCGATTTCGAAGCCGCGCGCATGCAGGGCGTCGATCAGCGGCTTGTCGAGTTGCAGCAGCGGCTCGCCGCCGGTGCAGATGACGAGCGGTTTGCCGCCCGTGGCATTAGCCGGCCATTCAGCGGCGACGGTGTCGGCCAGCGCGTCTGCGGTGGTGTATTTACCGCCTTGCGTGCCGTCCGTGCCGACAAAGTCGGTGTCACAGAACTGGCAGACGGCGGAGGCGCGATCGGCTTCGCGCCCGCTCCAGAGGTTGCAGCCGGCAAAGCGGCAGAAGACGGCTGCGCGGCCAGTGTTGGCACCCTCGCCTTGCAGCGTGTAGAAGATTTCCTTGACGGCGTAAGTCATGTCTGAACGGTGGCATTCACAGGAGATCGCCGAAAAAGCGACGTCATTCCCGCGCAAACCGTACCAGTACCCACTAGTGAATAACCCGATATTGTTTCACAAATCGGGGTTATCCGCAGAAGGACGCCAGCGTCACAAAGGAAAACGCGCCTTCCGGCGAAAGCCAAGCCGCAAAGACAAAGGCGGCGCCAGCTGCCGCCAACGTCCACATCATCAAGCGTTGGAGTCGCGCGCTCATGCCGGTTGGGCCACAGGCGACCGCGCGAGCTGGCGATCATCGATCGGCCAATGCAGCAGCGCCGCCACAATGCCGAGCGCCATCGCGCCAAACCAGATCGCATCGTACGAATGCAGACGGTCGTAGACCACACCGCCCAGCCACACGCCCAGAAACGCGCCAACTTGGTGCCCCAGGAAGACGAAGCCAAACAGTGTGCCGATATAGCGCACCCCAAACACCTGCGACAGCAGCCCGTTCGTGAGCGGCACGGTGCCCAACCACAGCAGGCCCATCACGATGGCAAACCCATACAGCGTGACGGGCGACAACGGTAGCAGGATGAACAGCGCAATCGCCGCCGTGCGGATCAGATACAGCAGCGACAGCAGATACTTGCGCCGGAACAACCCGCCTAGCGCGCCACAGTAATACGTGCCGACGATGTTGGCGGCAGCAATCAGCGCCAGCGCCACCATGCCGTGGCGACCCGTCAGCCCCTTGTCGAGCAGGTACGCCGGCATGTGCGCGCCGATGAAAGCCAACTGGAACCCGCACGTCAGAAAACCAAGGTTCAGCAGCCAGAAGCCTCGATGCGCAAAGGCCTCTCGAATAGCAGCACCCATGCTCTGGTGCGCCTCCTGGGCCATGGTGGCAGACGCGCGTTCCCGCAGCGGCACCGCCAGTGGCAGAAACACCGCCATCACCACGGCCATGACCACCAATGCCGTCACCCAGCCAACGGTACTCAGCAAGCCCTGCGCGGTCGGCACCATCACAAACTGGCCGACGCCACCCACCGCACCGGCCACGCCCAGTGCCCAGCTACGGCGCTCTGGCGGCGTGAGGCGGCTGATGGCGCCGTACACCACGCCGAACGACGTGCCCGACAAACCCATGCCGATCAGCAACCCGGCAGATAGCGTAAAACCCAGCGGCGTGCCTGCATGCGCCATCAGCAGCAACCCGAGCGCGTAGACGAGGATGCCTGCAGCCACCACCTTCGCCGCCCCAAACCGATCCGCCAGCATGCCGGCAAACGGCTGCGCCGCGCCCCAGATCAGGTTCTGCAGCGCGATAGCGAGGCCAAAGGTCTCACGCGTCCAGCCATGGCCCATCGTGATCGGCACCAGGAACAGACCTTGTACATGGCGGATGCCGAGCGCCAGACCGATCACCGCGCCGCCCGCCAAGACGGGCAGCCAGGCAGATTGCGTGAGGGGTTTCGCATGCATGGATGGGTTCTCCGTTGCGGCTGACATTCCCACTTTGCAAGCGTGCGCTTGACTGGAATGTCGCCAGATGGCTTATTAAACTTCACCATATCCGGGCGCTCAATTGATCTTTGAGAACCCGCTGCATGAGGAAAATGCATGTCAACTCCCTTGGTTCGATTGGCGTCGCTGGATTTGCTGCGCGGTTTTGTGGCGGTGGGCCGGCGCATGAGCATCACGCTGGCGGCTGATGACCTGTGCCTGACGCAATCGGCGGTGAGCCGGCAGGTGTCTGCGCTGGAAGACGCACTGGGCGTCAAGCTGCTGGTGCGCGGGCATCGCTCGATCGCATTCACGCCCGAGGGCGAACGCCTGTTCCGCAGCGCCGACAGCGCCGTGCAGCAGTTGCAAGACGCCATCGGCGCCCTTCGCGTGGCCGCCGAGCGCCGGCCCGTCACCATCACCGCCAGCATCGGCGTGACGGGCCTGTGGCTGCTGCCGCGCCTGGCGCGCTTCCAACAGCAGTACCCCGACATCGACGTGCGCGTAGCCACCAGCAACCGCCTTGTCGACCTGAAGAACGAAGGAATCGAACTGGCCATCCGTTACTGCCCGCCGAGCGATGCGCCGCCGGGCGCAATCCGGCTGTTTGGCGAGACAGTGGCGCCGGTCGCGCATCCATCGCTGGGCGTGCGCTCGTTGGAGTCGGCCGACGACCTGGCCGGTCTCACCCTCCTCGATTTTGACGACCGTGACCTACGCCGCCCGTGGCTCCAGTGGACTGACTGGCTGGCGGCCGCCGGCTGGAGCCACGCCAAACCGCGCACAGTGCTGCGCTTTAACCAGCACGACCAGATCATCCATGCAGCGGTGGCGGGCCAGGGCATCGCGCTCGGCCGGTTGGAGTTGATTGCGCCGCTGCTGGCCGATGGCCGTCTGGGCACCATCCCCACAACGGCTCCGGGCGTGCAGAACACGCATGCATACTGGCTCATCCAATCCGAGGCCGCCCCACGTCGCGATGTTCGTGATGTGGCCGCGTGGATCTGCTCGGAAGCGGCAACGCAGGCCTCGCATGTGCCCCGCGCATCCGAGCCTGCATGAAAGGCGCTTGAGCATGCGCGGCACTCCACGCATCATGCCGCCGGCTTTGGCGCTCCCACGTTTTTTCGTCGGCGACGCGGCGCTCCGGGGCAATGACCGCCCGGACGACGGGGTCGCCTGCACCGCAGCACTGCAGTTCCTTCCCATCCACAACACACCGGAACGCCCATGCCGACCCAGATCGAAAAAGCGCACACTTTCCGCAGCCTGCACGAACGCAGCGGCACCTTTGTCATTCCCAACCCGTGGGACCCGGGCTCGGCCCGGCTGCTGGCAGCGCTCGGCTTTGAGGCGCTGACCAGCACCAGCGCCGGCTTCGCCTTCTCACGCGGACCGCCTGATTACGGCGTAGGCCGTGACGTCATCCTGGCCCACGTTGCCGACCTCGCCGCCTCGACCGATCTGCCCATGGCGGCATCCGCGGTGCGCCGCGCGATGCGCTCGTCGCCGACATCGCACCGCCGGCGCTGCGAGGCGCGGCATTCGGGCTGCGGCAATCGCTGGATACCGTGGGCGCGTTCCTTGGGCCGCTTCTGGCGGTCGGGTTCATGCTGCTGTGGGCCAATGATTTCCGGGGGGTGTTCTGGGTGGCGATGGTGCCAGGGCTGCTGTCGGTGGCATTGCTGCTGTTCGGCCTGCACGAGCCTCGTAGCCATGTGGCCACGCATCGCACCAACCCCATCCGCCGGGAGAATCTGAAGCGGCTCAGCCCCGCGTACTGGTGGGTGGTCATGATCGGCGCGGTCTTTACATTGGCGCGCTTCTCGGAGGCCTTCCTGGTGCTGCGCGCACAACAGGGCGGCATCCCCGTTGCGTTGGTGCCGCTGGTGATGGTGGCGATGAACGTGGTCTACGCGCTGGCGGCGTATCCATTCGGCAAGCTGTCGGATCGCATGAACCACCACACGCTGCTGGCGCTAGGCCTGGTGGTGCTGATTGCCGCAGATGTGGTGTTGGGCCTCTCGGGCCACTGGGGCGTTGTCATTGCAGGCGTCGCGCTCTGGGGCGTGCACATGGGTATCACACAGGGGTTGCTGGCCACCATGGTGGCTGACACCGCGCCGGCTGACCTGCGCGGCACGGCCTACGGGATGTTCAACTTGGTGAGCGGGCTGGCCATGCTGGTGGCCAGCGCCCTGGCGGGGCTGCTATGGGACAAGCTGGGCGCAGCCGCCACGTTTCACGCTGGTGCGGTGTTCTGCGTGCTGGCCCTGGGCCTGCTGGCAGTGCATCAAGCGCTTGCACGCACGCGTTGAGCCTGCCCCTACTCGCCCGCAATCTCACGCAACAGGTGCGCCTCTGTGTTGGTGTTGATCTGCACCCACAGCGGCAGATGGTCTGACAACTGATACGTCATCGCCTGTTTGGTCAGGCGCGGAAACAAGGGCGCGTGATCACCCTGGTAGAAGTCCAGTACGCCGCCTGCGTTGGTGAAGCTTTCCGGGTACTCCGGCAACTGCAGGATCTGGTCGTAGCGCTTGTTCTTCTCCAGATTGCTGCCGAAGGTGCTGCGCAGCAGCTTGTCCGGCACGCGCAGCCCCTTGGCCGTCAGCGCCTTGAAGAGCGGGCTCTTCTCGCTGGGGATATTGAAATCGCCCATGACGATGAGGTCCTTGCCATCGGCGTCCTTCTCCTGCGCCTTGTCGTACACCCACTGCGCCAGGGCTTCGATTTCGGGCAGACGCTCGCGCTCGCTGCCGCCCCAGCGGATATGCGCGGCAATGCAGACGAAATCGAAATTGCCCGCATGGAACGACGCCAGATAGGGGCTGCGCCACCAGGAGATGTCGGCCAGGTATTCCGCGCCGCGTTTGATGCGCGGCGGCTGCGCCTCGGCGGCCAAGCCGTTGAAACGCACCGCACGACTGTCGTAGACAAAGGCCATGCGTTCACGGTTGCCGCCGGCATCGGCAATGGCATCGGAATACACCGCATGCCAGTCCGGCCCAAGGATGCCCAGCACGCGCTTGAGGTCGCCCAGGTTGTCGCGTACCTCCTGCACGCCGATCAAGTCGAACTGCCGCAAGATCTCAGCGATGTAATACAGCGCAGTCTTGGTCCGGGGGGTCTTGCCGAATTCGCGCACGTTCCACGTGGCGATGTTCAGCGTTTCGTCCAGCTTGGAGGACGGGATTTTCGCCTGCGCAATGCGTTCACGTAGCGCGAGCAGGCCGCGCGCAATCTCGGGGGTAATGCCGTCGTAGTTCATGGGGGCTCTCGTAGAAAGCCCGCCACTCTAGTCACCGCGCGCGGATTGCCATATCAGACAACGCCCTGATGTGTGCGAAACCAATCGACAAGGAAATCCAGCATCGCGCGCAGCGCCGCCGGCATCTGCCTGCGCGAGCTGTAGACGCCGTGGATACCCAGCACCTGCGGCACGTAATCCGGTAGCACCCGCACAATCTGCCCGCTGGCAATGAGCGGCGCGGCGGCAAACACCGGCTGCAGCGCAATGCCGGCGCCCTCTTTGACGGCCGCCAACAACGCCATGGATTCATTCGCGCTCAAGTTGCCACCGACTGGCACATCGGCCGGCGCGCCGGACTTCGCCTCTGTGAACTTCCACAGGCTCTTGCCGAAGTACGAGTACGTCAGGCAGTTGTGCGTGGCGAGGTCTTCCAGGCGGCGCGGGGTGCCATGTGCGGCGAGGTACGACGGCGCTGCCACCACCACGGATTCGCACGTGCCGAGCGGCCGCGCAATCAGATTCGGATCGAGATCATTGGTGATGCGCACGGCCAGATCGATGCGCTCTTCCACAAGATTGACGGTGCGGTTATCCACCACGAGGTCGACCGCGGTTTGCGGATAGCGCCGCAGATACGCCGTCACTGCCGCGCTCAGCACCTGCTGCGCGAGCGACTGCGCACACGCGATGCGTAGCAGACCGCGCGGTGTGTCGGCTTCTGGGCCATCGGGCATCGCCATCTGCGTGGCGATGTCCAGCATCTGCCGGCAGCGCGCGAGCGTGGCCTCGCCGGCGGGCGTCAACCCGATACGGCGTGTGGTCCGGTGCAGCAGACGCGCGCCCGACCACGCTTCCATCTCCGCAAGGTAGCGCGTGACCATCGCGCGCGACATGTCGAGCCCTTCTGCGGCAGCGCTCAGGCTGCCGCGCTCCACAATCGCCACAAACACCTCTGCCGCCTTAATGCGGTCCATATTTGATCGATTGACGAAACAAATATGCGCATCTTAGGTGGTTTTTCGTTCGAATCAAGCAACTTACAGTGACGGCGTTCCAATCCCTTCACCCGACCGGAGAATCCGAATGTCCTTGATCCGCACTCTGCTTGCCGCCAGCCTTGTCAGCGCTGGTGTTGTGGCGCACGCCGCCGCGCCCGCGCCGCTGCATCTCGAGGTGTACAACCCGGGCGACAAGGGCATCTTTCCGGTCTCGTCGGAAATCATCACCGGTGCGCGGGAGGCGATCCTGATCGACGCGCAATTCCAGCGCAGCGATGCGCAAGCCCTCGTGCAGAAGCTCAAGGCCAGCGGCAAGACCCTGACCACGGTCTACATCAGCCACAGCGACCCGGATTACTACTTCGGGCTGGATGTCATCCGCGCGGCCTTCCCCCACGCGAAGATCGTGGCGACGCCGCAAACGGTGGCCGCCATCCAGGCATCCATGCAGGGCAAGCTTGCCTATTGGGGCCCAGTCCTGAAGGACAATGCGCCCAAGGCGCTCGTGCTGCCGGATGTGCTGCAAGCCGATCACCTGACGCTGGAAGGCCGCACCATCGAGATCAAAGGCCTGAATGGCCCGAAGCCGGCGCGCACTTATCTGTGGATTCCTTCGCTCAAGACCGTAGCCGGCGGCGTGGTGGTCTTCAACGGCGATCATGTCTGGGTGGCAGACACGCAAACGCGCGAGTCGCGCCTGGGCTGGCTGCAGACGCTCGACAGCATCGCCGCGCTCAAGCCCGCAACGGTGGTGCCCGGCCACTTTGCAGGTGCGATGCCCACAGGGCTGGACGCTGTACGCTTTACAGCCGACTACCTGAAAACGTTTGAGCTGCAAGCCGCCAAGGCCGACCACTCGGCAGAACTCGTCAAGGCCATGAAGACCGCCTACCCGACGCTGGGCGGGGATGCCTCCCTGGAGCTGAGCGCCAAGGTGATCAAGGGCGAAATGAAGTGGCCGCAATAAACACGGCAGACATCAGCACGGTAGATACAAGGACAACCACATGACAACGCTGCATTACATCTTCGATCCGCTGTGCGGCTGGTGCTACGGCGCCGCGCCGCTGGTGGAGGCCGCCCGCACGGTGCCGGGCTTGCGAATCGTCTTCCACGGTGGCGGCATGTTGGCCGGCGCAAACCGCCGCGCGGTGACACCGCAATGGCGCGACTACGTCATGCCGCACGATCATCGCATTGCCAGCCTGACCGGCCAACCTTTCGGCGAGCCCTACTTCGAGGGCCTGCTGCGCGATACGACAGCCGTGATGGATTCGGAGCCGCCCATCACTGCGGCCTTGGCCGCCGAGGCACTCAGCGGGCGCGGATTGGACATGACCCACCGCATCCAGCGCGCGCACTACCAGGAAGGCCGCCGCATTGCCGACGTGACTGTCTTGCGCGAATTGGCGGCAGAGATCGGCCTGTCGTCCGAGGCCTTCGATGCCGAATATGCGCGGCAAGCCGGGGCGCTCACGCAGCAGCACATCACCGCGAGCCGGCAGTGGCTCGACCGCGTGGGTGGCCAAGGTTTTCCGACCTTTGCGCTGGAAGACGCCGATGGCCGTATCGGCACGGTCGATATCGGCCCGTGGCTGGGCCGCCCGGAGCCCTGGGCGCAGGCGCTCGCGCAACACGTTGGCGCACCCGCTCCAGTAGGCGATGCCGATGGCCCCGTCTGCGGGCCGGATGGTTGCGCATGATGCTGATGCAAGGGCGCATTGCAGCGAAGGCGCCTCAGCCCTTGAGCGCCCAGCGGCCGAGTTCGTCGTACCGGGTCTTGCCCAGCCAGCTATGGATGAGGACGAACTCCCGCACCGTCCACGAGATGGGCTCCACCGGCTTGGGCGCAAAGCCGCCGCGGTCATACAGCAGCGTGATATGGGGCTTGAAGTGGCCACGCGGCACCGGCACGCCCGACTGCAACAACGCGTCGCCCAAGGCGGCCTGAAAGGCCATCAGCTCGCTCATACCGTCTTGGCCCAGCAGCACGAATGGCCGGTGATCGCGCCGGCCATGAAAGCTCACCACCTGGTTGAACGAGGCATCGAACGCGGGCAGCACGAGCCCATCGGCTGCGGCACGTACTCTCGCAACCAGGTCTTCCGGCGGCGGTTGAACGAAGTCCCCCACATGGTGAAGCGTGACGTGCAAACGTTCGGCACGCAGCGCCTTGCCCTTGAAACCCACCACGGGCCGCAATTGCTCGATCAGGCGAACGATGTGTTGCGCGGTATCGGCATCGGGTTTGACTGCCAGAAACAGTCGATGCGCGGGCAATTGCGGGGTGGCTTCGAATCCGGGAAGCGTGAGTTGGGTCACTGGAAGGCGGCAGGCTGCGGGTGGGGAATCCGTCCATTATCGACGCCTGCATGACGTCTTGCTGCACGCTCAAAAAAACAACGCCCGGCGGACGGGCTCCACCGGGCGTTGCAGTGTCGGAAGTGACGTGGCGATCAGATGTCGAAGAACACCGTCTCCGCGCCACCATCGGGCGTGTCTTGCAGGCGCACGTCGAAGGTGTAGACCACCTCGCCGTTGCGTTCGCTGCGCTGGGCGATCAGCGTCTTGCGGCGCACTTCCCACTCAACGCCGTTGAGTACCGGGTCGGCGCTGTTGGCTGCCACCTCATCGCTGAAATACACGCGTGTGTGCAGCCCCAGGTTGATGCCGCGCGCAAACAGCACCATGCAGATATGCGGTGCCTGCACGGCATTTGCGCGCCCCGCCACGGCGCCCGGCTTGATGGTCTCGAAGCGATAGACACCCGTGTCGAAATCCGCGCCGGCGCGGCCCCAGCAACGGAAGGCCGGGTCGACGGGCTTGTCTTGCCGCTCAGCCGGATGCGCGTACTTGC
>CBJMVH010000004.1:0-179173 GCA_966433195.1 uncultured Ralstonia sp.
GCCGAAGATCTTGAACGTGCCGTCGCCCACCGGCTCGGCGCGCGTGCGGACGAGTGCCAAGTCGGAACCCGCTTGGGGCTCGGTCAGGTTCATCGTGCCGGTCCACTCGCCGGAGATGAGCTTGGGCACGAACAGCTGCTTCTGCTCTTCGCTGCCGGCCGTGAGCAGCGCCTCAATGGCGCCGTCGGTCAGCAGCGGGCACAGCGCGAACGACAGGTTGGCCGAGTTCAGCATCTCGATGCACGCAGCAGCGATCAGCTTGGGCAGGCCCTGGCCGCCGTATTCCAACGGGTGCTGCACGCCCTGCCAGCCGCCTTGGCCGAACTGCGCGAAGGCCTCCTTGAAGCCGGCCGTGGCCGTGACGACGCCGTCCTTCCAGCTGCTCGGATTGCGGTCGCCTTCCACGTTGAGCGGCGCGACGACTTCACCCGTGAAGCGTGCGCTTTCTTCCAGCACGGCCTGGGCGGTGTCAGCGGTCGCGTCTTCAAAGCCAGGCAGCTTGGCGACGTTGTCCAGGCCCGCGAGTTCGTTCATCACGAACAGCATGTCCTTGACGGGGGCTTGATAGGTCATGTCTCTCTCCAATCCCTTGTGCCCACGC
Source organism: uncultured Ralstonia sp. (assembly GCA_966433195.1). Lineage (GTDB taxonomy): Bacteria > Pseudomonadota > Gammaproteobacteria > Burkholderiales > Burkholderiaceae > Ralstonia. Next base: position 602 of record CBJMVH010000004.1, read on the forward strand.
AAAGGCGGGCCACAAAAAAGCCGTTTCCAAGCGTGTCGGAAACGGCTCCACTTGTACGACTTAGCGGCATCGGGGCTTTAGTCAGCGCCGATACCGCTTTGTACGATCACAGTGCGCTCACCAGCTCCGGCACCACGGTGTTCAGATCGCCCACGAGGCCGTAGTCGGCCACCTGGAAGATCGGCGCTTCCGGATCCTTGTTGATCGCGACGATCACCTTGGAATCCTTCATACCAGCCAAGTGCTGGATCGCGCCCGAGATACCGACAGCGATGTACAGCTGCGGCGCGACGATCTTGCCAGTCTGACCGACCTGGTAGTCGTTCGGCACGAAGCCGGCGTCCACGGCAGCACGCGAGGCGCCCAGTGCGGCACCCAGCTTGTCGGCTAGCGGCGTCAGCACCTTCGTGTAGTTCTCGCCCGAGCCCACGCCACGGCCACCCGACACGATGATCTTCGCGGCGGTCAGTTCCGGGCGGTCGCTCTTCGTCACTTCGCGCGAGACGAATTGCGAGATGCCGGCGTCAGCCACTGCGGTCAGGGTTTCGGTGGCAGCCGAGCCGCCGGTCGCGGCAGCCGGGTCGAACGCCGTGCCACGCACGGTGATCACCTTTACCTTGTCGGCCGATTGCACGGTGGCAATGGCGTTGCCGGCGTAGATCGGGCGCTCGAACGTGTCCGGGCTGTCGACCTTGGTGATGTCGGAGAGTTGGGCCACATCCAGCTTGGCGGCTACGCGCGGCAGGATGTTCTTGCCGTAGGCGGTGGCGGGCGCCAGGATGTGGCTGTAGTTGCCGGCAACGGCCAGGGCCTGCTCGGCGACGTTCTCGGCCAGGCCATCGGCAAACTGGGGCGCATCGGCCACCAGCACCTTGGTCACGCCGGCGATCTGCGCTGCGGCTTGTGCAGCGGCGCCGCAGCCAGCGCCTGCCACCAGCACATGGACGTCACCGCCGCATTGGGCGGCTGCCGTCACGGTGTTCAGCGTCGCGGCCTTGATGGATTGATTGTCGTGTTCAGCAATAACGAGTGCGGTCATCTTGATCTGCCTGTTCAGTGTGCTTGAGAGACGTGTGCGTTGCGGATATCCGCCTCACAGCACCTTGGCTTCGGTCTTGAGCTTGGACACCAGCGTAGCCACGTCGGGCACCATCACGCCGGCGCTGCGCTTGGCGGGCTCTTGCACCTTCAGCGTCTTCAGACGCGGGGCAACGTCCACGCCCAGGTCTTCCGGCTTGACCGTGTCGAGTTGCTTCTTCTTCGCCTTCATGATGTTCGGCAGCGTCACGTAGCGCGGCTCGTTCAGGCGCAGGTCGGTGGTGACCACGGCCGGCAGCTTGACCGACAGGGTTTCCAGACCGCCGTCCACTTCACGCGTCACCGAAGCCTTGCCGTCGGCAACCTGCACCTTCGAGGCAAACGTGGCTTGCGGCAGACCTGCCAGCGCAGCCAGCATCTGGCCGGTCTGGTTGGCGTCGTCGTCAATGGCTTGCTTGCCAAGGATGATCAGTTGCGGCTGTTCCTTGTCGACGATGGCCTTGAGCAGCTTGGCAACGGCCAGCGGCTGCAGTTCTTCGGCGGTCTCGACGAGGATGCCACGATCGGCGCCGATGGCCATGGCGGTGCGCAGGGTTTCCTGGCACTGCGTCACGCCGCACGACACGGCGACCACTTCGGTAGCGACCCCCGCTTCTTTCAGACGGACGGCCTCTTCCACGGCGATCTCGTCAAACGGGTTCATGCTCATCTTGACGTTGGCCAGATCGACACCGCTGCCGTCGGCCTTCACGCGAGCCTTCACGTTGTAATCGATCACGCGCTTGACTGCGACCAGGACTTTCATGCGCTCACTCCACTAATTGATAAGACGATTTTGCAAAACGCCGGCCATTATAAGGGGGGCCGGTCGGCCGCGTTAAATTTCCGAACGGTCGTGCTATTTTAGCCGCAAAAATTTGCCGGACGCTAGTCAAACGTCCGGCAGTTGGCTGGGGAAAACCCTCTAACCGTGTGTAAAAGTGTTTACCACGCCACGATCACGGCATCTTTGTACTTGGTCTTGACGAAGGTCTTCACAGCGTCGGAGTGGTAAGCCTTCACCAACTTGGCAACCCACGGCTGGTCCTTGTCGGCCGAACGCACAGCGATCACGTTGGCATACGGGCCCTTCGGGCTTTCAATGGCGATGCCGTCCTTGGTCGGGTCCAGGCCGGCCTTCTCGGCGTAGTTGCCGTTGACCGCGGCGGCGTCCAGGTCATCCAGCGAGCGCGGCAGCTGAGCGGCGTCCAGCTCGACGAACTTCAGCTTCTTCGGATTCTCCGCCACGTCACGCGGCGAAGCCTTGAAGCCAGCGTTCGGCTTGAGCTTGATCACGCCTTGCGCCTGCAGCAACAACAGCGCGCGGCCGCCGTTGGTCGGGTCGTTCGGCAGGCCGAAGCGTGCGCCGTCCTTCAGATCCTTCAGCGACTTGATTTTCTTCGAGTAGATGCCCATCGGGAAGGTGATGGTCTGGCCGACGCTCACGAACTTGTAGCCGCGCGTGGCGATCTGGTCGTCCAGATACGGCTGGTGCTGGTAGCTGTTGGCGTCCAGATCACCGGCGGCCAGGGCGGCGTTCGGTTGGATGTAGTCGTTGAACTCGACGATCTGAATCTTCAGGCCTTCCTTCTCGGCGACCTTCTTGACCTCTTCCATGATCTCGGCGTGCGGGCCGGCGGTCACACCGACCTTGATCGGCTTGCTCTGCGCCATTGCGGCGCCAGTTGCCAGTGCCAGCGCGGCGCCCAGGCTCGCGGACCATTGCAGCAGTTGACGACGATTCATGAGATTCCCCCGTATTGATGTCGATGAATGATTAACGATGGCTCAGGCGGCGCACGAGCCAATCGCCCGTGGATTGCACCAGCTGCACGAACACGATCAGGATGACGACGACCGCCAGCATGATGTCCGATTCATAGCGCTGATACCCGTAGCGGATGCCCAGGTCGCCCAGGCCGCCGCCGCCGATGGTGCCGGCCATGGCCGAATAGCCGACCAGGCTGACAAACGTGATCGTCAAGCCGGCGAGGATGCCGGGCATCGCCTCGGGCAGCAGCACCTTGTAGACGAGTTGGCCGGTGGTCGCGCCCATCGATTGGGCGGCCTCGATCAGGCCTCGGTCCACTTCGCGCAGCGCGGTTTCCACCAGGCGGGCGACGAAGGGAATGGCCGCAATCGTCAACGGCACGATGGCCGCGGCGGTGCCGATGGACGAACCTGCCAGCAGGCGCGTGAACGGAATCACCGCCACCAGCAGAATGATGAACGGCACCGAACGCACAGCGTTGACGATCAAGCCAGCAACGCGATTAAACACCGGCGCCGACAGCACGCCGCCCGACGCCGTCAGATACAGCAGCACGCCCAGCGGCACGCCAAACAGCGCACCGATGCCGCCGGAAACGCCCACCATGGCCAGCGTTTCCCAGAACGCGGGCAGAAACAGATCGGTCAGGTCAGACCACATGGTTGATCTCCTCGACCACCACGCCTTGCTCGCGCAGGAAGTTCATTGCGTTGTTGATGTCGGCTGTTTCGCCCGTGGCCAGAATGGCCAGTGAGCCGAAGGCCTGGCCCTGAATCTCGTCGATGTGGCCGTGCAGGATGTTGAAGTCGAACCCGTAAGTGCGCACGGCTTGCGCCAGCACGGGCTGGTCCACGCCCTCGCCGGTAAAGGCGAGTCGGAACAGGTGGTCGCGTCCGCCATGTTCCCGGGCAACCAGGCGGCTTTCCACGCGCGCCAGTACCGAGGGCGGCAACTCTTGCGAGATGACCTCGCCGATGAGCGCGCGCGTCACGTCGTGATGCGGCTGCAGGAACACGTCGATCACGCGGCCCAGTTCCACCACGCGGCCCGCATCGAGCACCGCCACGCGGTCGCACACCTGCTTGATGACTTCCATCTGGTGGGTGATCAGCACGATGGTCAGGCCCAGCTCGCGGTTGATTTTGCGCAGCAGATCGAGGATGGAGCGCGTCGTCTCGGGGTCCAGCGCAGAAGTGGCTTCATCGCAGAGCAGCACCTCGGGCTGGCTGGCGAGTGCACGTGCAATCCCGACACGCTGCTTCTGCCCGCCGGAGAGCTGCGCCGGATAGCGGTCTTTGAACGTGGCCAGGCCGACCAGATCCAGCAACGGCAGCACGATCTCGCGGATGCGCTCGCGCGATGTGCCCGCCAGTTCCAGCGGCAGCGCTACGTTGTCGTACACCGTGCGCGACGACAGCAGGTTGAAGTGCTGGAAGATCATGCCGATCTTGCGGCGCGCCTGGCGCAGCCCGTCGGCATTGAGGGAGGTGAGTTCCTGCCCCGCAACGGTGACGGTGCCAGCGGTCGGCTTGTTCAGCAGGTTGATGACGCGCACCAGCGTGCTCTTGCCCGCGCCGCTACGGCCGATGATGCCGAAGACTTCACCGCGGTCGATGGTGAGGTCGACGTCACGCAGCGCGTGGACGTCGGTACCGCCCGCCCCCCGGAAGTGCTGCGAGATCCCCTTAAGTTCAATCATGAGTCCATACGAAAACGGCAACCGCCCTGAAACCAGGCCGTTGCCGTCTCTTTCTTATTTGAAATGAGGCGCTAGTGTAAGGCAGCCACTACATGCGAGGAACGATTCTTTAACGATGTCTTTATTACTTTTTTGAATGTCGTCGAGGATTCGTCAGCATCCATCGCCTAAAGCTCGGCCAGCGCCTTCACATGGGCAACCACGCTGCGGCCGAGGGCGCTGAGGTTGTAGCCGCCCTCCAGGCAACTGACGATGCGGCCGTTGGCATGCGCGCGGGCCACCTGCATAAGTTGTTGCGTGATCCAGGCGTAATCCGTCTCGACCAGGCCCATCTGGCCCAAGTCATCTTCCCGATGCGCATCGAAGCCGGCGGAGATGAACAACATTTCAGGCCGGAACGCTTCCAGACGCGGCAGCCAGATCGTTTCCACCACCTCGCGCACCGTTAAGCCATTCGTATAGGCGGGCAGCGGAATGTTGACCATGTTGGCCGCCACCGCCTCCGCGCCGGAATACGGATAGAACGGGTGCTGGAAGATGCTGCACATCAGCACACGCGGCTCGTCGCGGAAGGCCGCTTCAGTGCCGTTGCCGTGGTGCACGTCAAAATCGACGATCGCCACGCGCTGCAAACCGTGGTGCTCTAGCGCGTGACGCGCCGCCACCGCCACGTTGTTGAAGAAGCAGAAACCCATCGCACGGCCAGGCTCGGCATGGTGGCCGGGCGGGCGCACGCTGCAGAAGGCGTTTTCCAGCTCACCGGCGATGACCTTGTCGGTGGCATCCACCGCCGCCCCAGCCGCCAGCACGGCCGCCATGTAGGTGTGCGGGTTCATCGAGGTATCGGGGTCGATCGGCATATAGCCGGCAATCGGCACGCTCGACACCAGCTCGCGCACGTATTCCGGGCGGTGTACGCGGCACAATTGCGCCTCAGTCGCGGGCGGCGCCTCACAGGGCACGAGGAACTGGTCGATGCGGCTGGCGATGAGTTGGTCTTCGATCGCGCGCAGGCGGTCCGGACATTCGGGATGGTGCGGGCCCATCTCGTGCCGGAGGAATTCGGGATGCGTGTAGAGGCCGGTCGCCATGTTGGTGTTGTGATCCGGGTGCTTCGATGTCTCCAGCCGCTACGTTAGCACGGGTGCGCAACAACGCCGCACGCCAAGGGGATCCGCCAGAGCCATCCGCTACAATGCCCCGATCCCGTTTGAAGCCTGCCCATGAGCCAATCGCCCTCTTCCCGTCGTCCTGTACTGCGCGCCCTGATGGCAGGTGCCGCGCTTTCCGCACTGTCTTTCCCGACGCTCTCGCTCGCGGCCAAGAAAGCGAGCAAGTCGCCCAAGCGCCGCGTTGCCGTGCATGAAGAAGAGATCGATCCGGATCGCTACCGCAACAATCCGCAGACGCAAGCCTTCGTCAACGAACTGGTCGGCAAGTACAACTTCGATCGGGCATCGCTCGATGCGTTGTTTGCCGGCACGGCGTACTCCGCCACGGTTGCCCGGCTGATCCTGCCGCCGGCCACACCCGCACGCCGAAGCTGGACCGCCTATCGCGGCCGCTTCATCGAGCCCATCCGCATCAACGCGGGCGTGCAGTTCTGGCAGCAATATGGCGACACGCTGCGCCGCACCGAGAGCGAATTCGGCGTACCGGCTGACGTGATCGTCGGCATCCTGGGCGTTGAGACCATCTACGGCCGCGACATGGGCAACTTCCGCGTGATGGACGCGCTGTCCACGCTGGCCTTCGACTACCCCGACACGCCTAACCGCGAAGACCGCAGCACGATGTTCCGCAACCAGCTCAAGGACTACCTGCTCTGGTGCCGCGACACGGGCACGGATGCATTTTCGGTGCTGGGCTCGTACGCGGGCGCAGTGGGCATTCCGCAGTTCATGCCGACCAGCATCCGCGAATACGCGGTCGACTACGACCACGACGGCCACATCGATCTGCGCAACAGCGCAGTGGATGCGATCGGCAGCGTCGCACACTTTCTGCAGATGCACGGTTGGGAGCCGAATCGCCCCGTCATGTGGAATATTGCCGGCGATACGGATAGCCAAGGCATTGCGGCCGCCGCAGCCGACGGCCAGCCCTATCCGCGCATGACGTTGTCCAAGCTCACGCGCGCCGGACTGGCGCTGGGCCCCGGCGTGGATGCCGCCCGCGAGCAGGAAACCGAGGTGCTGATGATCGATCTGCCCACCCCCGGCCAGCCGACCGAATACCGCGTCGGCCTGCGCAACTTCTACGTGCTCACGCGCTATAACCGCAGCTTCTTCTACGCAGCGGCGGTGTACGAACTCGGCCAGGCGGTACGCCAGGCAATGCGCGGCTGAAGGCCAGCATCCGGGCAAAGAAAAAGCGCAGCTTCGGCTGCGCTTTTTTATGCGACGTGGCAAGTCGTCAGGCAGGGAACACGCCCGTCGACAAGTAGCGATCGCCGCGGTCGCACACAACAAAGACGATCGTCGCGTTCTCGACTTCCTCGGCAATACGCAGCGCCACGCAAAGCGCGCCCGCCGCCGAAATCCCGCAGAAGATACCCTCTTCGCGTGCCATGCGACGGGCCATGTGTTCGGCGTCGGATTGGCTCACGGGCTCGGTGCGGTCAATGAACTTCGGATCGTAGATCTTCGGCATATACGCTTCCGGCCACTTGCGGATGCCCGGAATGCGCGAGCCCTCTTCTGGCTGCGCTCCGACGATCTGGATAGCGGCATTCTTCTCTTTCAGAAAGCGCGAGACACCGGTGATGGTGCCCGTCGTGCCCATCGCCGAAACGAAATGCGTAATGCGCCCTTCGGTCTGCTGCCATAGTTCGGGGCCAGTGGTCTCGTAATGCGCGAGGGGGTTGTCCGGGTTGGCGAACTGGTCGAGGATGACGCCCTTGCCTTCCTTCTCCATCGCGTCGGCCAAGTCGCGCGCGTATTCCATGCCGCCCTTGACGGGGGTCAGGATGATCTCCGCGCCATAGGCGGCCATGCTCTGGCGGCGCTCCACCGACAGGTCCTCCGGCATGATCAGCACCATCTTGTAGCCACGGATGGCGGCCGTCATGGCCAACGCAATGCCGGTATTGCCCGACGTTGCCTCGATGAGGGTGTCGCCCGGTTTGATGCGGCCGCGTGCTTCCGCATGCTTGATCATGGACAGCGCGGGACGATCCTTGACCGAACCGGCCGGGTTGTTGCCTTCCAGCTTGCCGAGGATGACGTTGCCGCGTCGCGCGTTGCCTTCGCCAGGAATGCGCTGGAGCTGCACCAGCGGCGTATTGCCGATGGTGTCTTCAATGGTGGGATAAGCCATGGTGCGTAGGGAATGGAATCAGACCATTGTAATGCAGCACGACAACCCTGCCCCGCGCATGGCAAAACGCCCCGCATGGGCGGGGCGTCGTCGGGCGAAGCGATGCAGCGCTTACTTTTTCTTGGCGTCTTTGCTGTCCTTCTTGGCGGTTGCGGGCGCAGGTGCGGGCGCCGCCGCGCCGAACGTCAGACCAGCGCTTTCCAGCTTGGCGAGCGTCTTGTCCCCAATGCCTGGCACCCGGGCCTTGAAGTCGGCGGCGTCTTTGTACGGGCCGTTCTTGGTGCGCTCTTCAATGATGGTCTTGGAGCGCTTGGGGCCAATGCCCGACAGCGTTTCCAGCGCAGCCTGGTCCGCCATATTCGCGTCCACGGCCGCCCATGAAACCGACAGCATGGACAACGACATCAACGCGGCGGCCAACAGCTTCTTCAACATATGCTCCTCCAGATTCTTGAGGTTAGAGAAAAGAAAACCGCCACAACAAGGTGGCGGCTTCAATTCATCTTAAAGAGCATCGTGAAGATGATGCTGCACGCACACAAAAAGTGACGCGCTGTCTGATTTGTCGGCAGATTACGCGGGTTGCTTCAACAACCACTGGCAATAGCGCGCTACGCCTTCCTGCACCGTCAGAAACGGCGCCGTATAACCGGCCTCGCGCAGGCGGGATTGATCCGCCTGCGTGAAGCACTGGTACTTGCCGCGCAGCGCGTCCGGAAACTTGATGTATTCGATCAGCCCTTCCTGCGCCAGCTCTTCGGTAGAAAGCACCGGTTTGCCTTCTGCTCCGCGCAGCGTATTCACTACCGTCGTCGCGATGTCGTTGAACGGCTGAGCGCGGCCGGTGCCGAGGTTGAAGATGCCCGACTTGTCCGGATGATCGAAGAAGAACAGGTTGACCTTCACCACGTCTTCCACCGACACGAAGTCGCGCATCTGACCGCCTTGCGGATAGTCGTTGTACTCGCCGAACAGCTTGACCGTACCTTCCGCGCGGAACTGGTTGAAGTTGTGGAACGCCACCGAGGCCATGCGTCCCTTGTGCTGCTCGCGCGGGCCATACACGTTGAAATAGCGGAAACCGACGATCTGCGAAAGCGCGGTCGGCATGACCCGGCGGACAACCTGGTCGAACAGCAGCTTGGAGTAGCCGTACACGTTCAGCGGGCGCTCAAACTCGGGCTCTTCGCGGAACGTTTCCGACGCGCCGTACGTCGCTGCCGATGAGGCATAGAGGAACTGCACGCCTTGATCCAGGCAGGCGCGCATCACCGCCAGCGTGTAGCGGTAATTGTTGTCCATCATGTAGCGGCCGTCGGTCTCCATGGTGTCGGAGCAGGCGCCCTCGTGGAAGATCGCGCGGACCTTGCCGAACTCGCCACGCGCAAAGCGTTCGACAAAATCGGTCTTATCCAGGTAGTCGCTGATCTGGCAGTCGACGATGTTCTTGAACTTGTCAGCACGCGTGAGGTTGTCGACGGCAATGATGTCGGTCTCGCCGCGCTCGTTCAGGCCCTTGACGATGTTGGCGCCGATAAAACCCGCTGCGCCGGTAACGATGATGGTCATGATGCTTGGGAGAAAAGTTCTGCGTGAGTGACGACAGCCGTGCCCAGTTTGCCGACCACGATGCCGCCCGCGCGGTTGGCGTATTGAACGGCTTCCTTGATATTGGCGCCGGCGCCAAGCAGCGTGGCCAGCGTCGCGATGACGGTGTCGCCCGCCCCCGAAACGTCGAACACCTCGCGCGCCTGGGCCGATACATGCAGCACCTCGTGCTCGGTGTAGAGCGTCATACCCTCTTCCGAACGCGTAAGCAGCAGTGCCTCGAGCTGCAACTCACGACGCAGATTCTGCGCGCGGATGGTCAAGTCCTGCTCAGACTTCCACGTACCGACGACTTGGCGCATCTCTGCACGGTTGGGCGTGATCATGGTCGCGCCCTTGTAGCGGGAGTAATCATCCCCCTTCGGGTCGACCAGCACGCGGCGACCTGCGTGGCGGGCTCCTTCAATCATCTTGCCCACGTGGGTCAGGCCGCCCTTGCCGTAGTCCGACAGAACGACCACGTCGTGCTGCTGAACCAGTGCACCAAAGCGGTCCAGCACCGACATGAGCACTTCGTGCGTGGGCGCGTTCTCGAAGTCGACGCGGATCAACTGCTGCTGGCGCGCCAGCACGCGCAGCTTGATCGTCGTGTTGACGGCTGGATCACGATGCAGGTGGCCAGTGACGTGGCTTTCGCTGAGCAGCGTTTCGATGCTGCGGCCGGGCTCGTCGTCGCCAACCACACCCAGCATGCCAGCCTGTGCACCCAGCGCGGCGACGTTGCGTGCCACGTTCGCAGCGCCGCCCAGGCGTTCGTCCTGGCGCTTGATCTGCACGACGGGCACCGGCGCTTCCGGCGAAATCCGGTCGACGTCGCCAAACCAGTAGCGGTCGAGCATCATGTCGCCCACCACGAGGATGCGGGCGGCGTGGATCTGTTCAGAAACGGGCGTAGTCATGAGTCTAGAGTTCCGGCGGCAGCCGAGGTCACAGCGATTACGATTGGGTGGAGCGCCCGATGGCCTGGTATTCAAAGCCCGCATCGCGCATGGCTTGCGGCTCGAACAGGTTGCGGCCGTCGAACACCATCGGCGTCTTCAACAGTGCCTTCACGGCGTTGAAGTCGGGGCTACGGAACGCCTTCCACTCGGTCACGATGACCAGCGCGTCAGCGTCCTTGAGCGCGTCCATCTGACCCGCACAGAACGTGACGCGTTCCAGTTGCTCAGCAGAAAGATCGAGCGCCAGTGCATGGCGGGCCTCTTCCATCGCCACCGGGTCATATACCTGCACGCGTGCCCCGCGCGCCAGCAGCGCCGCGATCAGGATACGGCTCGGTGCCTCGCGCATGTCATCGGTGTTCGGCTTGAATGCCAGGCCCCAGATGGCGAAGGTGCGGCCGGTGAGGTCCGCGCCCATGCGGTCTTCGATCTTGCCGACCAGCACTTCCTTCTGCTTGTCATTGACGGCCTCGACGGCCTCCAGCACATGCAGCGTCTGACCGTATTCCTGTGCGGTGCGCACCAGCGCCTGCACGTCTTTCGGGAAGCACGAACCGCCGTAGCCTGTACCCGCGTAGAGGAAGCTGTACCCGATGCGCGGATCGGAACCGATGCCCAGGCGTACGAGTTCGATATCAGCGCCCACCTTGTCGGCCAGATTGGCCATCTCGTTCATGAATGAGATGCGCGTGGCCAGCATCGAATTGGCGGCGTACTTAGTGAACTCGGCGGAGCGCACATCCATGTAGAACGTGCGTTCGTGGTTGCGGTTGAACGGCGCATAGAGGGTGCGCATCATGGACTTCGCCTTCAAGCCATCGGCATCGCCATACGTGCCAAGCACGATGCGGTCCGGGCGCATGAAGTCATCCACCGCGGCACCTTCCTTCAGGAATTCGGGATTCGACACCACCGAGAAGCCGACGTCGGATTTGCCGCGCGAGGCCAGCACCTCTGCCACGGCAGCGCGCACCTTGTCGCCAGTGCCCACCGGCACGGTGGACTTGTCGACGATCACCTTGAAGCCATTCATGTGCTGGGCGATGTTGCGCGCTGCAGCCAGGACGTACTTCAGATCGGCGGAGCCGTCTTCATCGGGCGGCGTACCGACGGCGATGAACTGCACGTCGCCATGCGCCACGCTGGCGGCCACGTCGGTCGAAAACTGAATGCGACCTGCTGCGCGATTGCGCTCGATCAGCTCCTTCAGGCCCGGTTCGTAGATGGGCACGCCGCCGGCGTTGAGCAGGTCGATCTTCTTCTGGTCGACGTCGAGGCAGAACACGTCATTGCCAAGTTCCGCCAGACAGGCGCCGGTGACCAGACCGACATAGCCACTACCGATGATGGTGATTTTCATACGAACACTTCAAAGATTAAAAAAGCGCCGGCGCGGCCAAAACCCGACCGCACCGGACTGAATTACATGCTGGCCCCACCGCTGCCACCGAGCGTTTCGGTCCGGCGTGGCGCGTACGTTTCCCAGCGGTTGCAGCCCGGGCACTGCCAATAGAACAGTCGTGCACGGAAGCCGCACTCCTGGCACGTATAGCGCGCCAGGTTGCGCGTGCGACTTTGCAGCAGATCGCGAATGGCACCGAGATCCTGCGCACGCTGGATGTCGGCATTGCTGCCGGCCTCAACGGGATCAGCCAAGGCGCTCTCGGCCACCTCCACTGTCGCCGGCGCTTCATGGCCCACCGCCTCGGACGCACGCGATGCCTCGGCCTCCACCAGCCGCGTCAACGCCATCAACGACGGCTGGCGGCGGATCTGCTCACGCATCAATGCCACGGCATCATCAATGCCGTGCACATCCAGTTCGTATTTGTAGACCGTATCGAGCAATTCGGGGCCCAGGCGCGCATCCATCTTGGAGCGCAACCATGCGAGGCCCTCGGCCGCGCGGCCAAGTTGCGCATACGCCTTCATCAACCGCTCGGCGACCAACGGCAGGAACGCCGGATTCTGCTGTTCGATGCTGCGCCAGCGCTTGATGGCGCCCTCGACGTCGCCCTGGCCTTGCGCCACATCCCCGAGTTGGATGGTGGCACGCACGTTTTTGGGATTCTCCTGCAGCGCGCGTTCGAGCCATTCCACCGCGCTTGCCACATCCTTGCGTTGCAGCTTTTCCTGGGCCAACTCACAGCAGAACTGCGCGATCTGCACGGAATAATCCTTGCCTTGCAGTGTCTGCAACTCGCGGGCCGCATCGATCGCCTTGCTCCACTCCTTCTCGATTTCGTACAGCTCGAGCAGTACGCGCTTGGCCGGTTCGGCAAATGCGCCTTCCATCAGCATGCGCAAGGATTCTTCCGCCCGATCCAGCAAGCCAGCGCGCAGGAAGTCCTGACCCAGCTCATACAGCGCATGATCCCGCTCGTTGGCCGGCAAATCAGGTCGATTGACGAGGTTCTGGTGTACGCGGATGGCTCGCTCGGTCTCGCCACGGCGGCGAAACAGACTGCCCAGTGCAAAGTGCAGTTCGGTGGTTTCCGGGTCCAGGCGGGCGACTTCGATAAAGGCATCGATCGCCTTATCGGGTTGCTCGTTGAGCAGGAAATTCAGCCCCTTGAAATACGAGCGCGGCAGCGAGGACTGCTCGGTGCGCAACTGGCGCGCATCAAGGCGGGCAGCCATCCAGCCCAAGCCAAACACTAGGGGGATGGCCAACAGCCACCAGAGATCAAAATCCATGCGTCAGACCTTGGGGCCGGGAACGTGATACGGGGAATCGGCAACGACGGGGACAGACACCTCGGCCGGTGTCACCGCCTCTTCAGCCTGTTTCATGCGGCCGATCTGGCGACGCAGGCGGCTCGCGGCAAAGCGATGCCGCATCACGCGCGGCGCCATCGCCAACATGGCCAGCAAAATGCCGGCCGCGAAAAACGCCAGTGCAATCAAGATCAACGGCGCGCGCCACGTCACGCCAAATGGCAGCACCAGCGAGACTTCCGCCGTGTTGTGCAGTGCCAGCACAAAGAGCAGCACAAACAACAGGATGCGGATGACCCAGACGAGAAATTTCATGCGGATTCGGAAGCAGACGGCGGTGCAGCGACTGAGCGTGCGAATGCCGGGTTGTGCCGCATTGTAGCGGATTCACCTGTCGGCCAGCCACGCACGAGCGTATAGGCACCGGGGCGGCACCAATAAAAAACGCCCCGGCAAAACCGGGGCGTTTCTGAAACACCTTTGCAACCAAGGCTTACCGCGACATGACCAGCGGCCCCGCCGTCTCCGCTGAAAATGCAGCGGCTTGGCGATTGCCGTCAACCTGTCGGGCGGCCTTGACAGCCGTAAGCGACACTGCTGGCTCACCCTCCGTAGAGAGTTCGCCTTGTCGCTCGAGGCTGCGGTCAACCCGTTCGCGCAACTCCTTGCCCGCTTTGAAATGCGGCACCCGCTTCTCGGGCACCAGTACCTTCTCGCCAGACTTGGGGTTGCGCCCGACACGCGGCGGACGCTTGTTCAACCCGAAACTGCCAAACCCGCGGATCTCGATGCGGTGGCCGTCCGCCAGGGCGTCGGACATCGCATCTAGGATCGTCTTGACCGCGATATCCGCATCCCGCAGCAACAGCTGCGGAAAGCGGGCGGCCAGCTTTTCCACGAGTTCGGACTTGGTCATGGGCATCGTGCGCGCGTCCTCGTCGCTCTTTAGGGTCGACCCGGTGGATGCTTACTGGTTGGTTTCGTTCAGCTTCGCCTTCAGCAGCGCGCCGAGGTTCGTGGTACCAGCCGTGCCGGTATCCGCCGCGAACTTCTGCATCGCTTCTTGTTGGTCGGCGCTGTCCTTGGCCTTGATGGAGACGTTGATGTTGCGCGACTTGCGATCGATGTTGACGATCATCGCGGTCATCTGTTCGCCTTCCTTCAGCACGTTGCGGGCATCTTCCACGCGGTCGCTCGAGATTTCCGAGGCACGCAGGTAGCCTTCCACGTCGTCCGCCAGTTGCACCACGGCGCCCTTCGGATCAACGGTCTTGATCGTGACGTTCACGATCGAACCCTTGTCGTTGGTCGACACGAAGTTGTTGAACGGATCGCCCGACAGTTGCTTGATACCCAGCGAGATGCGTTCCTTGTCGATGTCGATGGCCAGCACAACGGCTTCGACTTCGTCGCCCTTCTTGTACTTGCGAACGGCTTCTTCGCCGGTTTCTTGCCACGACAGGTCCGACAGGTGCACCAGGCCGTCGATGCCGCCCGGCAGACCGATGAACACGCCGAAGTCGGTGATCGACTTGATCTGGCCCGACAGCTTGTCGCCCTTCTTGTGGTTGCGACCGAAATCGTCCCACGGGTTGGCCTTGCACTGCTTCATGCCCAGGCTGATACGACGCTTGTCTTCGTCGATATCCAGAACCATGACTTCCACTTCGTCGCCCAGCTGGACAACCTTCGACGGCGCCACGTTCTTGTTGGTCCAGTCCATTTCCGACACGTGGACCAGGCCTTCGATACCGGCTTCGATCTCAACGAACGCGCCGTAGTCGGTCAGGTTGGTCACCTTGCCGAACAGACGGGTGCCTTGCGGGTAGCGGCGCGAGATGCCGACCCACGGATCTTCGCCCAGTTGCTTGACGCCCAGCGAGACGCGGTTCTTCTCTTGGTCGAACTTGAGGATCTTGGCGGTGATTTCTTGGCCAACCGACAGCACTTCGCTCGGGTGACGCACACGACGCCATGCCAGGTCGGTGATGTGCAGCAGACCGTCGATGCCACCCAGATCCACGAACGCGCCGTAGTCGGTGATGTTCTTGACGATACCGTTGACGATCGCGCCTTCCTTGAGCGTTTCCATCAGCTTCTGACGCTCTTCGCCCAGCGTGGCTTCAACCACGGCACGGCGCGACAGCACAACGTTGTTGCGCTTGCGGTCCAGCTTGATGACCTTGAATTCGAGGGTCTTGCCTTCGTACGGCGTGGTGTCCTTGATCGGACGCACGTCGACGAGCGAACCCGGGAGGAATGCACGAATACCGTTGACCATGACGGTCAGGCCGCCCTTCACCTTGCCGGTCACGGTACCGGAGATGATCTCGCCGGATTCCAGTGCCTTCTCAAGGTTCAGCCACGAAGCCAGGCGCTTGGCCTTGTCGCGCGACAGGATGGTGTCGCCGTAGCCGTTTTCCAGTGCGTCAATTGCGACCGAAACGTAGTCGCCGACTTGCACTTCCAGCTCGCCCTGGTCGTTCAGGAATTCTTCGACCGGAACAAATGCTTCGGACTTCAGGCCCGCGTTCACAACGACGAAGTTGTGGTCGATACGCACAACTTCCGCAGAGATCACTTCGCCAGCCTTCATATTGGACTTGGCGATCGACTCTTCGAACAGGGCGGCAAAAGATTCGTTAGTTTGGGACATAAAAAATAGGCATCCGCAGAACATGCCTCGCATGGCTTTCGCTCAGGATGGGCGAAGACAGGTATGCGGGGTTATGAGTTGAACAACCGCCGACAGCAACATGCCGCCGGCACCGATCGAACCAGTTCAGCCGGCTCAGTTCGCCTTGTTGGCGGCCTGCACCTGCCGGTACCAGTCCAGTACCTGCGCGACCACTTCATCGACCGACATGTCGGACGAATCCAGTTGCCGCGCATCTTGCGCCGGACGCAGCGGCGCGACGCTGCGGGTGCGATCCCGCAAATCACGCGCTTCCAAGTCCTGCGAAAGACTTTCCACTGTAGCAGAAAAACCCTTTGCAATCAATTGTTTATAGCGCCGCTCGGCGCGTGCCTGCACGCTTGCCGTCAGGAACACCTTGAGCACCGCTTCGGGGAAAACCACGGTGCCCATGTCGCGGCCATCGGCGACGAGGCCAGGTGCTTCCAGGAACGCGCGCTGACGTGCGTGCAAGGCCTCACGCACCGCCCCGTGCACGGCAATCGCGGAGGCTTGGTTGCCGACCGACTCATGACGTAACGCCAGGCTCACATCCTCTCCCTTGAGCCAGATGTGATCTGCCTTGAAGCGCACATCGAGTTCGCTGGCGATACGGACGAGGCTGGCAACGTCGTGATCGTCCACGTTCTCGCGCATGCTGACGAGGGCCACCAATCGGTACAGAGAGCCGCTATCCAGCAGGTGAAAGCCGAGCAAATCGGCAACTTGGTGCGCGACGGTACCCTTGCCGGATGCAGTCGGGCCGTCGATGGTGATGACCGGGTACGGCGTGGAAGCAGCGGCGTCGGACATGATGAAATGCTGTCGGTTAATTGCGTTTCAAGCGGTGATGCCGCCGAACGCCGTGAAATATTCCGGGAACGTCTTGGCGACGCAGCGCGGATCGTTGATGCGCACGGGCACCGGGCCGAATGCAGCCAGCGAGAAGGCCATCGCCATGCGGTGATCATCGTAAGTGTCGATGCCGCCAGCGGGCGGCGTCCATTGCGACGGAGGCGTCACGCGGATGTAGTCCACGCCCTCTTCCACCGTGGCGCCGAGTTTGCGCAGTTCGGTGGCCATGGCGCTCAGGCGGTCGGTTTCCTTTACTCGCCAGCTGGCGATGTTGGTGAGCGTGGTGGTGCCATCGGCAAACAGCGCGGCCACGGCCAGCGTCATCGCCGCGTCGGGAATGTGGTTGCAATCCAGTTCGACGGCGTGCAGCTTGCCATCGTCGCGCTCGACGCCGCGTACTTCGATCCAGTTGTCGCCCGCCATGACGTTGGCGCCCATGCGATTGAGCGCGTCGGCAAAGCGCACGTCGCCCTGGATGCTGGACATGCCCACGCCCTCCACGCGCACTGGCCCGCCGCCCAGCGCGCCGGCGGCCAGGAAGTACGACGCGGACGAGGCGTCGCCTTCCACGAAAATTTCGCCGGGCGCTTTGTAGGTGACGCCGGTCGGCACGGTGAACGATGCCCAACCGTTGCGCTCCACCTGCACGCCAAACCGCGCCATCAAGTTCAGCGTGATCTCGATGTAGGGCTTGGAGATCAACTCGCCGACCACCTCGATGGTGACGTTGCCAGCCGACTCCACCAGCGGCAACGCCATCAGCAGCGCCGTCAGGAACTGGCTCGACACATCGCCGCGCACGCGGATCGGCGCGTCGATCTTGACGGGCGCAGCATGGATCGCCAGCGGCGGGTAGCCTTCGTTGCCGGTGTATTCGATGCGCGCGCCGACTTGGCGCAGGCCCTCGACCAGATCACCGATCGGGCGTTCGTGCATGCGCGGTACGCCGTGCAGCGTGTACTCACCGCCCTGCAGGGCGAGGGCGGCGGTCAGCGGGCGAATGGCCGTGCCGGCGTTGCCCATGAACAAGTCAGCGGATTTGCTCGGGAAACGTCCGCCCGTGCCGGTGACGCGGTAATCGTTCTCGCCAAGGCGCTCAACCGAGACGCCGAGCTTGTCGAGCGCACCCAGCATGACGCGCGTGTCGTCGGAGTCCAGCAGCTCGCGCACGACGGTTTCGCCTTGCGCCAGCGCGGCCAGCAGCAGCACGCGGTTAGAGATGCTCTTCGAGCCCGGCAGTTTGATGGTGCCGCGCGCCGCCTTCAGCGGACCGACGTCGAGGTATTCCATGAATCCAATCAGTTCAAAACGTTATTCGGGTTGCGTGGTGGAGGCCACGCGCTGCGGCCAGGCCAGGCGCGCATCGCTGGCGCGGCGGAACACGCGTTCCAGCGCCGCGCCATCGCGCTCGGCAATCATGGTTTTCAGGCGACCGATCACGGCCTCGTAGGTGTTCAGCTCGCGCAGCAGTGCTTCGCGGTTCGACAAGCAGATGTCGCGCCACATTTCGGGCGACGAGGCGGCAATACGCGTGAAATCGCGGAAGCCACCGCCAGCGAAATCCAGCTTGAGGTCGGCGTCCTCGGCATTGATGATCTGCGCGACTAGCGCGTACGACAGCACGTGCGGGAGGTGACTGACGGCGGCAAACACCGCATCGTGCTGCACGGCCGACATGATGTGGCAATACGCGCCCGCGGCTTCCCACATGGCTTGCACGCGCTCGACATCGGCGCGGCGGTTTTCCTGCAGCGGGCAGATCACGGTTTTCTTGCCGACGTAGAGATCGGCCAGCGCAGCCTCCACGCCGTTCAGCTCACGGCCGGCAATCGGGTGCGCAGGCACGAACTGGCCGACTTGGTCTCCCAGGGCCGTCTTGGCCGCCATGATGATGTCAGACTTGGTGCTGCCGGCATCCGTAACGATGGTATCCGGGCCGAGGTGCGGCTGCATGGCGAGCAGCAACGGCAGCGTCTGCGCCACGGGCGCGCAGAGCACGACCATGTCGGCGCCGCGCACCGCTTCTTCCATCGGGAGGGCCTCGTCGATCACGCCCAGGCGAATGGCGGCCTCCAGCGACGCGGCTGAGCGCCCGACGCCCACGATGTGCCCGACCACGCCCGCGCGGCGCAACGCCAGCGCCAGCGAACCGCCGATCAGGCCGACGCCAACAATCACCAACCGGGAACTGGAAAAAGAAGAGGCCACAACACCGCCCTGCCAGAAAAAAGCAAAGCGGCATTGTAGCCCGATGTGCGCGGCGCCCGATGCCCGCGCGGCGGTCGCAACAGAAGTTACGCGGCGGCTTTTTCCTGCGCCAGCGCCACTTCCAGCGCTTCAATACAGGCGGCGTTTTCTGCCGGCAGACCAATGCTGATGCGCAGCCATTGCGGCAGGCCGTAGTTACCGACCGGGCGCACGATCACGCCCTGCTTGAGCAGCGCGACGTTCACGCGCGCACCGGCGCCGTTGTCATCGCCCACGCGCACCAGCACGAAGTTGCCCGACGAGGGCACATACTCCAGGCCCAGACGATCGAATGCCTCCGTCAGTTGCACATAGCCGGCGGCGTTCAGCTCCGCAGACTGGCGCAGGAATTCAGCGTCATTCAACGCGGCAACCGCAGCGGCCTGCGCCAGGCTATTTACATTGAACGGCTGCCGGATGCGATTGAGCAGATCGGTCAATTGCGGCTGCGCAATGCCGTAGCCCACGCGCAGCCCAGCGAGCCCGTACGCCTTGGAGAACGTGCGCGACACCAGCAGATTCGGATACTGCCGCACCCACGCAACCGAGTCGTACTGCTGCTCGGGCTTCAGGAATTCGTTGTACGCCTCGTCCAGCACCACGACGACCGTCGGCGGCACCTTGGCCAGGAAGGCGGCGATGTCTTCCGCCGGCAAGAACGTGCCGGTCGGGTTGTTCGGGTTGGCGATGTAGATGAGGCGCGTGTCTGGCGTAATGGCTGCGGCCATGGCGTCGAGATCGTGGCCATAATCGCGGGCCGGCACCTCGATGGCGCGCGCGCCCACTTCCTGCGCCGCCAGCGCATACACAGCAAACGAGTGCTGTGCGTACATCACGGCCTGCCCAGGCGCCACCAGTGCTCGGGCGGCCAGCTCGAGGATGTCGTTGCTACCGTTGCCCAGCGTGATCCACGCTTGCGGCACGCCAAACTTGTCATGCAGTGCGGCCTTCAAGCTGAAGCCGTTGGCGTCCGGGTAGCGGGCCAAATCGTCGATGGCAGCAACCATCGCATTCTTGGCCGACTGCGGCATGCCCAGCGGGTTCTCGTTGGACGCCAGCTTGACGATGCGCGCGGCGTCCAGACCGAACTCGCGGGCCACTTCGGAAATCGGCTTGCCGGCCACATAGGGGGCGATGGCGCGGACGTACTCAGGGCCGAACTGCAAAGACATGGGGTGCTCCTCTGTTATGGATGCCCCGCGCCTGTGCGAGGCATCTCGAATCCCTCAGTGTGCAGAGGGATAGGACCCCAGCACTTTGAAATACGCCGCGTCATGACGCAGCTTTTCCAGCGCGCGCGCCACTTGCGGGTCACGCTGATGCCCTTCCACGTCGACGTAGAAGTAGTACTCCCACGCACCACTGCGCGCCGGACGCGACTCGAAGCGGCACATCGACACGCCGTTGTCCGCGAGCGGCGCCAACAGCTTGTAGACCGCACCCGCCTCATTCGGCACCGACAGGATCAGCGAGGTGTGATCGCGCCCGCTCGGCTCCGTCTCGTAGTTACCGATGACGACGAAGCGCGTGCGGTTGTGCGGATCGTCCTCCACGTTGGCGCGCACCACGTGCAGGCCATAGCGGTTGGCAGCCTGCACGCTTGCCAGTGCGGCCACGGTTTCATCTTCGCCTGCCATGCGTGCGGCTTCAGCGTTGCTCGACACCGCCTCGCGCGCCAAGTGCGGGTAGTTGGTGTTCAGCCAGCGCTGGCACTGCGCCAACGCCTGCGCGTGCGCACGCACCACCTTCACTTGCGACATGTCGCCCGTTTTGTGCAGCAGGTTGTGGTGCACCCGCAGCGCAATCTCGCCGCTGATCTTCAACGACGTCTGCAAGAACAGATCGAGCGTGCGCGACACCACGCCCTCCGTCGAATTTTCGACCGGCACCACACCGCAATCGACCGTGCCGGACTCCGCCGCGCGGAACACCTCGTCGATGCTCGGGCACGGCACCGTCTGGATCTCGTGGCCGAAGTGGGCGAACACCGCCTGCTCCGAGAACGTACCTGCGGGCCCGAGGTAGCCGATACGCAGCGCCTGCTCCAGACCCCGGCACGCGGACATCACCTCGCGCCAGATGGCGGCGATGCTCTCGTCATGCAGCGGGCCCGCATTGCTCGACTGCATCTTGCGGATGACCTGCAACTCGCGGTCCGGCCGGAACGCTGGCGCCGAATAACGCTTCTTCACCTCGCCCACTTCCTGCGCCACCTTGGCGCGGTCCGAGAGCAGGGTCAGCAGCTGGCTATCGATGGCATCGATCTGCGTGCGCAACGGTGCCAGCTCCGCCGCGAGTGCGGCGTCCTTGTTTTGTTTCGTATCGTCTGACTGACTGGTCATTGTAAGAATCGGGTTCGGCAACGGATTGCAAATTGCCGCGCAAAGCAGGCGCTTCGCGCAATGTTCTGCCGTGATTGAGCGTGCAACTTAAGCGGACGCCCGCTCAAAGTCGCGCATGAAGTCAACCAGCGCTTCCACGCCTTCCAGCGGCATCGCGTTGTAGATGCTCGCGCGCATGCCGCCCACGGACTTGTGGCCCTTGAGCTGCACCAGCCCGCGCTCGCGTGCTTGCGCGAGGAACGCGTCGTTGCGGGATTCATCGTTGAGGAAGAACGGCACGTTCATGCGCGAACGGCACGTCGGATGGATTTCGTTGCGGTAGAAGCTGCTGGCGTCGATAAAGTCGTACAGCATCTTCGACTTGATGATGTTGCGCGTCTCCAGCGCCTCGACGCCACCCTGGCGCTTGATCCACTGGAACACGAGGCCCGCGATGTAGATCGCGTAGGTGGGCGGCGTGTTGTACATCGAGCCGTTCTCGGCCACGAGGCGCCAGTTGAACGCCGACGGGCACAGCGGGTGTGCGTGGCCGAGCAGGTCCTTGCGCACGATGACAATGGTCAGGCCCGCAGGGCCGATATTCTTCTGCGCGCCGCCGTACAAGACTTGGTAGCCATTCCAGTCAATCGGCCGCGACAAGATGTGGCTCGAAACATCCGCCACCACCACACGCCCGTGCGATTGGCCGATATCCGGCGTCTCTTGGTACTCCACGCCCACGATGGTCTCGTTGGTGCACAGGTGCACGTAGGCGGCATCGGACGACAGCTTCCAGCTCGCCACATCCGGAATCTTGTGGAAGCGTTCGGCCTCGCTCGTGGCGGCGATATTCACTTCGCCGTACTTGCGCGCCTCCTGCTGCGACTTCACCGACCACGTGCCGGTGACGACGTAGTCGGCCTTGGGCGCCTCCGCCGACACCCGCCGCATCAGATTCAGCGGCACGATGGCGTTTTCGGCGATGGCGCCGCCCTGCAGGAACAGGATCTCGTAGTTGTCGGGCACCGCCAGCAACTCGCGCAGATCACTAAAGGCTGCTGCCAGGATGCTTTCGAACTCGCGGCCGCGATGGCTCATCTCCATCACGCTCATGCCGCTGCCCTGCCAGGAGAGCATCTCCTCTTTCGCTTGCTCCAGCACTTCGGCCGGCAGCACTGCCGGACCTGCCGAAAAGTTGTACACGCGCGCCTGGCTGGCTTGAAGAGCTCGATCCGCTTGGTTCATGGGGCGAAGGACAAAAGAAAAATGGCTGTCTGGGCGTAAACCCAAACAGCCATTATCCACCAACTGGCGGCGCGAGGGTTCGCGCCGGTCCTGAGTTTGGTTACTTGCCCTTCGTCGCGGCTGCGATTTCCTTGTCAGCCATGTCGCGCATCGACTTGCCAACTTGCGGGCCGTACTTCTGCATCACGTTGCCCCACACTTCCTGCATGGCCTTGCCCTGGTTGGCCATGAACTTCTGGCCGCTCGGCGTCTTCAGGAATGCGGTCAGGTCTTTGATTTCCTGGGTCGAATAGTACTTGCCCAGCGAATCGTAGTGAGCCTGCAGGGCGTCCTTGCGGAAGGCGTCCGTCTCGAAAGCCTTGCCTGCGCTGTCCGTCATGCGCTGCACGGCGCCGTTCGCCTTCAGCTTATCGACAGCAGCTTGCTTTTGCTTATCGTTCAGGGTCTTGTTCTCGACCAGCGCTTGTTCCAGCACCAGCGGGGCTTCCTGCTTGGCACCGTTTTGCAGCACTTCACCTTGACCCTTGATCGCTGCATCGACGTTCATCGTCGTCAGCAAGTCCTTGATGGCGGCCGTCTTGTCAGCATCGCCAGCTTGGGCGAAAGCAAACAGCGGAGCGAAGCCGGCCACCACGATCAGATGTTTCAGTTTGAGACTCTTGTGCATTGTTGCTCCCTTAAAGATAAGCGTTGCCTTTGGGCCGGGCGTGTGATGTAAAAGTTCCAATCCCTTGCCGCGCACAGGTCCGGCATCATGACAGAACTGCGCTCAGCGGCAAGCAAAAGATGTTTCTAATTATGTCTCGCTGCTGTCATCCGACTGTGCGTCGGATTCCGGCGCAGCGTCTGCGTCAACCGCATCGGCGGCACCATCCGCCCCTTCCGCATCGGATTCCACCACGCGCTGCAGCCCGGACAATTTGTTGCCTTCGCCCACCGAGATGAGCGTAACGCCCTGCGTGGCTCGACCCATCTCGCGGATCTCGTCCACACGCGTGCGGATCAGCACACCGCCCGTCGTAATCAGCATGATCTCGTCTTCGGGCGACACCAGCGCGGCGGCAACCACTTTGCCGTTCCGCTCCGAGGTCTGAATCGCGATCATGCCCTTCGTGCCCCGGCCGTGACGGGTGTATTCAGAGATCGGGGTACGCTTGCCGTAGCCGTTTTCGGTGGCCGTCAGCACGCTACCAGCAACGGCTTGCGCGCCTTCGCCTTCCGTTTCTGCGGGCGCCACCAGCATGGCGATCACCTGCTGGCCCTCCTCGAGGTTCATGCCGCGTACACCACGTGCCTGACGGCCCATCGGTCGCACGTCGTTCTCATCGAAACGCACCGCCTTGCCGGCGTCCGAGAACAGCATGACGTCGTGCTGGCCGTCGGTGATGTCCGCGCCGATCAGGAAGTCGCCCTCGTCCAGGTCCACGGCAATGATGCCGGCCTTGCGCGGGTTGGAGAATTCCGTCAGCGCCGTCTTCTTCACCGTGCCCTTCGAGGTGGCCATGAAGACAAAATGCTGCTCGTCAAATTGCTTGACCGGCAAGATCACATTGATCTTCTCGCCCGGCGACAACGGGAACATATTGACAATCGGACGGCCGCGGGAGTTGCGGCTGCCTTGCGGCACTTCCCAGACCTTCAGCCAGTACAGGCGGCCGCGGTTCGAGAAGCACAGGATGTAATCGTGCGTGTTGGCGACAAATAGCGTGTCGATCCAGTCGTCTTCCTTGGTCGTAGCTGCTTGCTTGCCGCGGCCACCACGCTTCTGCGCCCTGTATTCCGAGATCGGTTGACTCTTCATATAGCCACTGTGGGACAGCGTCACCACTAGATCTTGCGGCGTAATGAGGTCTTCTGTATCCAACTCAGTCGCATTGTGCTCGATCTGCGAGCGACGCTCATCGCCGAATTCGGCGCGGATAGCGGTCAGTTCCTCGACGATGATGGCGGTAATGCGCTCCGGACGTGCCAGGATGTCCAGCAGATCGGCGATCTGGGCCATGACTTCGCGGTATTCCTGGACGATCTTGTCCTGTTCCAGCCCAGTGAGGCGTTGCAGTCGCATTTGCAGGATTTCCTGCGCCTGGGTGTCGGACAGCTTGTACAGGCCGTCGCCTTGCATGCCAAACGCCGGCAGCAGACCTTCCGGACGATAGGCGTCACACCCGCCTGCGGTTTCGCCTTCGGCACGCGACAACATCTCGCGCACCAGACCCGAATCCCAGCTACGGCTCATCAGCTCAGCTTTCGCGACCGGCGGGGTCGGCGCGGCCTTGATGATGGCGATGAACTCATCGATGTTGGCCAGCGCCACGGCCAGACCTTCAAGGATATGGCCACGCTCGCGAGCCTTGCGCAGGTCGAACACCGTGCGGCGCGTCACCACCTCACGGCGGTGCAGCAGGAAGCACTCCAGCATCTGGCGCAGGTTCAGCAGGCGCGGCTGGCCGTCGACCAGCGCCACCATGTTCATGCCGAACGTGTCCTGCAGCTGCGTATTCTTATAGAGATTGTTGAGCACAACCTCGGGCACTTCGCCACGCTTGAGTTCGATCACCACGCGCATGCCGGACTTGTCTGACTCGTCGCGGATATCCGAGATGCCCTCGATGCGCTTCTCCGTTACCAGCTCGGCGATGCGCTCGAGCAGCGTGCGCTTGTTAACTTGATACGGCAGCTCGTCGACGATGATCGCTTGGCGCTGGCCACGGTCGATATCCTCAAAGTGCGTCTTGGCGCGCATCACCACGCGGCCGCGGCCGGTGCGATAGCCCTCCCGCACGCCCGAAATGCCGTAGATGATGCCGGCCGTCGGGAAGTCCGGCGCCGGAATCAGTTCGATCAGCTCGTCGACCGTCGCTTCTGGGTTCCGCAGCAGATGCAGGCAGCCGTCGACAACTTCATTCAGGTTGTGCGGCGGAATGTTCGTCGCCATCCCCACCGCAATCCCGGACGAACCGTTGATCAGCAGATTGGGAATGCGCGCCGGCAGAATGGACGGCTCGGTTTCGGAACCGTCGTAGTTCGGCTCGAAGTTGACTGTTTCCTTGTCGATATCAGCCAGCAATTCGTGGGCGATCTTCGACAGGCGGATTTCGGTGTAACGCATCGCCGCGGCGTTATCGCCGTCGACGGAACCGAAGTTACCCTGACCATCGACCAGCATGTAGCGCAGCGAGAAGTTCTGCGCCATCCGCACGATGGTGTCGTATACAGCCGTGTCGCCGTGGGGATGGTACTTACCGATCACATCCCCAACGATACGGGCGGACTTCTTATAGGGGCGATTCCAGTCGTTGTTCAGCTCGTGCATCGAATACAACGCACGACGATGCACCGGCTTGAGACCATCCCGTACATCTGGAAGGGCGCGGCCCACGATCACGCTCATGGCGTAAGCGAGGTACGAACTGCGCATTTCCTCTTCGAGCGATACCGGGAGTGTCTCTTTGGCGAATTGATCCATTGGGCGAACGGTGGGAGGCCCGGCAGTGACCACGATAGTGAGCACTACTAGGCGCTGCGGTTGCGCGAATAACAAAACATTTTACCATGCCGCAAGCCCCCTCCCCTCACACAGGCGTGCGGCGCATGCTCAACCCCGGGCACGTTCCCTGCGAGGAACGCCAAAACCGCCAATCCAATCCCCATAAGGGTTTGCGAGCCGTTTCCTGCCTTGTTGCGTACACACCACAAGGCCATGGCACCCCGTTCGAATCGCTTATATTTGCTTTTTAGGAGTGCGTGCTTGTGGCACAATCCCCCAGCGAAGAGGCAGACATTGTTCGAAGTGGCGAATTCGCTACATCGAGGATGCTACACTCCGAAGAATGTATGACTTGTTTTCGTCCCATCTGCTCGCAGTCTTCTGCGGTGATCTCATCCTGAGAGGAGAAATATGAAAAAATTTGCCAAGCTCGCGTTCGCTGCAGCTGCGGTAGCTCTGACTGCATCCGCTTACGCTCAGTCCGTGCCCTACGAAAAGAAGGCCGTCAACGACAACTGGGGTAACGGCACGAGCGAGTGGGTCTGGAAGAACGGCACGAACGAACTGTGCTGGCGCAACGGCTTCTGGACGCCGGCAACTGCCAACGCACAGTGCGATGGCGCTCTGGCTCCGGCTGCTGCCCAAGTGACGCCGGAACAACCGAAGCCGCAACAACCGGTGGTTGGTTCCGAGAAGGTCACGTTTGCTGCTGACACCCTCTTCGACTTCGACAAGGCTGTGCTGAAGCCGGAAGGCAAGGCCAAGCTGGACGACCTCGTCTCGAAGCTGCAAGGCATCAACCTGGAAGTCGTGATCGCCGTTGGCCACACCGACTCGTTCGGTTCGGACAAGTACAACGACCGCCTGTCGGTCCGTCGTGCTGAAGCCGTCAAGGGCTACCTGGTCAGCAAGGGCATCGAAGCCAACCGTGTGTACACGGAAGGCAAGGGCAAGCGTCAGCTGAAGGTTGATCCGAAGTCGTGCAAGGGCTCGCGCAAGGCACAAATCGCCTGCCAACAGCCGAACCGCCGCGTGGACGTCGAAGTGGTCGGTACGAAGAAGTAATTCGGTTTTTGCCGAAGAAGAAGCCCAGCGAAAGCTGGGCTTTTTTTTGCCCGCGTGTCGGGGATACGGGGCGCCAATCCATTGCTCACCTCGCCGACACGTAAGACTGAAGAAAAAGCGGCGACGCTCATGCGCCGCCGCTTGGACTTCGCCTTCCCTATCTCTATTAGTAGGACGGCGTCGCCTGATCGTTGGCGACCATGGCGCGATCGCCAACACGGAGGTTATTCGGGTTCTTCTGCGTGACGGTAGCTACGCGGCCATCGTCCAGCCGCACGCTGATGCGATACACCGTCTGTCCGCCAGCACCCGCCCGCTGCTCGACTTGGTTGCCTGCGTAGGCGCCGAGCGCCGCGCCACCGATGGTCGCGACCGTGTTGCCAGTACCACCGCCGACTTGGT
The DNA here is from genome assembly GCA_966433195.1 of uncultured Ralstonia sp. Taxonomy (GTDB): domain Bacteria; phylum Pseudomonadota; class Gammaproteobacteria; order Burkholderiales; family Burkholderiaceae; genus Ralstonia. The sequence continues at coordinate 28,030 of CBJMVH010000004.1, forward strand.
GGCCGAGAATACCGCCAGCCACGCCACCAATGATCGTACCGAGAATACCCGGGCTATTGGCCGGCACCTGCATCGGCTGGATCGACTCCACGCGCCCGTACAATGCGCCCGGCTGCTGTTGCGGCTGGCCACCATAGGCCGGCGGCGGAGCATACCCGCCACCACCATATCCACCGCCGTAGCCCGGCGCGGCGCAGCCAGCCAGCACGGTCAGGCCCGCAATCCCGAGTCCCACCAGAATCTGTTTGGATTTCATGATCTCTCCTTAAAGGAAGGTGACAATTGGAGAAGGCGCATGCGCGTTTGTTCACCTCTGTTTCAATGTGAAACCTTTTTCCCGGTGTGCGTCATTTGGTCGGGACGGTGCTTTTTGGTACATTTCCCCACCTAGCCGAACTGCCCAGCCGCAGCGCAACATGACCACCACTCACGCGAACGCCGATCCCGGCGAACTCGAAAAATTCAGTGAACTCGCCCACCGCTGGTGGGATCCGAACAGCGAGTTCAAGCCCCTCCACGAAATCAACCCGCTCCGTCTGGACTGGATCCAGTCGATCGTGCCGCTGGCCGGTAAGCGCGTGGTCGACGTCGGCTGCGGCGGGGGCATCCTCTCGGAGAGCATGGCGCGTGCCGGGGCCAGCGTCAAAGGCATCGATTTGTCACGCAAAGCATTGCGGGTAGCCGATCTTCACAGCCTGGAAGCTGGCGTAGCGGTTGAATACGAGGAGATCGCAGCAGAAGCCCTTGCGGCCCGCGAGCCGGCCAGCTTTGACGTCGTAACTTGCATGGAGATGCTCGAACATGTGCCCGACCCGGCATCCGTTGTGCGGGCTTGCGCGACGTTGGTGAGACCGGGCGGCTACGTGTTCTTTTCGACCATCCATCGCAACGCGAAGGCCTATCTGCTCGCGGTGATTGGGGCGGAATACGTGCTGAACATGCTGCCTCGCGGCACGCATGATTACGCCAAATTCATCCGTCCGTCTGAGCTTGCTGGCTTCATTCGCACGGCGGGGCTCGAACCCCAACAGATGCGCGGCTTGGAATACAACCCCATCACCAGCCGCTACGCGCTAACAAACGACACCAGCGTCAATTACCTGATGGCCACGCGCCGCCCCGACAACGCATGACGCCCAGCAAGTTTCCGAATCCGCTGGGTGCCGTGCTGTTCGACCTGGACGGCACGCTGGCCGACACCGCGCCGGACTTGGCCGCGGCAGCCAACAAAGTCCGCACAGACCGCGGCCTCGAACCGATGGCCTACGAGGCGTTTCGCCCGGTGGCATCCCATGGCGCACGCGGGTTGATTGGCGTCGCCTTTGGCGTGGGACCTGGGGATCCGGAATTCGAATCGTTGCGGCTGGCCTTTCTGGCCAACTATGAAGCCGACATCTGCGTGCACACGCGGCTGTTTCCGGGCATGGACGACGTGCTGACCGAGTTGGGGCGCGCCGGCATCCCGTGGGGCATCGTCACCAATAAATCTGGCCGGCTGACCGTTCCACTCGTGGCGCAGCTGACGTTTCCGGTGCCTCCGGCCTGCGTGGTTGCGGGCGACACCACGCCTCACGCCAAACCCCACCCTGCCCCGTTGCTGCACGCAGCCGAATCGATTGGGATCGACGCACGGCAGATCGTCTACGTGGGTGACGACCTGCGCGATATCGAAGCGGGCTGCGCCGCCGGCATGCCTACCATTGCGGCCAGTTACGGCTATTGTGGTAATGGACCATCGCCCGTTGAGTGGCAAGCCGACGCGCTGATCGCAAGTGCCGCCGAGCTGATCCCACTGCTGCTCGAATCGCAGCGCGCCTAAGCAGACACCGGGGCGGATACCCGGCACCTTTCACGACCGCCGCCTCCTCAGCAGGACGCGGCGCTCGACCGACTGACGAAGCACGCCACACCGTGGCCGGACTGACACCAGCATGAGCACCTCCCCCGACTCGCGTCCTGATTTGTCATCGAACACCAGCGGTTGGCGTACACGACTTGAACGCGTGCGTGGGGCAGCGACACAGGTCCGCAGTTCACGGCGCACCAAGCGCATCGGGCTCGGCGTGCTGATCTTTCTGGTGGTGTTTGGGTTGCTGGGCGCGTTCGGCGGGCCGCCGTTGCTGCGCCATCTGGCGCAAACCCAGCTCAGCAAGCTGCTGGATCGCCCCGTGTCGGTCGGCAAGATCAGCATCAACCCATACACGCTGCGGCTCGATGTGGATCAACTCCACATTGCCGAGCGCGATGGCAAAACGCCGTTCGTTGATGTGGGCCACCTGCACGTCAATGCGTCGTGGAGTTCGATCTTCCGCCGCGCCCCGGTCATTGAAGAGCTGAGCATCGACGCGCCGCGCGTGCACATTGTGCGCACCGCCGAACAGCGCTTCAACTTTTCTGACATCGTCGACAAGCTGAACCAGCCGGAAAACCCGCCCAAGCCCAAGTCCACCGAGCCGGCGCGCTTTGTGTTCGCCAACCTGCAACTCACCAACGGTGCCATCGAGTTTGTCGACCAGCCGCTCGGCGCGCAGCACAAGGTGGAGGGACTGCAGATTGGCGTGCCATTCCTCGCGAGCCTGCCAGCGGATGTGGATATCTTCGTGCAACCCCTGCTGGCGGCGACCATTGATGGAGCGCCACTGCACTTTGCCGGCAAGACCAAGCCGTTTGCCGATTCACTGGAATCGAACCTGAACATCAAGGTCGACGGCCTGGAGTTGCCCCGCTACCTCGGCTACGTGCCCGGCCCGCTGCCGGTGACCGTACCGCAAGGCAAGCTGACGACCGATCTGACGATCGACTTCCAGAAACCCAAGACCGGTGCGCCGGTGCTGCGTGTACATGGCACCGCGGGCGTGGACAACTTGGAGGTGACCGACGCCAAGAAGGCACCGCTGGTGGCCGCCAAGCAAGTGCGCGCGACGCTCGCTGACGTACGCCCGCTCGACAATGTCTTCCACCTCGATGTGCTAGCGGTCGACGGCGTACGTGTCGATGCTGCGCGTGGTCCCGACGGCGCGATCAACTTCGCCCGGTTGGGCGGCAAACCCGCACCGGCTGACGCGAAACCGGCCAAACCGGAGCCGGCACCCACCGCAAAGCCGAAGCCGCTGGACGTGGCCGTCAACAAGCTCCAGCTCGCCAACAGCAGCGTCCACTGGCACGATGCCACCACGCAACCGGCCGCCGATCTGACGCTCGAAGACCTCCACGGTGACGCGGCCGTGCGCACGCTTGGCGCGCCAACCACCTTTGATGTGGGTGCCAAGCTGGCCCAGGGCGGCACGTTGAATGTCAAAGGAAACACGTCGCTGGAGAAGAGCAACGGCGAGTTGGAACTGAAGCTCGACGGCGTAAAGTTGGCCGGTATCGGCCCGTACCTGCGGCAGGCTGGCGCGCCGCAGTTGCAGAACGGTGCTCTGTCGGCCGACGGCAAGGTCGCACTCGACTTCGGGCCCGACAAATTCAACGTCCGAGCGGAGCCGCTGACGGTAACCCTCGCCGACGTGTCGATGGCGCCGGCATCCGGCAAGGACACCGCGCTACGCGCCAAGCTGCTGCGCGCTGACGTGAAGAGCTTCGACCTGGTCGCCCGCACCATCGCCCTGAACGAAGTGCGCGCTGACGGGTTGCAGCTCGACGCGCTACGCAAGAAAGACGGCACCACCACGCTCACGTTGCTCGACGGCCCGCAACCGGTGACCGTCAAGCCCGCCGCACCGCCAGCGAAAGCCAACGCGCCGGCAGAGAAGCCGTGGGCCGTGACCGTGCAGACGCTGAAACTGGACAACAGCGCCGTCGGCTTTGAAGACCAGACCAACGCGCATCCGGTGAAGGCGCGGGTCGAGCCCTTGAACGTGGTCGTTCAGAACGCATCGAGCGACCTCGGCAAGCCGGTCAACGTGCAGATCAACGCGGGGCTCGGCAGCAAGGGCAAGCTCGACGTGCGTGGGGATGTCGTGCCGCAACCGCTCAAGGCCGACCTGCGGGTGAGCTCGCAGAACCTGTCGCTTGCCGGCTTCGATCCGTATCTCGACAAATCCCTCAACGCCGCCATCACCAGCGCGCTGCTGACGATGGACGGGCGCCTCGTGCTCAATCAGGGCAAGGCGCTGACGGTCAATTACCAGGGCAACGCCACGCTGGGCAACGTGCGCCTGCAAGACCGCGTCAGCTCTGACGACTTCCTGCGCTGGCGCTCCCTTGCACTCAACCGCATCCAGGCGAACTACGACGGCAACACGCCGCACGTGCGCGTGGGCGCCGTGGCGCTTTCGACGTTCTACGCGCGGGTCATCATCAACCCGAACGGCCGCCTGAACCTGCAGGACATCCGCGTGCAGCCCGAAGAAGAGCGCCGTTCGCTTACGCAGGCCGAACCTGCGCCTGCATCCGCGCCGCAAGCGAGCCCCGCCTCTGCGGTGGTTTCATCACCGCCTGTCGCCAAAGCCGGCGGCGCTGACTTGCGCATCGACGCCATCACGCTGCAGGACGGCAACATCCGCTTCACCGATAACTTCGTCAAACCCAACTACACCGCCAACCTGACCGCCATTGGCGGCAACATCGGCACGATCAGCACCGCCGCCAGCCAGCCGCCCGCTGACGTTACGCTGCGCGGCAGCGTCGACGGCACGGCGCCGGTCGACATCCACGGCAAGGTCAACCCGCTCGCGCCCACGGCATTCATCGACCTGACCGCCAAGGCCGACGGTGTGGAGCTCACCAACCTCACGCCCTACTCCGCCAAGTACGCCGGCTACCCGATCACCAAGGGCAAGCTGACGATGGATCTGCACTATCTGCTCGACCAGGGCAAGCTGACGGCCGACAACCACATCTTCATCGACCAACTCACCTTCGGTGACCGTGTGGAGAGCAAGGATGCAACCAACCTGCCAGTGCGCTTGGCGGTGGCGCTGCTCAAAAACTCGCGTGGCGAGATCGACGTGCGCGTGCCGGTATCGGGCTCGCTGGATGATCCGCAGTTCAGCATCGGCGGTGTGATTCTGCGTGCGTTCGTCAACCTGATCGCCCGGGCGGTGACGGCGCCGTTCTCGCTGCTGGCCAGCGCATTCGGAGGCGGTGGCGAAGAACTCGGCTACATCGAGTTCGACCCCGGCACGTCGAACATCAGCCAGGCATCGGTTGCCAAGCTCGACAAGCTGGCTACCGCACTGAAGGATCGCCCGTCGCTCAAGCTCGACATCGTCGGCCGCGTCGACCCGGAATTCGACCGCGACGGCCTGCGCCGCGAAGCCGTGAACCGCCAGATCCGCGAGCAAAAGCTCAAAGACGCAGGTGACGCCGCCGAGGCCGATACCACCGTCACACCGGAAGAGACCAACAAGTACCTTGAACGCGCGTACAAAGCCGCCAAATTCCCCAAGCCGCGCAACATGATCGGCCTGGCGAAATCCCTGCCGCCCGATGAGATGCGCAAGCTAATGGAAACCAACGTGCAAGTGACGGATGCGGACCTGCGCGAGCTCGCCCAGCGCCGCGCGAATGCCGTGCATGTGGCGCTGGCCGAACGTGTGGAGCCCGGACGCCTCTTCGTGGTGGCGCCCAAGCTCAACGCCGAGGGCATCAAGGACAAGGGCAAGACGACACGGGTTGATTTCTCGCTGAAGTAGCCCATCTATGGGATAATCTTCTCTTCCTTACTGGGGCCGACCTGGTTTCGACGTGGGTTGCAAAGCAGTGGAGGGCATACCGAGGACCCGTCACCTCGTTAATCAATGGGAATGCAATAACTGCTAACGACGAACGTTACGCACTGGCAGCCTAAGGGCCGCCGTCCTCGCACTGGCTCGCTGACGGGCTAGGGTCGCAAGACTAGCGAGGTCATTTACGTCAGATAAGCTTTAGGTGAGTCACGGGCCTAGAGACGAAAACCTAGTGAATCGCCGTCGTAGAGCGTGTTCGTCCGCGATGCGGCGGTTAAATCAAATGACAGAACTAAGTATGTAGAACTCTCTGTGGAGGGCTTGCGGACGCGGGTTCGATTCCCGCCGGCTCCACCAAAATCCTTTCAAACGGCTTCAACGTTTGGCAATGAAACCCCGCTGGGCTTGGCTCGGCGGGGTTTTGTTGTACTAATTTTCCCAAGCGACTCCCAGCCACAGCGCCCCATCATGAGTCGCCCCTCTTTTGGAGGGTTCCTCGTATAACCTGTGTCCCGGTCTGTATAATCAGCGCCCTGCCCGTATTAATTGACGCCCCGCCCCCCCGGGGTGGGGTTCCTGCCGCGATGCATCCTTTCAAAGTCTTTGCCGCTCTCCGACACAGTCATCGACACCTGCTGTGGGAGATGGCCAAGCGCGACCTATCCTCCCGCTATAGAGGATCCCATCTGGGGATGATGTGGGCCGTACTGCTGCCCCTAGCCATGCTGGGTATCTATTCATACGTATTCGGCGCGGTCTTTAAGTCGCGCTGGGACGAGCCCGGCGCTTCGGCTTTTCCATTCCCGCTCGTCCTGTTCGCTGGGCTGATCGTCTTCAATTTCTTCGCTGAATGCGTGAGCCGAGCGCCGACGCTCGTGACAACTTCGCCAAATCTCGTGAAGAAGTCGGTATTCCCATTGGAAATCCTCCCGTGGATGACGGTCTTCACAGCGGCCATCAATTCGTCAATCAGCGCGGCTATTTTGCTAATCGGCGAGTGGCTATGGACCGGATATGTACCGATCACCGCATTGCTCTTTCCGCTGGTGCTCATGCCGGTCGCGCTTGTCGCACTGGGCGCAGGTTGGTTCCTTGCTTCGCTCGGCGTATACGTGCGTGACATCGCGCAGCTTGTCGGACTTGTTACGACCGCGTTGCTATTTTTTACGCCGATTTTTTACCCGCCGACCGGCATTCCCGAAGCACTCCGCGGCTTCGCTGCTTTCAATCCACTCGCGGAGCAGGTGCAGTCAATGCGCGACGTGTTGCTCTGGGGGCGCGTTCCAAACATAACCGCTTTTCTCACCGCACTTGCGGTGGGCTGGGTGTTCGCCTGGATAGGATTTCTCTGGTTTTCGAATACTTCCGACGGTTTTGCAGATGTCCTCTGATGCTGTAGTTCGTGTTGATGCAATAAGCAAGTGCTTTCGAGCTTACTCGTCGCCTTCCGATCGGCTGCGACAGTATGGGGCTCGCTGGATGCAGCGGGCACTGCCCCGAGTGGCCCACCACATGCTGCCGAAACACTGGCTGAACAAGGAATATCACCGCCTATTCTGGGCCTTACGCGATGTTTCCTTTGACCTGAAGCGTGGCGAAAGTGTCGGCATTCTTGGCATGAACGGTGCCGGCAAATCGACGCTCCTTCAGGTAGTTGCGGGCATCGTTAAACCGACCACTGGGCGCGTCGAAACCCGTGGCCGGCTTGCCGGTCTCTTCGAACTTGGCTCAGGTTTTAACCCGGAATTCACCGGGCGCGAAAACGTGTTCCTTAACGCAGCAATGCTGGGCTTCCGCCGCGCGGAGGTACTCGAGCGCTTCGATGAAATCGAACAGTTCGCGGGCATCGGCGACTTTATCGACCGACCCGTCAAAACATACTCCAGCGGGATGATGATGCGTCTCGCCTTCGCCGTGCAGGTGCAACTCAATCCCGACATCCTCATCGTCGACGAGGCGCTTGCCGTGGGCGATGCGCTGTTTCAAAAACGCTGCTACGAACGCATCGAGCGTTTTCTCTCCGACGGCGGTAGCTTGCTCTTCGTCTCGCACGACCAGGAATCGGTGCGCACGCTTACCGACCGTGCCCTGCTGCTCAAGGACGGCAAAACAGTCTGCATGGGCACATCGTCCGAGGTGGTACTGGAATACCGACGCCTGCTTCACGAAGCGGAAAACCAACAAGCTCGCGACGTTCTACAGTATCTATCGAGCTCGGCAAAACCGCGCACCCATCAAGCGGAGTCCGCCGCGGCCGTAGCCCCCCTTAGAGAATCGAAGGGAGTAGCAGCAGACATTACAGCAGATTCAGCGATGCCCGTGGTGGCCGAGGCAAAATCTCTGCGCAGCCGCAGCGGAGACATGTCATTTGGCGATCTCGATGTTGAGGTACTGTGTACAACGACCTTCGATGCGACAGGCGAAGAATGCAATCTGTTCTATCCCGGTGACGAGATTGAAGTCCGTGTGCGATACCGCGTGAACGCGACCGTCAAAGGCCTCAACCTCGGCTTTCGCCTGCGCAACAAGGAGGGCGTGAAGATCTATTCGGGCGGCACCTTCAACGAGGATCTGCTGTCGACACATCCCAGCGACACCGCCAAAACGTGGGATCGTCAGTTCACCGAGGGCGAGATCATCGAATTGCGCCAGCGATTCGAATGTCGGCTTGGCGAGGGCTATTACGAAGTTCAATCGTACGTCACAGAGGAAAAGCTGTTGGTACCAGGTCATCAGCGCATGCTCCACTGGGTTGACGAAAGTGCGTTTTTTCGAGTTTCGATGAACAAGTTCGAGCGTTGGTACGGTGGTGTCTGCGACATCTGCCCAACCATGGAGGTTAGGGTGGTCGCTAAACAGGCAGAGGCAACGAAGGGAGTTTCCATTGCGTGACGCCGACGTTGCCCGTCGCCTGCTGCTCGCGTTTGGGGCGGCCCGATTCATTGTTTACGGCGCACTATCGAAGACTGCCTGTAGCATGCTACGCGACGCGGGCAGCGAGGTCCTAGAGCAATGCGACGTGCCGGCTTCGATGCAGCATGGCCTCTGCCATGCTACGTGGCCCCATGAGTTCCTTGCGATGTCCTACCTCGTCTGCTTGAACTTGCCAGACGATGCGCTGATCACCGTACTCTCTGACGCGCGATTTTCACGCACGCGCGGCGTCTACATCCAACATTTATCTAGCGAAGTGCTGGAGACGGTCGAAAGTGTCGAGCGGCGCGCGTTTGAACTCGGCTATCGTAAGCACCCGGCGTACTATCGAGTGCTTGGCTATGCAGAACTCGAACAGACGTCGCGCGAATTTGCAACCGTGTTGGAACCGGTGCCCGCCACTGCGGAAGCACGTTTCCCAATAGAGCGATTGCTCGAAGAGCGCGACCTCCACATGGACATGCTACGCGAGGCCGGGCGGCGCTCCGACGCGCATGTGATCCGCTACGACTGGGCTGCAACCTTCATCCGACCAAACGACATTGTGCTTGATGCCGCGTGCGGGCTCGGCTACGGCACGTATGCAATGCGCCATCTGTCCGAGGCAAGTCGTTTGTATGGCGTCGACGGAAGTGAATGGGCCGTCGATTACGCTAAGCGATGTTTCGGAGGTGACATTACCGAATTTATCGCCGGTTTTTTACCTGATGCCTTGAGTCATTTTGAAGACGCGTCGATCGACGTGGTCGTGTCGTTTGAGACCCTCGAACACGTGGCTGACCCGACTGCGCTACTCAAGGAATTTTGGCGTGTGCTGAGGCCGGGTGGCCGCATCATCGTTAGCGTGCCGAACGACTGGAGCGATGAAACCGGTAAGGATCCAAACCCCCATCATTTGCATGTGTACACATATGAGCGGCTAGCGAAGGAGATGGCCGACGGCTTTGTGCTCGAGCAGACGGTGCGGCAGATTGCGAGCGGCTGCAAACTCGTTAATGCAAATTGCCAGTGGGTTCAGCGGCCGCGCGTTCTCGAAGCAATTGAGCCGGCCCGCGCGCCGCTCGTGGAGGCAGAATGGTGGCTCGCTGTAGCGATGAAATCGCCACAGAGTGGCCACTCGTTAACCTATTGCGAAACGGTGCACGATCGTTTCCTGGGCGCTACGCATTTGGTGGACTTCAGCCCTCATTATATGAATCCGTGGCTCGTGCATGCCATGGTCGAGATTCCATACCGCCTTCGGCGCACCGGCGAATTAAAGCAGTTGGCTGAACAGGTGCTGGTGGATTACCCACGAGATTCGGCCGATTATGGGGCGGCCCTGGCTATCGTTTGCTACCGAGCCTTGGAAGAGCATGCAGACGCTGCACACCTTGCACTCCTCGACGCTCGAATCTCCGAATATCTAGCGCTTTCTTCCGGGAACCCGCATGTTCAGCGCTGGCAGGTTTCACTGACTTACGTGCGAGCACGCCTGCGTCTGCGGAGCGGAGATCGCGATGCCGCGCTTGCTGATTTCGTCGCAGTTGCCAAAGCCGACGTCGCGCATATCACACCAACGCTTGGCACAAAGGTAGTCGATGCCGCTGTCTGGGCGGGTACGCTGTCGTGGCTCGACGCAAAGAAAGCGAAGGCGCGCGATTGGTGGCACCACGGTTTGGCGATGGCTGGCCAACTGCTCGGTTCGGCTTGGCCAGAATTCGTTGGTAATCCGGAAGTTCCATTCGTTTTCGCGATGAACGATGCGGTAGAGATAGCTGACCGCGCGACAGCCTGTGCCCAAGCACTGTCACTTACGTACCGACGCAATGACGCAAGTGCGGCGGTACTCTATGGCATCAGCCAGCAGTCGCTTCGGTCGGCGCTGCGTCAGCGAGATGCTGATCTAGTTGCCGCCCGCGCTGACGCAGCGGCGCTGCGCCAGGAGTTCAATCGCGTATGTCATGAGCTCCACGCGCAGGACGCGCAGAAGGCTGCTCTGGAGCAAAGCTCTATAGCGCGGCTTGCTCGCATTCATGAGTTAGAAGCACATCTGTCGAACATCCAGTCCGCCTTTGCTGATGCAGAAAAGACGTCCCTCACACGTCTGGACTCGATTCTCGCGCTCGAGACGCGCCTCCTGCAAACTGATAGCGCGCTCGAAGAAGCAAAGGCTCTTTCAGTACAGCGTCTCGACGAGAACGCTGCGTTGCGCGCGCGTCTGGACGAAGCACATGCGGCCCTTGAAGAAACCAAGACGCAATCCGTGGAGCGTCTCAATCAGGTGCTCACGCTCGAAGCACGTTTGAACGATACCGATGCAGCACTCAATGAAGTCAAGGCTCTTTCGGTACAGCGCCTCGATGAGAACGCTGCATTGCGCGCGCGTCTGGACCAGGTGCATGCGGCCCTTGAAGAAACCAAGACGCAATCCGTGGAGCGCCTCAATCAGGTGCTCACGCTCGAAGCACGTTTGAACGATACCGATGCAGCGCTCAATGAAGTCAAGGCCCTTTCGGTACAACGCCTCGGCGAGAAGATGGCGCTCGAGAAGGTAATTGAACAGACAGATGCAGCGCTGGAAGAAGTTAAGGAGCTGTCAATCGAACGCTTGAAGCGCATCGAGGCCCTGGAGTATGAACTGCAGGGGCGTTCACGCAGCCACCGCGGGAAAATGCATGAACGCAGCTAAAGATGGTACTGCGCCATCTCGGCGAACGCGAAACCCACACTCACTGCGGAAACCGATTTGCCGCAGTGATCAGCCCGTACAAGGTTAAACCTATGACCCGAAAGACTTGCGTCTTTACCAGTGCCGCACTGAACTACATTCCGAAAGTCCGGCTACTATTCAAATCGCTGCGCGAGTTGCATCCAGAGATCGAGTTGCACTTAGCGCTGTCCGACGTCCTGCCGGGAGACGTGGACCTAGGAGGTGAGCCACTCGATGAAGTTCACCCCCTTGCGACGCTCGATATTCCCGACGTGCAGGGTTGGGCCTTCTGCCACAACATCGTCGAGCTATCGACCGCAATCAAGCCATTCATGCTGCAGAAGCTGCTCGCGCGAGAAGACGTGGGGCGCGTGCTTTACTTCGATCCGGACATGGTGTTGTTCTCTCGCGTGGATGATCTGCTGGAAGCGCTTGATGAGGCGAACATACTCCTTACGCCGCATCAAATCGAACCGGAGACGCGCCTGAGTGCAGTCATAGACAACGAGATCTGCAGCCTGAAGCATGGTATCTACAACCTCGGATTCGTGGGCGTATCGTCGACGGACGAGGGCATGCGCTTCGCGGAGTGGTGGAAGCAGCGTATCTATCATTTCTGCCGCGCGGATATTCCGAACGGCCTGTTCACCGATCAGCGCTGGATCGATCTCGTGCCCGCGTTCTTTTCCGATGTGGCGATCATGCGCTCGCCCCGCCACAACGTCGCGCCGTGGAATCTGACCACACGCGAGGTCACTGGCGATTTCGCACAAGGCTTCAAGGTTAATGGGGAGCCGCTGGGCTTCTATCACTTCACGGGCTTTGACAGCGGCGCACATCGGATCATGGCGGCCATCAACGGACAATCCGGTTCTCGGGCGGACGTGCTGATCGATTGGTACGACAAGGAAACGGAGCATCTCGCGGCGGATCCGCTCACCAAGAAGAACTGGGTGTACGGCACGTATTCGAATGGTGAAAAAATCCAGCCGGAGCACAGGTTAATCTATCGAGAGCGCGTTGATTTGCAGCGTGCGTATCCGAATCCTTTCGATGCGTCGAATGAAGGCTTCTACGGCTGGATTCAGGGTCAGGCGAGGCTTGAATATCCAGGTGTCGAGGGCGGCGCACCTGGCGAAGCACTACAGCAACTCAAGCGGCAGCTCACCGCGGGTTTTACGCCTAATCATCCGGAAAGCTTGCAGTGGCGACGCATCAGCCGGATGGCGGGGGACGCGATTAGCAGTCCGCAGCACGCCGGGCGCTACGCGAAGCGCGCATGGGAGATTTTGAAGCAGGAGGGGTTGACCGGCATTAAGCGACGACTGCGGTAAGAGCAGGCGCGATTAACTGATATAGATACATGACAATATCGACGAGCGGATATATGGCCCTGATTGCGGCATCTGACGTGTACCGTAAAGTGAGGGGCCACGCATTCGCCGATAGCGTGATTGGCCGCCGCAACTCCATTGGTATGGTTGCCAGCGCTATCAACGTGCAAAAAAACTGGCGTAACCATGTAGAGAGCCCGTCGGCGCCCGACATTCGCGCTGGCGAGCCCACGTAAAGAACATGTCCTCACAACTCAATGGAAACGGCTCTGCGGAAACAGAGCTCGCCAGATTTCGCTGGTCGATAGACCACTCCGCGATCAACGAAGAAGGGGCAATGCTTATCTTCGGGTGGACCTTGCACGACACACAGGAAATTACCACCCTGAGAGTGCTCCTAAGATTTAGCGATGGTTCGCAGGAGAAGTTCCAGGCGGTCTATGGTACCGAACGTGCGGACGTCGCACAGTCATTTAAGAACGACCCTCGTGCGTTAAGCAGCGGCTACTATGTTTTTGGCCAAGCTCAGCGCATGGACATTGTCTCTTTGTCATTGGAGGTGTATCTGGCCGACGGCAAGTACGCCGAACTGCCGACTAATAGCACTATGGCTATGCCACAGAGAGGCACGGCGCGACATTTCAGCAATCGGTTGGCCATCTATCGGCATCTGGCTTCGAGAACACTGCAGTTCATCCGCGCGGGTCGTTACCGCGATCTCATTTCGGTCACGCACCGCTACTTGCGAGGCAAACCACGCCGCGCAGCCGACAGTACCGAGCTTGCGCGCAGGATGGCTGCTACCGCAAGCGGCTCAGTCCATCTGATCGTCGATCATGATCTCGGCGGAGGCGCCAACCACTTCCGCCATTCGCTGGTGAAGGAGCTGACTGCAACCAATTCCACTATCTTTACTTTAACGTTCCACGTGCCGACGCTGCAGTACGTGCTTGAATGCCGCCGAGGGAACGAATCGAAGCGGTTCACGGTCAACTTCGGTGAATTTCTGCAAGTGTTCCCCGATCTGAAACTGCGCCGCGTGCACTGGAACAACGCCGTTTCGTTCTCTCGGCAGATCGCATTACTCGATGCCCTGACGTCGCTGATGCGTAGCCAGGCAGTACCTGTCACTTATTACCTGCATGACTACCACAGCATCTGCCCGTCGCACTTCCTGCTGAACAAGGACGGTGAGTATTGTGGCGTGCCGAGCATCGACCAGTGCCTGAGATGTCTGCCGGAAATGAAGGATGGTCTGGTGTCGCTGTTCGCAGAGCGCGACATCCACCTGTGGCGCAGACGCTGGGAGGCATTCTTGACCGAAGCGGATGAAATTGTCTACTTCTCGCAGGCGAGCAAGGCTTTACTAATTCGCGCGTTCCCGCAGCTTACACGGCATGTGGGTTTGAGGTTTCGGCCGCATGACATCTCGGACTTTGCGCCGAGACCACTGTCACTCGATCTGCGCGGGCCGTTAAACATTGGCGTCGTGGGGCGAATCAATGCACATAAGGGTGCACGCGTGGTCGGGCAGATGGCGGCTGCAATAGAGAAAAGGGGCGCGGAGGCGCACATTACCGTGCTCGGCGCGCTCGACGGCATGTGCAAGTCGCGGACAGTCACAATAACTGGCTCGTACGAGCGCGACGAACTAGCGGATCTGATTGCGAAGCACAAAGTCAACGTTGTCGCATTTACCTCCATTTGGCCAGAGACGTTTTCATTTGTGGTCGCGGAAGTGATGAGCCTCGGCCTGCCGATCGTCTGCTTTGACCTAGGAGCGCCAGCCGAGCGCGTGAAGAACTACCGACTCGGCCGCGTGGTGCCCTTGGGTGACGGCGAGGCGCTACTGGGCGCAGCGACAGCGTTGCGCGACGATCTGCTCAAGACGGCGCAGGCGCAAAAAGAGTCGGCCACAAAGCCAATCAGCATTCGCTCGCGAGGTGCCGTGGGCCAACTACGCACCGAGACGGCGACCGGAACTAACTGCCGTTAAATAGCCGATTTTCACGAGCACGCGAGTGCGAGTGTTCGATCCCCGTAAATAGCTAGGATTGTCCTGGGCCAAGCCTTGCCCCCCCCCGCGATGCGAGCATGGATCAACATAAACGAGACCACGCTCTACGTCGCCAGGCCAGGCAATGCTGGCGATCCTAATTCAGCTGCGTATACGGTTGCGCCGGCTCCACCAGCATTCCAAACAAAAAACCCGCGACAGCCAACACTGTCGCGGGTTTTTTCTTGCGCGATGAAGCTGCGCGTCAGCCGCCGATTGTCACGTTGAAGACAAAGCCGTCGGGGCGCACGAGGTAGTAGTCACCGCCCACGCCAACCCAGTGATAGCCGCGCGGCGGCGGCGCCAAGCGGTGCTCACGCCAGTTGTCGATGATGTATTGGCGATCGCGGTATTCCGGCGGAATGCGCTCACCGCGGTTCCAGCGGTGATACGCCATGCGATCGGCGCGGCGGTCCATGTCGCGATCTCGGTCGCCACGGTGGTCCCAGTCGCGTTGTTCGTAGCGGTGGTCTTGATCGCCACGGTAATCGCGGTCGCGATCCTGCGCGTGGCTTGCAAGCGGCGTCAGCGCCGAGGCAGCCAACAGCAAGGAGGTCAGGATCTTGGCTTTCTGCATTGATGTTCTCCTAGGGCGTCCGATCAGTGCCGGACCTTGCTTTCAGTCTAGGCCCCTCGCCTGCCCAAGGCTGTGACGAACACCGTTAAGGATGTAACGAGAGATTATTGTGCGTCACCCGCCCCGATCAGCTACGGAAAGCGCCATACTCACCACCCCGCGTGCCCCACCTACCGACCGATACAGAATCCGCGAGATTCTTGAATTTCTGTACCTGTCGATCGGCGAGTGACGGATGCTAGCCTGCACGCTCGCAACTACCGTTCTTGCACGCACCGCCATGCCCACGCTCACAAACCTGCTCACCTTTGCCTTGGTCGCGCTCGGCATGGTGCTCACGCCCGGCCCGAACATGATCTATCTGATCTCGCGGTCGATCTGCCAAGGGCGCAATGCAGGGCTGGTGTCGCTGGCGGGTATCGCCACAGGGTTCGTCTTCTACATGCTGTGCGCGGCGTTCGGTATTACCGCGCTGCTGATGGCGGTGCCGTTTGCCTACGACGCGCTGCGCTTTGGCGGAGCGATCTATCTGTTGTATCTCGCCTGGCAGGCGGTTCGCCCGGGTGGTCGCGCGCCGTTCCAGGTACGAGAGTTGCCGGTGGACAGCCCGCGCAGGCTCTACACGATGGGCTTGTTGACGAGCATGCTCAACCCGAAGGTGGCGGTGCTGTATTTGTCGCTGCTGCCGCAGTTCATTGAGCCCGCGCACGGCAGCGTGCTGGTGCAATCAGTCTGCCTGGGTATCACGCAAATCTGCGTAAGCGTCACTGTCAATTCGATGATTGCCGCCACGGCCGGCAGTATTGCCGCGTTCCTGTCGCGCAAACCGAGCTGGCTGTCGATGCAGCGCTATCTGATGGGCTCGGTGCTGACTGGTCTGGCGCTGCGCATGGCGATGGAAGCGCGCAAGTAACACCGCGTCACCGATGCTCGAATGACAAACGGGGCGATCCGGATACCCACCGGATCGCCCCGTTTTGGTTTGCGCGCGGTCGGCTAGCGGCGGCGCATGTAGAACGTGAACACCTTGTCGTGCTCGCTGTGCTCCAGCAGTTCGTTGCCGGTCTGCTTGGCGAAGGCCTGGAAGTCGCGCGTGGCGCCCGGGTCGGTGGCGAGAATCTTGAGCACGTCGCCGCTTTGCATATCGGCAAGCGCCTTCTTCGTGCGCAGGATAGGCAGCGGGCAGTTCAGGCCGCGCGCATCAACTTCCTTCTGGAACTCCATGTCTTCCTCTGTGGTGCGGGTGAGCAGCATCGTGCCGCCCACGTGAATCATTCGGCTATTGTAACGAGCCGCGTCGGCTGCCATTGCCGTGGCGGCGGCTCAGCCGGTTCGCCGGTGCGGATGTCGATGTAGCTGACGGGCAAGCCGCGCGCGGTCAGAAAATCGGCCACCGCGTAACCGGTGCCGGCTGTCCACGGGCGCACCTTCTCGAACGGTTTCAGGCGATATTCGACCAGCTCTTCCGACAGCGCGATCTCGCCCTCGGCCACCACGTGATACGCGATGATCAGCTCGTTCTTGCGGATGAATTCGTACACGCCGATCAACGAGATCGACTGCGCATCGAGGTTCGTCTCTTCCTTCAGCTCTCGGGCGATGCCTTCTTCGGGCGTTTCGTCGCGTTCCATGAACCCGGTAACGAGTGCGAACATGCCCTCGGGCCATTGCGCGTTGCGCGCCAGGAACATCTGCCCGCGATACTCCACCACCGCCGCCAGCACCGGCAGCGGGTTGTTCCAATGGACGAAGCCGCAGTCCGGCGCCGGGCATGCGGTGCGCAGGCGGCCAGCCGTGTGCTGCTCCACGAGTGGCGTGGCGCATTGCGGGCAGAAGCGGTAATCGAAGCTCATGGTGGCGAGGGGCGTCAGGTGCCGTCAGGCGGCTTGTTCGCAAGCGAGGCGGATATCAGCGGCGAAGGCTTCCACCGTTTCGGGCTGCACGTCCCACGAACACATGAGGCGGCAACCGCCCGCGCCGATGAACGTGTAGAACTTCCAACCGCGTGCGCGCAGCGCCTCGATGGCGGGCAGCGGCAGCTCGGCAAACACGGCGTTCGATTCGGTTGGGAACATGATGCGCACGCCAGGCACATCAACGATGCGCGAATGCAGCAGTTGCGCCATCGCATTGCCGTGGCGGGCGTTGCGCAGCCACACGTCGTTTTCCAGCAGGCCCAGCCAGGGCGCGGAGATGAAGCGCATCTTCGAGGCGAGCTGCCCGGCTTGCTTGACGCGATACGCAAAGTCCTCGGCCAGACGACGATCGAAGAAGACAACCGCCTCACCCACCGGCAGACCATTCTTCGTGCCGCCAAAGCACAGCACATCCACACCCGCGCGCCAGGTGATCTCCGACGGATGCACGCCGAGGCTTGCCACCGCATTGGCAAACCGCGCGCCGTCCATGTGCACACGCAACTGGCGGCGCTTGGCGATGGCCGCAATCGCGCGCACCTCTTCCACCGTGTAGACGGTGCCGACTTCCGTCGACTGCGTCAGCGAGACGACCTTCGGCTTTGGGTAATGGATATCGGAGCGGCGCGTGACCAGCGCTTCCACCGCATCGGGCGTGAGCTTGCCGTTCTCGCCTTTGGCTGTCAGCAGCTTGGAGCCGTTGGAGAAGAACTCGGGGCCGCCGCACTCGTCCGTTTCGATGTGCGCCAGTTCGTGGCAGATGACGGAGTGATACGACTGGCACAGCGACGACAGCGCCAGCGAATTGGCTGCCGTCCCGTTGAAGACGAAGAAGACTTCGCAGTCGGTCTCGAACAAGTCGCGGATGCGATCGCACACGCGCTGCGTCCAGGAATCGTCGCCATACGCAGGCTCATGGCCGCTGCCGTTGGCTTCCAGGAAGTACTTCAGCGATTCCGGGCAGAAGCCCGCGTAGTTGTCGGAGGCGAAGTGTTGCATGGCGGCAGGCATGAGGGCATGAAGTGGAGGGCTCGGGGCGCAGGTTACTTCTGTTCAGACCACAGCACGCCGCCGGTGGCCCAGTTCTCGCGCCTGACCTCAGCGATGATGATGTCGACCGCGCCCGGGGCGCAGCCGAGGGTTTCGCAGGTGACACGCGTCACTTCTTCGACGAGTTTCTTCTTTTGCTCGACGGTGCGGCCTTCGAACATCTCGATATGGAAAGTCGGCATGGTGTCTCCGTGTTCGTTCAATCAGTCGCGGTATGAAGCGTCGATTTTATCCAGTTTGCGTAACAGCGCTGGCCACTCCATCGCGCCCTCGATGGCGCCGCCGTCTTCTAGCTGTTCCGCAGCGCGGTCAGCCACTTGCGGCGTGGGCGACACGACCTCACCGGCGGTCAACGCCTGGATCTGGATTTCGCACGCCTTGATAAGCGTGGCCATCAGCACATGCGCCTCGGCCACCGTGCGGCCGATGGTGAGCGTGCCGTGGTTGCGCAGCAGCATGGCGAAGTGGGGCCCAAGCGATGCGGTCAGGCGCACACCCTCTTCCGGCGTGAACGCGAGGCCCTCGTAGTCGTGATACGCGATGCGCTTATGGAACCGCAGCGCATGCTGCGACAGCGGCAGAAGTCCGTGCTTCTGCGCCGATACGGCAATGCCTGCTGTGTTGTGCAGGTGGATGACGCACTGCGCGTCGGGCCGTGCGGCATGCACGGCGGCGTGCAGCGCAAAGCCTGTCACGTTCACGGACGGCCGCGTAGCGGCATCAGGCCAATCGCCAACAAGTTGGCCGGCGCCGTTGATCTTGACCAGGTTGGACGCAGTGATCTCGTCGAACGACAAGCCGAAGGCGTTGATGAGGAAGTGATCCGGCTCGCCGGGGACCGTGGCCGAGAGGTGGGTGTAGATCAGATCATCCCAGCCGTTGAGCGCGGCCAGTCGATAGGCGGCGGCCAGGTCGATACGCACGGCGCGCTCGGCGGCGCTGATCTCACCCCGGGGCACGACGGCACCGGGGCGCAGGGCAAAAGACATGGGGCTCCTCCAATGGAGGAGGCATTCTAGAGCGTACGTGCAGATCGCGTGGGGACCTGCGCTACATGCTGTCCATCACGCACGTATCGCACGTAGGGGCGACACACGCTTGACCGCGATGAAGATAGCCACGCCCACCACCAGCGACACTGCAGCCACCACCAGTGACGCATTGAAGCCACCCCTGGCCGCAAACAGCCGGTTCGCCAGCGGCGGGCCGATGATCTGGCCGATGCCGTACGCCGCCGTCATCAACCCCATCAGGCGCGACACCGCATGCGGCCACAAGCGGCGCGCCTCGCGCATGGCAAACAGCGTGATCGCCGTGAATGGCAGGCCAAGCAGCGTGCTGGAGAGAGCCAACCCCGCCACCGTCGGCCAGACAATACTCACTGTCACGGCAACGGCCTGCATGGCATACGCGGTCGCGAGGAGCGAACGGTTATCGCGCTCCAGACTGATCCGCGTGGAAAGAAACGCGCCCAGCGCCACACCCGCGCCGAACATCGGCCAGAACAGGTCGGGCCAGAGCGAACCAGCCGGCAGCACCTTGCGCGCAATCACCGGGAGGAAGGTGGCGGTGATGATGTAGCCGAAGCCGGCCAGCCCGTAAGCAAGCGTGATGGCCGCGGTGGGCACATCCAGGCCGGGCGCGGGGCCGGACGCGGCCGGGGCAGGTGCACCGGGCGAGCGCGCTTCCGGCCGAATGGTGGACCACACCGCCGCCGAGAGCAGCGCCGACAGCACGCCAAACGCAATCCACGCCGACGTTGCATGCCAGCCCAGCGCCACCATGCCGCTGGCCGCCAACCCCGGAACGGCAATGCCCAGCCCCGGCCCGCAGAAGATGATGCCGCCCAGCGCCGCGTGCCCGAGTTCGGTCAGCTTGTGCAGGCACCAGCCTGCGGTGAACACGAACACCAGCGCGCTGATCATGCCGGCCGCAAAACGCAGTGTGAGCCACGCCGGCTGGCCTTCCAGCACACCCATGCCAGCCGTGAGCAAAACCGTCGCCGCCAAGCCGATGCGGATGAATCGCGCAGCGTCACCGCGCAACGCCATGCAACCCAGCGCGCCAACGAAGTAGCCCAGGTAATTGCCGGTTGCCAGCCAACTGCCCTGCGCGAGCGTCACGCTGCCATCGTGCAGCATCATCGGCAGGATCGGCGTGAAAGCAAAGCGGCCGATACCCATGGCCACCGACAGCGCCACCATGCCCGCGATCGCGACGCGCCAGGCGGTGGCGCGCTGGTGCTGCGCAGCGGAATAGGTGGAGGGCGACGACAGGATGTGCTCCATGGAAGGGCTCGGGATGGCGGCATCGGTACTGCATCCTACGCAAGGCCGATCATCCGGAAAAATGAATTATATTGAACGAACCCATTAGCATTTGAGATACATCATGGATCTGGCCTCGCTCGAGATCTTCCGGACGGTGGTGCGCGAAGGTGGCGTCACCCGGGCGGCACAGCAGCTGAACCGCGTGCAGTCGAACGTGACGACGCGCATTCGGCAGCTGGAGGCGTCGCTGGGCGTGCAGCTGTTCGTGCGCGAGAGCAAGCGCATGGCGCTCACGCCCGCCGGCAAGACGCTGCTGACCTACGCCGACGACATCCTCCGCCTGGCCGCCGAAGCGCGTCAGGCCGTGCAGCCGAGCGAGCCACACGGCCGCCTGCGCATCGCATCGATGGAAAGCACTGCCGCCAGCCGCCTGCCCACACTCTTGGCCACGCTGCACCAGCGCTGGCCGCGCGTACAGCTTGAACTGGTGACGATGGCAACGCGCCAGTCACTTCAAGCGCTGTCGAACTTCGAGGTGGACTGCGCATTCGTTGCCGAGACCGCCTGCCTGGCGAACACGCGTGCGGCCATGACCACGTTGCCCGCCTTTGCGGAAGAACTGGTATTGATCGCCCACCGCGCGCATCCGCCCATCCGCCACGCCACCGATGTACAGAGCGCTGCCTTGCTCGGCTTTGAACCGGGTTGCGCGTATCGGCAATTGATTGAGGACTGGTTCGCTGCCGATGGCGTGGTGCCGTCGCGCGTGCTGGAGCTGGGCTCGTACCACGCCATCATCGCGTGCGCGGCGGCGGGCATTGGGGTGGCGCTGGTGCCGCGCTCGGTGCTGGAGCTGTACACCAATGCGCCGGAGATCAGCGTGCACGCACTCGGCAAACCGGGCCGCGTGGACACCGTGCTCGCCTGGCACCGCGACATGGCGGGCCCCCCCCTGCAAGCGCTGGTGCAGGTGCTGCGCGAGCCGCATGCCGAAGTCGACACGCCCATCGGCGAGGCCATTGCTGCCTAAACTGAATGAAGCACTTGGACCGCGCCGCCGGTCTAATTCATAAAGCGCGGCAAGCACGACGGAGGCGCCTATGCGACCGTCAACAGGATCACGGTGGACGCGGCAATGGATGGGCTGGCTGGCGGCCATCGTCACAGCCACGTGGTGCAGCGTTGCCATCGCTGCCGCACCCGTCGTTGTGCTGCCGCTCAACGGTGCCATTGGGCCGGCCAGCGCGGCCTACGTCGTCCACGGGCTGCAGCAGGCACGCGAGCAAGGCGCGCAGCTTGTCGTGCTGCAAATGGACACGCCCGGCGGGCTCGATGCATCGATGCGGCAGATCATCCAGACGATCCTTGCCTCGCCTGTGCCGGTGGCGGGTTATGTGGCGCCCGGCGGAGCGCGCGCGGCAAGCGCCGGCACCTACATCCTGTACGCCTGCCACATTGCAGCGATGGCGCCCGCCACCAACCTGGGCGCAGCGTCGCCGGTGGCCATCGGTATCGGCGGACATGCTCCCTCCCCCGGTGATGCGGCCAAACCCGCCAGCGCGCCCGCCGCATCGTCGAGCAACGAAGACACCCTCGCCCGCAAGCAAATGCACGATGCGGCTGCGTACATCCGTGGCCTCGCGCAACTGCGCGGCCGCAACGCCGACTGGGGCGAACGCGCCGTCCGCGAGGCCGTCAGCCTGGACGCGCCGGAAGCCGCCAACCAGCACGTCATCGACCTCACCGCCAGCGACATCGCCGACCTACTCAAGCAAGTGGACGGGCGCGCGCTGCGTACGTCTGCCGGTCTCGTCACGCTGCACACGGCTAGCGCACAAACCCTTGTGTTGGAGCCCGATTGGCGCAACCACTTCCTGGGCGTCATCACCGACCCGAGCCTCGCGCTGTTGCTGCTCACGGTGGGCGTGTATGCGCTGATCTTTGAGTTCTCGACGCCGGGCATGGTGGTACCCGGCCTGCTGGGCGCGATGTGCATTCTGGTGGCGCTCTATGGGCTGCAGATGCTGCCGATCAACTACGCGGGGCTAGCGCTGATTGCGCTGGGCCTCGGTTGCATGGTGGCCGAGGCCTTCTTGCCGACGTTCGGCGCGCTCGGTGTAGGCGGCATCGTGGCGTTCGTGCTTGGCGCGGTCATGTTGATCGACACGCAAACACCGGGTTTTGGCGTACCGCTTCCGCTCATTATCGGGCTGGCCGTGGTCAGCCTGACCGTCGTACTGGCGGTCTCCAGCCTGGCGGTGCGTGCGCGGCGCCGGCCGATGGTCACGGGCGGCGACACGCTTATCGGCATGACGGGTGAAGTCGTGGACGTCGACACATCGGGTGCCGATGCCGACAACGACGGCTGGGCGCGCATTCATGGTGAGCGGTGGCGTGTGCGCTGCGACAGCGGTATTGCGCGTGGCGATCAGGTCCTCGTCATCGCGCGACATGGTTTGACGCTGCTGGTGGAGCCGGCCGAACCCTTGGCCGCCGCCTCATAAGGAGAAACAACATGGTCTACGGATTTTTCAGCGCAGGCGGCCTGATCTTTCTGGCCGTGCTGCTCGTCATCTCGTCATTCCGGGTGCTGCGCGAGTACGAGCGTGGCGTGGTGTTTCTGCTGGGGCGCTTCTGGCGCGTGAAGGGGCCGGGGCTGGTGCTGATCGTGCCGGCCATCCAGCAGATGGTGCGGGTGGACCTGCGCACGGTGGTGATGGACGTGCCGCCGCAGGATGTGATCTCGCATGACAACGTGTCGGTCAAAGTCAATGCGGTGGTGTACTTCCGCGTGGTGGATCCGGAGCGCGCGATCATTCAAGTGGCCAATTTTCTGGAGGCGACCAGCCAGCTTGCGCAGACCACGTTGCGGGCCATTCTCGGCAAGCATGAACTGGATGAAATGCTGGCCGAGCGGGAGAAGCTCAATCTCGATATTCAGAAGGTGCTTGATATCCAGACGGACCCTTGGGGCATCAAGATCGCCAATGTGGAGATCAAGCATGTCGATCTGAATGAATCGATGATTCGCGCCATTGCTCGGCAGGCTGAGGCTGAGCGCGAACGGCGTGCGAAGGTGATTCATGCGGAGGGGGAACTGCAGGCTTCCGAGAAGCTGCTGGAGGCGGCGCGGATGCTGGCGCAGCAGCCTGAGGCGATTCAGCTGCGCTATCTGCAGACGCTGACGCAGATTGCGGGGGATAAGAGTTCGACGATTGTGTTTCCGTTGCCGATGGAGGTGTTGGGGGCGGTGAGGAAGGGTTAGTTTGGGCCTTGGTGGTCCATCCCCTGTTTCATCCCCTGCCGGGGCTGACTCACTTTCTTTGTCTTGCCAAAGAAAGTAAGCAAAGAAAGGCGCGCCCGATGCGGCGACCCCCTCCTTGAATTTCTGTCGCAAGGAGGGAGTGCAGGCAACTCGCTTCGCTCAAACAGGCCTGCACTCTTTTTCCTCCTTGCAACAGAAATTCAAGGCGCCGCATAGGGCAGGAACGTCAACGGCCACGCCGTCTGGGCGCAATGTGTTGGCGCCTGGGCGGATGCCTTGTTCCGCCTCTTCGTCACAGGTCGATCTTCATGCCGAGTTTGAACAGGCGCGGTGCCCCCATCGAGAGGCGGTTGTTGCCGGCGCCGGCCCAGTAACGCTTGTCGGTGAGGTTGTCGACGTTGAGTTGCAGCGTGGTGCGTTTGCCTGAAATGCGTGTGACATAGCGCACGCCGGCGCTGAAGAGCGTGGTGCCGCCAAGCTCAGCCTGGTTGGCATCGTTCACGGGGCGCGGGCCGAGGTAGTACGCGCCGGCGCTCAGCGACACCGCGCGCAGCATCGGCAGTGTGTATTCCGCAAACAGGCTCGCGGTGCTGCGCGGGGTGTTCTCGGGCGTGTTGCCGTCGAGGCCGTTGCCGACGCCGCGGAACTTGGCGTCCGTCCACCCGGCGGAGGCGAGCAGTGACAGGTCTTTGGTGACGCGGCCCTGGGCGGTCAACTCCACACCGCGGATGCGCTCGCGGCCGTCTTGCACGAAGACGTTGGCATCATTGGTATAGGCGGCTGCGCGGTCGATGTCGTACACGGCGGCGGCGAGTTGCGTGCCCGCCGGCGTTTCGTAGCGCACGCCCACTTCCTTCTGCTCGGAGAGCGCGGGCGGCATGGCCACGTTGGCGTTGGCGGCGGTATTGGGCGCGCGCTGGCCGGCTTCCAGGCCCTGCGCGTACGACACGTAGGTCGAAAGCGCGGGCGTGAACTTGTAGATGATCGCGCCCAGCGGCGTGGTCTTGCTGGCCTCGTAACGGTTGGGGGCCTGCTCGCTGGTGTAGCTGGTGTAGCGCAGCCCGGCGATGACCTGCCAGTGCTCGGACAGCGTCATGCGGTCCAGCCCATAGACGCCCGTATCGACAGCGCGCTGAGCGGCCGTAAAGCCCGTGCCGCTCGTCGGCAGCCAGCCCACGTCCACCGGGTTATAGAGATTCTGCGCGCCGGTAAAACGATCGGAATACACCGCCGCTTGCCGCATATCGGACCGCGCCACGCCAAAGGTCAGGTCGTGCGTGATCCAGCCCGTTTTCTCGGTGCCGGTAACGTCTGCGCGCACGTGGCTGGTGTTCCAGCGGCCGCTCTGGCGCTGGCCGCTCAGCGTGCCCGCGCCCGTGGTCGGGTTGGTCAGGCGAAACTCCGAGAAGGCCCGCGTGCGCGCCGTCTCGGACATGCCACCCTCCACCGTCAGCAGCCATGCATCGTTGAGCGCGTAGTCGGCGCGCAGCAGCGCGTTGGTGTTATTGCCATCAAAGTCCGCCCAGCCGGGTGCGATGCGCTTACTGGGGTCGGGCATGGCGGGCAGTGTGATCACGCCATTGCGGGCTGCCGGCAAGGTCACCACCGATTGCTCGGTGATGACCTTGCGCGAATATTCCACGTCGGCCTTTAGGCTCAGGCGGCTGTTGACCTTCCAGTCGAGAGCCACGGCGGCCAACTGGCGCGTGCCATCGATGCCGCTAGTGGGCGATTGCAGCGAGCCGCCCGCTGCGTTGAAACGGATGCCGTATTGGTTGTCTTCGCCAAAGCGGCGGCCCACATCGACGGTGCCGATGGCTGTGCCGTTGTTGTCGAACTGCATGCCTAGCGTCGTCACAGGCGTGCTGCCCGCGCGCTTGGTGACGAGGTTCACGACGCCGCCCGGCGTGGTGTAGCCGTAGTACAGCGCCGACACGCCCTTGAGCACTTCCACGCGCTCCTTGTCTTCCAGCGGGATGGCCGTGAGCGCCGGAATCGGCATCGAGCCATTGAAGCGGAAGTTGGTGCGGTTCTCCAGCGTCACGCCGCGGATGGCGAGGTTGTCGAAGGTTTCGCCCGAGAGCTGCTGGCGCGTCACGCCCGCCGTATTGCGCAGGGCGTCATACAGCGAGGTGTCTTGCTGCGCGTCCAACGCCTCGCGCGTGACCACATTGACGGTGGCCGGAATGTCACGCAGCGCCATGCCCCGGAACGCGCCCACCTGTGCCGTGCTGGCCGCAAAGCCACGCTGGCTGCGTGCGGTGACGGTGGTTTCGTCCAGGTCGACCTTCGCCTGGGTAGCAGGTTGGGCGTCCTCCGCACGGGCCAACGTGGAAACAGCAAGAGGAATGGCGGCAAGCGCGCAAGACAAAGCGCGAGCTGTGAGACGACGGGTCATCGCGGGCAACAGGTCGATCAGGATTGGCGAAACCGGACGCGCCCAGAACACGCTGGGGGAAAAGAAAACGCGCCGCAGAAACATCAAGCGGCGCGTCGATCTGTTGGCTGGCAGGTGGAAACCCGCTGGCTCGCCCGGCAAAAGCGATGGCCAGCGATCAGGCAAGGTGCCCGCTGCCGCCCATCAAATGAGAATGATTCGCATTATAAAGAATAAACTCTGATGAAAGCAATGCTTCACACAACGCGTTGCAATCAGCTTGCCGGCACCCCCTGCTTCCATTGCGGCCAGCGGTTCACGATATCGTCCAGCAACGGCTTGGCCGCGTTGACGAGGTTGTGCGTGGCCGGCACGAAGCCGCCCTGCTGCGCGTAGTTGATGAGGCCATCGGACGCCGTCTGCCCGTCGTACGGACGGTCAAAGTCAGACCCCGAACGCAGCAGCGCCACACGGCTGAAATCGACCTTGCCCGCCCGGGCGCCGCGCGTGAGCACTTCCAACGTGGCGTTGTCCTCCTGCGCGGTGGTGCAGTAGGTGCCCTTGTTGTCGGTCATCGTCTTCACCCAGTCGCGTGCGCGTTGGCCCAGATTGCGGCCGGCCCACCACGTATCGGCGGAAGCGACATCGCACTGGATGACGGCGGGCGGCTGGTTGGCGGGGGCTGTCGCGTAGTTCTTGCGGAAGGCGATGGCTTCAGGGCTATCTTCCAGCGTGACCGACTTGGACATCGAATACGCCTTCTGCAGCAGCGTCTCGTTCAACTGGAACACCTCGGTGCGGTAGTCCATCGGCGGTTTCTCGCCAGGGCCCTTGGTGCCGATGCCGAAGTAGCCGTAGGGCCAGCCGCTGGGCATTTCGCGCGCATCAATCTCGTGCGACAGGCCGTAGTCCACCGCATAGCGCGCCCACGCCGCCGAACCCACCGTGCCCTGCCCCGGGTCGATCCCGGCAATGCCGGCAATCACAAAGTAGGTGTGCGTCAGATCCAGCTTGGAGCGATAGAGCAGCGCGGAAATGGTCGACGCCGCATTCGCGTAGCCCATGCCGGTGGTCACCTGGCAGATGCCGTCGTAGTTGCACAGCATGTTGGGCGCATCGGGCGACAGGCCGGAGATGTACACCTTCTCCTTCAGGTCATAGCGGTCGATAAAGGGCTGGGCCTCGCCCTGGAACATGTTGATGACGATGACCTTCACGCCGTCGTACGCGCAACTGTTCAGGGTGAGGGCTGCCGCGCCCACGGCGCACAGCTTGGCGATGGAGCGCATAGGCGTCTTGAGTCGGGAATCGATCATAGCGAGGGCACTCCGTGTTTCCACACGCTCCAGCGCGTGACGATCTCGTTGACCAGCGGACCGCCCGCCAGATAGAGGTTGTTGAGCGACGGCACGAACCCGCCCGAGTTGCTGTTGACCAGCGAGTCGTACGGCGTCTGCCCCGGGTACGGTCGATCAAAGTTCGATGCGGTGCGCAGCACGGCCACCCGCTGCAGGTCGAGCAGGCCCGCCTTCGCGCCGCGCGTGAGCGCTTCGAACGTAGCGTTGTCTTCCTGCTGCGTGGTGCAGTAGGTGCCCTGCCCGTCCGTCAGCAGCTTCACCCAGGCGGCTTCTCGTTCGCCCAGCTTGGCGCCGTGCCAGTACGTGTTGCCGGCAGCGGTGTCGCATTGCACGACCTTGGGCGGCTGGTTGGCCGGTGCGCTCGGGTAGTTTGCCCGGTACGCGCGTGCGGTGGCGTTGTCATCCAGCACCGCGTTCTTGGACAACGCCAGCGCCTGCTGCAGCAGTGCCTCGTTCACGCGGAAGACTTCGGTCTTGTAGTCCAGCGGCGGCTTCTGCCCTGGCCCCTGCGTGTTGATGCCGATGAAGCCGTTGGGCCAGTTGGCGGGAACCTCGCGCGCATCAATCTCCCATGCGAGGTCGCTGTCCACCAGATAACGCGCCCACGCAGCAGAACCCAATGTGCCCTGCGATGGGTCGATCCCGGCAATGCCCGCCACCAGGAAGTACGTGCGCTGCAGATCAAACTGCCCGCTGTAGATCAGCGCCGACACCGACGACGCGGCATTGGCCTTGCCCATGCCGGTGGTGAGCTGGCACACATCGTTGGCGTTGCAATGCACGTTCGGATAGTCAATCGACAGGCCCGGCACCGGCACGTCTTGCGTGAGGCCCAGCTTGTCGATCCACGGCTGCGCCTCGGGCGCGAACATGCTGATGATCAGCACCTTGACCTTGCGCGCGTGCGACTCCGGCGCAAGTTGCGCCACCGGCTGCGTTGATGCGCCAACGCCGGCCGCCAGCAACGCGCCCACCGCGATGGCACGCGCCAATCGTTTGCTTCTGCGCCCAAGCGAACGCTGCGGTGGCAGCGGCGGTGGGGCGTCGACCTTGTCAGATAAGACGCTCATGGTTCTCCTCGGATTCTGGGATGGGGATAAGGACCAACCTGCGCTGCGGGGAACAGCGCGCGCGACCGATGCAAGTTGCCTGCCAGCCGCACACAATGCCGACACATTCGGCCACGCTACCCCGGTATAGGCCAAGGCGGAACCTGCCACCAGCGCCGGAGCGCCCCAGGGCAACTTGTTCTCCATCTCTATACAAGTCGCCCATGCCGTGCCTGATGCCCAAATGCGGCTCAAGGTGCGACCCCAAAACAAAACGGCGCGCGCCCCGTTGCCGGGAACGCGCGCCGTTGGGCGCATCGCGTTGAAAGCGTTACAACATCACACCTTCTGCTGCACCCATGCCGCCACACCAGCCAGCGCCTGCGGCAGTTTCTCGGGCTCCGTACCGCCGGCCTGGGCCATGTCCGGCCGGCCGCCACCCTTGCCGCCGACCTGCTGGGCGACAAAGTTGACCAGCTCGCCAGCCTTGACCTTGGCGGTAGCATCGGCCGTTACACCAGCGATCAGCGCGACCTTGCCGTCGCTCACGCTGCCCAGCACGATGGCCGCGGTCTGCAGCTTGTCCTTGAGCTTGTCCATGGTTTCGCGCAGCGTCTTGGCATCGGCGCCGTCCAGCTTGGCAGCCAGCACCTTGATGCCTGCCACGTCCACGGCCTGGCTCACCAGCTCGTCGCCCTGGCTTGCGGCCAGCTTCGACTTCAGGCGCTCCAGTTCCTTCTCCAGCGTCTTGACCTGGTCTTGCACCTGCACGATGCGCG
Source organism: uncultured Ralstonia sp. (assembly GCA_966433195.1). GTDB lineage: Bacteria > Pseudomonadota > Gammaproteobacteria > Burkholderiales > Burkholderiaceae > Ralstonia. The sequence goes on from CBJMVH010000004.1 coordinate 57,356, forward strand.
AGGTCAGCTCCGACGGCTGCGCACGCAGCGCGGCAGCCGCTTCGTTGATGCGCGTGTCGAGCGTCTGCAGGTAGTGCAGCACGTTGTCGCCCGTGATCGCTTCCACGCGGCGGATGCCTGCGGCCACGCCCGATTCGCTCACGATCTTGAACAGGCCGATGTCGCCGGTGCGGGCCACATGGGTGCCGCCGCACAGTTCCTTCGACGTGCCGATCGACAGCACGCGCACTTCGTCGCCGTACTTCTCGCCAAAGAGCGCCATCGCACCATTCTTGACCGCATCGTCAAAGCCCATGAGCTGGGCGCTCGTGGCGGCGTTGGCGAAGATCTCGGCGTTGACGCGGGCTTCCACCTCGCGGATCTGCAGCGGCGTCATCGGTGCGTTGTGCGAGAAGTCGAAGCGGGTCTTCTCCGCATCGACCAGCGAGCCCTTCTGCTGCACGTGGCTGCCTAGCACTTCGCGCAGCGCCTTGTGCATCAGGTGGGTGGCCGAGTGGTTGCGCATCGTGCGTGCGCGGCGCACGGCATCGACTTCCGCAGCCACGGCATCGCCCACCTTCAGCACGCCGGTACGCAGTTCGCCATGGTGGCCGAACACATCAGCCTGCACCTTGAGCGTGTCGGCCACATCAAACCAGACGGTGGCGGCCTTGAGCGTGCCTTGGTCACCCACCTGGCCGCCGGATTCGGCATAGAACGGCGTGTGGTCGAGCACCACCACACCGGTCTGGCCGGGATGCATTTCCTGCACCGGTGCGCCATCGACAAACAACGCCGTCACGCGCGCGGTTTCGCGCACGAGCTGGTCGTAGCCGTGGAAGGTGGTCTTGTCGCCGGTGTAGTCCAGCGTGCCGGCGGCCATCTTGAACTTGCCCGCGGCGCGCGCTTGCTCGCGCTGACGGTTCATGGCGGCGTCGAAGGCGGCTTCGTCGACGATCACGTCGTTCTCGCGGCAGACGTCTTGCGTCAGGTCCAGCGGGAAGCCATAGGTGTCGTGCAGCTTGAAGGCGAGTTCGCCGTCGAGCATCTTGGCGCCCGAGGCCTTCAGTTCGCCCAGCGCGGCATCGAGGATCGACATGCCGTGCTCGATGGTCTCGAAGAAGCGCGCTTCTTCCGTGCGCAGCACCTCGACCACGCGGTCGCGTGCATCGCGCAGTTCCGGATAGGCTTCGCCCATCTGCGCGACGAGGTCGTCCACCAGCTTGTGGAAGAACGCGGCGCGGCAGCCCAGCTTGTAGCCGTGGCGGATGGCGCGGCGGATGATCCGGCGCAGCACGTAGCCGCGGCCTTCATTGCCCGGAATCACGCCGTCGACGATCAGGAACGAGCACGCGCGGATGTGGTCGGCAATCACGCGCAGCGAGTTGTTCGACAGATCCTTGGTGTTGGTCTCGCGCGCGGCGGCAGCGATGAGCGCCTGGAACAGGTCGATCTCGTAGTTGCTGTGCACGTGCTGCAGGATGGCGGCCAGACGCTCGAGGCCCATGCCGGTGTCCACGCACGGCGCGGGCAGCGGGGTCAGCGTGTATTCGCCGGTGGCCGGGTCGAGCTGGCGGTCGAACTGCATGAACACGTTGTTCCAGATCTCGATGTAGCGGTCGCCGTCGGCTTCCGGGCTTCCCGGAGGGCCACCCCACACGTCCGGGCCGTGGTCGTAGAAGATTTCCGAGCACGGGCCGCACGGGCCGGTTTCGGCCATCTGCCAGAAGTTGTCCGAGGCGTACGGCGCGCCCTTGTTGTCGCCGATGCGCACGACGCGCTCGGGCGGCAGGCCGATGACTTTGGTCCAGATGTCGTAAGCCTCGTCGTCGGTCTGGTAGACGGTGGCCCACAGCTTTTCGGCCGGCAGCTTGTATTCCTTGGTCAGCAGTTCCCACGCCCAGGTGATGGCTTCGAGCTTGAAGTAGTCGCCGAAAGACCAGTTGCCGAGCATCTCGAAGAACGTGTGGTGACGCGCGGTGTAGCCGACGTTCTCCAGATCGTTGTGCTTGCCGCCGGCGCGCAGGCAGCGCTGCACGGAGGCCGCACGCACGTACGGGCGCTTGTCGGTGCCGAGGAAGACGTCCTTGAACTGCACCATGCCGGAGTTGGTGAACAGCAGCGTCGGGTCGTTGCCCGGCACCAGCGGCGAGGAACGCACCACGGTGTGGCCCTTGCCCTCAAAGAAGGTCAGGAATTTTTGGCGGATATCGGAGGCTTTCATGTCGCGGGGTGCCGGAGTCAGCATTGCGCCCTGGAGCATCCCGCTCCTGAGCGCCTTGGATTAGTGCAAACCGTTGATTATACGGGGTTCGTGCCCTATTCGCGCCCATTCGTCGCATGGGGTTAGAGGGATGCTGGAGCGTGGTGTAGAGTGCACTCGTTCCAATCGTGTCGATTCGTCAATCCATGGGCGCTCTGAGCCATCTCCGTGTTCTTGACCTGACCCGCGTGCTTGCCGGCCCGTGGTGCGCGCAGAATCTCGCCGATTTCGGCGCCGACGTCATCAAGGTGGAGCGCCCCGGCGCCGGCGACGACACCCGCACCTGGGGCCCGCCCTGGCTCAAGGACGGGGCCGGGCAAGACACCGCCGAGGCCGCTTACTACCTGGCCGCCAACCGCAACAAGCGGTCCATTACCGTCGACATCAGCACGCCCGAGGGGCAGGACATCGTCCGCCAGCTCGCGGCGCATGCGGATGTGGTGCTGGAGAATTACAAAGTCGGCCAGCTCAAGAAGTACGGGCTGGACTACGACTCCCTCAAGGCGGTCAAGCCGGACCTGATCTACTGCTCCATCACCGGTTTCGGCCAGACCGGCCCCTACGCCGCGCGCGCCGGCTACGACTTCATCGTGCAAGGCATGGGCGGCTTCATGAGCCTGACCGGCGAGCGCGACGACCTGCCCGGCGGCGGCCCGCAGAAAGCCGGCGTGGCTATCTCCGATTTGATGACCGGCATGTATGCCACCGTGGCGGTGCTGGCGGCGCTGGCGCATCGGGACCGCACCGGCGAGGGTCAGTACATCGACATGGCGCTGCTCGACGTGCAGGTCGCCATGCTGGCCAACATGAACACCAACTACCTGGCGAGCGGCCAGGCGCCTAAGCGCTGGGGCAACGCGCACCCGAACATCGTGCCGTACCAGACCTTCCAGACCGCCGACGGTTGGATCATCGTGGCCGTGGGCAACGACGGCCAGTTCCGCCGCTTTGCCGAAGCCGGCGGCATGCCCGAACTGGCCGACGACCCGCGCTTTGCCACCAACCCACAGCGCGTGGCCAACCGCGACCTGCTGGTGCCGATCCTGGCGGAGATGGTCAAGCGCTTCGGCAAAACGGAGTGGATCAGCAAACTCGAAGCCGCCGGCGTGCCCTGCGGCCCGATCAACGATCTCGACGAGGTGTTCGACAACGAGCAGGTGCAGGCGCGCGGGTTGCGTGTCGACCTGCCGCACCCGAGCGCGGGCACCGTCAAGCTGGTCGGCAGCCCCGTCAAGATGAGCGCCACGCCGCCCAAGGCTGCCAGCCACCCGCCGCTGCTTGGCGAACATACCGAGGCCGTGCTGCGCGACGTGCTCGACCTGAACGCCGAACAGATCGACGCGCTGCGCACGCGCGGCGTGATCTGAACCACGCGAACCCTTTCCCCACCCTGACGAGGTCAACATGTGGCTTGATGCGTTGCTGGCTTACCTGCATTACATCTCGATCTTCACGCTGATCGTCTTCCTGACGGCCGAGGCCGTGGTGCTGCGCCCAGGCATGACGCCTGAAATCCGCCAACGTTTGGTCCGCTATGACGCGGTGTACGGCTTTGCTGCGCTGGCGGTGCTCGTCACCGGCGGGCTGCGCCTGTTCTACGGCGCCAAGGGCTATGCGTTTTACGTGCATAACCCGGTCTTCCACGTCAAAGTCGGCCTGTTCATCCTGGTGGGGCTGCTGTCGATCATGCCAACCGTGACCATCCTGCGTTGGAAGAAGCAGGCCCGGACGCTGCCCGACTTCGTGCCCCCGCCGTCGGAAATCGCCAAGACGCGCCGCTGGGTGATGATCGAATCGCACCTGATCATTTTCATTCCGCTGGCAGCCGTGTTGATGGCGCGCGGAATCGGCTTGTAACGCGCGGAATGTAATGCGCGCGACGTAGCTCGCGCCCCAGGAGATCGAACTTGCAGAACGCCCCACACAACCGCCCCCTCATTCGCAGCCATCAGGACTTTGCGTCCGGCCTGATGTTCATCGTCGCGGGCGCGGCGTTTGCCATCCTGGCGCGCAGCTACCGCATGGGCACAGCCAGCAGCATGGGCCCCGGTTACTTTCCGTTCTGGCTGGGCGTGGTGCTGGTGGTGCTGGGTGTGGTGGTGACGGCGCAATCGCTGTCCCGCAAGGGCGTGGCAGACCGCATTCCGCGCCTGGATGTGAAAACGCTGCTGTGGATTCTCGGCTCGGTGGTGCTGTTCGGGCTGCTGCTACAGCCGCTCGGGTTGGTGCTCTCGGTGGTGGCGCTGGTGGTGGTCTCTAGCCTGGCGAGCCACGAGTTCGGCTGGCGCGGGGCGCTGGCCACCGCGGGCGTCATGGTGCTCATCGGCTGGGGCACCTTCGTGTGGCTGCTGAATCTGCAGATTCCGCTCTGGCCGGCGTTCATCGCCTAATCAGTCAGAGCACCCACCCGATGGATCTCTTTGCCAACCTGGCGCTCGGTTTCTCCACGGCGCTGTCCCTCCAGAACCTGATCTACGCACTGATCGGCTGCATCTTCGGCACATTGATCGGCGTGTTGCCGGGCATCGGCCCCATCGCGACCATTGCGATGCTGCTGCCGACCACCTACGCCCTGCCGCCGGTGGCTGCGCTCATCATGCTGGCCGGCATTTACTACGGCGCCCAGTACGGCGGGTCCACCACGGCCATCCTGGTCAACTTGCCGGGTGAATCGTCTTCCGTGGTCACCACCATTGATGGCTATCAGATGGCGCGTCGGGGCCGCGCGGGCGTGGCGCTGGCCACCGCCGGCCTCGGCTCGTTCTTCGCGGGCTGCGTCGCCACGGTGATCCTGGCCGCGTTTGCCAAACCGTTGTCGGAACTCGCTTTCCACTTTGGCGCAGCGGAGTACTTCTCGCTCATGGTGCTGGGCCTGGTGGGTGCTGTCGTGCTGGCCTCCGGCTCACTGCCCAAGGCGCTGGCGATGATCGTGCTGGGCGTGCTGCTGGGCCTGGTGGGCACAGACGTCAACTCTGGCGTAGCGCGCTATTCGTTTGACGTGCCGGAGCTGGCGGATGGGCTGAGCTTTGTCTCCGTGGCGATGGGCCTGTTCGGCTTTGCCGAGATCATCGTCAACCTGGAGCAGAAAGAACACCGAGAGACCTTCGTCAACCACGTGCGCAACCTCTGGCCCAGCCGCGAAGACTTCCGGCGCATGATCCCGGCCGTGCTGCGCGGTACGGCGCTGGGCTCAGCGCTCGGTATCCTGCCGGGCGGTGGCGCCACGCTGGCGTCGTTTGCGTCGTACTCACTGGAAAAGAAGGCATCGAAATACGCGCACGAATTCGGCAAAGGCGCCATTGAAGGCGTGGCCGGCCCCGAATCCGCCAACAACGCGGCGGCGCAAACCTCGTTCATCCCGCTGCTCACGCTGGGCATTCCGCCCAACGCCGTGATGGCGTTGATGGTGAGCGCCATGACCATCCACAATATCCAGCCCGGCCCGCAGGTCATGACCAGCAACCCCGCGCTGTTCTGGGGCCTCGTCGCGTCCATGTGGATCGGCAACCTGATGCTGATCGTGCTGAACCTCCCGATGATCGGCATGTGGGTGCGGCTGCTGAAGGTGCCCTACCGCTTTCTGTATCCGGCCATCCTCGTGTTCTGCTGCATTGGTGTGTATTCGGTGTCGAACACCACGTTCGATGTGTTTCAAACGGCGCTCTTCGGGCTGATCGGCTACGTGTTCGTGAAGCTGCGCTGCGAGCCCGCACCGATGCTGCTCGGCTTTGTGCTGGGGCCGATGATGGAAGAGAACTTCCGCCGCGCGCTGCAGTTCTCGCGGGGGGATTTCTCCACCTTTGTCACGCGGCCACTGTCGCTCGGGCTGTTGATCGCGGCGGCGGTGTTGATGCTGCTGGTGGTGCTGCCCGCGATCCGCAAAACGCGCGAAGAGGCGTTTCAGGATGAATAACGGCGTTGCTGCATCGCACCCTACAAAACCGGAGGCTCGCCCTCCGGTTTTTGTTTGCGCACGCGGCAATGCAGCATTAGAGCCTAACTTCCACTTCAGTTGACGTTCGATAACGCACTTCGGATAACGGAGGGCGATCGGCCCACAGAGGCCGACCATCCATCCAATGTTCAGGAGACAACCGAATGTCACAGACCACCCGGCTGCGCACCCTACGCAGCTTCCTGCGCACGCACGTAGCTGCAGCCATCCTTGCGACGTCTGCCCTCACCCTCGGGGTAGCGCCCGTACACGCCGCGAGCACCTACGCTGCCACGCAATATCCGATCGTGCTGGTGCATGGCCTCTCGGGCACCAGCAAGTTCCTCGGCGTGGTGGACTACTGGTACCAGATCCCCGAAGACCTGCGTGCCAACGGCGCCAACGTCTATGTGGCGGACGTCTCCGCCTTCAACGATGAAACCGTGCGCGGCGAGCAGCTCGTCAGCCAGATCCGCACCGTGCTGGCCACGACCGGCGCGGCCAAGGTCAACCTGATCGGGCACAGCCAGGGCGGACTGACATCACGCTACGCAGCCGCCGTGGTGCCCAATCTGGTGGCCTCCGTCACGACCATTGGCACCCCACACAAGGGCTCCGAATTCGCGGACTTTGTCGAAAGCACGCCCCAACCGTTCCAGGCGCTGGTGAGCCTGGGCGCCGACATCTTCGGCTCGGTGCTCGGCTGGTTCAATGGTGCGAGCAACCCTCAGGACGGCTTTGCCGCGCTGCATATTCTGTCGACCTCAGGCGCGGCCGATTTCAACAACGCCTTCCCGAGCGCGGGCCTGGCCAGCGGCTGCAACACCGGCAGCAGCACGGATGTCCGTAACGGCAACGTGCAGAAGCTGTATTCGTGGACGGGCCGGTCCACCGCCACCAACATCCTCGACGTGTTCGACCCAGCGCTGGTCTTCACCGGCGGCGTCATGCAGGCGCGCGGCTCGGGCACTAACGATGGGCTGGTCTCGGTGTGCAGCGCCAAGTTCGGGCAGGTGCTGTCGACCGACTACGCGTGGAACCACCTGGACGAGGTCAACCAGTTGCTCGGCCTGATCGGATGGGGCGCAGCGGACCCCGTCGCGGTGATCCGCACGCAAGCCAACCGCCTGAAACAAGCCGGGCTGTAAGCCCATCCCGCCATGAAGACCCGCGCGTCGCACATGCAACCCATGACATTCATTGGCGCCATGCTGGTCGCCATGGCAGCGGCGGGCGCGGTCTTCTGGTGGCACGCGTCAGGCAGTGCACCCACGCCCGCCGTGAAGGCACCGTCTTCCGCCCGCGGCGCCTTTATCGGCAGTGTCGATGGCACGCAAGCTGCCGCCACCGCACCAGCGCCCGAACTGGCCGACACACAAGCCCCCGACGGCCTGCACGTCGACTCACGTGGCCACCTCGTCATCGAGGCCGCCAACCGTGCAGTGTTCGACTACTTCCTCGACGTGCCCGCTTCGCTGCCCGAAGCGCAGCGTGTGGCGATGGCCGAAGCGCATGTGCGTGCCAAGCTGACATCGCCTGCGCTGGGCGAAGCGCAATCACTGCTGCAACGCTACCTCGCTTATCGCAAAGCGTTGGCCGCGCAAGGCGACGGGGCGCGCAGCAAGCCGAGCCTCACGCAACTCCAGCAACGCCCCGAGATGATCGCCACGCTGCGTCAACAGCTTGCCACTCGCGCCGCACTACGCCGACAGTATCTCGGCGCCAATGTCGCCCAAGCCTGGTTTGGCGATGCTGATGCGGTGGACGCCGCAGAACTCGAACGCTTCGCCGTGATGACCGATGCGTCTCTCACGCCCGACCAGCGCGCCGCGCGGATCGCCGCCATCGACGCGAGCCTGCCCCCCGCCGCCCAGCAAGCCCGCCGCGACGCCTCCGCCCCGGCCAAGCTTGCCAATGACATGGACGCCTGGCTCAAACAGGGCCTGAGCGATGCGCAGATTCGCCAGCGGCTATCTGCCCAGGGCGTGGACGCCGTGGTGGCTGACCGCCTGATCCAGGGCAACCGCGAAGAAGCCGACTGGCGCGCCCGCTACGACGCCTACGCCCGTGAACGCAACCGCATCCAGGCCTTTTCCGGCCTGTCAGACACCGACCGTGCCGCCCAAATCGCCCAGTTGCGCCAGCAGACCTTCACCGCCTCGAATGAGCTGTTGCGCGCACAGGCGTTGGACGCCCTGGCCCAGCGCAGATAGGCCACCACGGGCGCCAAGCGCCGGGCACGGTAAAATCCCGGGATTGCCGAATCACGCACTCCCATGAGCCAAGACAACGCCACCGCCAACGGGTCGACTGCCGCCGCCCCCACGTCAAACTTCCTGCGCCAAATCATCGACGGCGACCTCGCACAGGGCACCTATGCCGGCCGCAAGGACGCCGCCGGCCAGCCGATTCCACCGGTGGTCACACGCTTTCCGCCGGAGCCCAACGGCTACCTGCACATCGGCCACGCCAAGAGCATCTGGGTGAACTTCGGCATGGCGAAGGACTACAACGGCCGCTGCCACCTGCGCTTTGACGATACCAACCCCGTCAAGGAAGACACCGAATACGTCGATTCCATCATCGACGCCGTGCACTGGCTCGGCTATTCGTGGAGCGATGCCGGCGGCGAGCACCTCTACTACGCCAGCGACTACTTCGAGCAGCTCTACGGCTTTGCCGAGGTGCTGATCCAGCGCGGCGTGGCCTACGTCGACAGCCAGAGCGCCGAGCAGATCGCCGCCAACCGTGGCGACTTCACCCGCCCGGGCACGCCATCGCCGTACCGCGATCGCACGGTGGACGAGAACCTCGCGCTGTTCCGCGACATGCGCGCCGGCAAGTACAAGGATGGCGAACTGGTGCTGCGCGCCAAGATCGACATGGCCGCGCCCAACATCGTGATGCGCGATCCGGTGCTGTACCGCATCCGCCATGCGCATCACCACCGCACCGGCGACGCATGGTGCATCTACCCGATGTACGACTTCACGCATTGCATTTCCGATGCGCTGGAGAACATCACGCACTCGCTGTGCACGCTGGAGTTCGAGAACAACCGCCCGTTGTACGACTGGGTGCTCGATCACCTGCGCGATGCCGGCGTGCTGCCCAAAACGCTGCCGCATCAGTACGAATTCGCACGCCTTCACCTCACGTACGCCATCACCAGCAAGCGCAAGCTGCTGCAACTGGTGACGGAGAAGCGCGTCGACGGCTGGGATGACCCGCGCATGCCGACGCTGGTGGGCATCCGCCGCCGTGGTTACACGCCGGAATCCATCCAACTGTTCTGTGAGCGCGTGGGTGTGTCGAAGGCCGATAGCTGGATCGACATGAGCATCCTGGAAGGCGCCGTGCGCGACGACCTCGATGCGCGCGCGCCGCGCTCGGTGGCGGTGCTCGACCCGGTCAAGTTGATCCTCGACAACGTGCCGGCCGATTTCAACGAGCCGTGCTCGGCCCCTGTGCACCCGAAGCAGCCCGAACTCGGCCGCCGCGAATTCCCGCTCACCCGTGAGCTGTGGATCGAGCGCGAGGACTTTACCGAGACGCCGCCCAAGGGTTACTTCCGCCTGTTCCCTGGCAACAGGGTACGCCTGCGCTACGGCTATGTGATCGAATGCACCGGTTGCGACAAGGATGCAAGCGGCAACATCACTGCTGTGCACGCCAACATCATCCCGGACACCAAGAGTGGCACGCCGGGTGCTGACAGTGTGAAGGTGAAGGGCAACATCCATTGGGTGAGCGCCGCGCACGCACTGGAAGCCGAAGTGCGCCTGTACGACCGCCTGTTCAGCGACCCGCAGCCGGATTCGGGCGACAAGAACTTCCTGGATGCGCTCAACCCGGACTCCAAGAAGATCGTCACCGCTTACCTGGAGCCGACGCTGGCGACGGCCAAGCCGGAAGACCGCTTCCAGTTCGAGCGCCATGGCTACTTCGTGGCCGACCGCATCGACTCGCAACCGGGCAAGCCCGTGTTCAACCGCGTGGTCGGCTTGAAGGACAGCTGGGGTAAATAAGCACAGGCCCATGCACACGTGGGCCTCATCAAGGAGGCACCATGCGTGCATGGATTCTGTTGCTGGCGGGCGCGTTCACTGCGTCCACCATCCCCGCCGTTGCTGCGCCATTTGCGCCCGACTTGGCGCACACGTCGGTCTACTTCGGCGCATCGCATTTCGATCGCACCACGATGCGCGGCCGCTTCGACAAGATCGACGGCGCCATCGATTTTGATGAAGGCAGCAGCCAAGGCGGCCTCGATTTCACCGTCGATGCCGCTTCCATCAACACGCGCCTGCGGGTGCTGGATGGTGTGCTGAAATCCGAGCAATTTCTCGATGCCGCGCAGTTTCCTATCATCCGCCTGCGCAGCGACCGCTTTGTCGTGGAAGGCGGCAAGCTCGTCGCCATCGAGGCCAAGCTGACGCTGCATGGCGTGACACAACCGGTGCGGCTGGACGTGCGCCGCTTCAGTTGCGGCGACGAGAAAATGCCCGGCAGCACGCGCCACGTCTGCGGCGGCGATTTCCACCTCGCCATCCAACGCAGCGCCTTCGGCATGACGCGCTTCCTGCCGGATGTGGGCGACCGCGTCGATGTCGACATCAGCGTGGAAGCCACGCCTCAATAAGTTACGTAGTCCACTATGCCCAATATCGATTTCGCCCTGACCACCGATTACATCGAGCTGCACAAGCTGCTCAAACTCACTGGCGTGGTGGATAGCGGGGGCGCCGGCAAGGCGGTGGTGGCCGATGGCGCCGTCACCGTCGACGGCGAGCCGGAGCTGCGCAAGACCGCCAAGATCCGCTCGGGCCAAGTGGTGATGCTGGGTGATATCCGCATCGCCGTGCATGGGGCCGAGTAGCGTTGGAGGTGTTTGAACGCGCGGCCTGTGCTACGGTTCGGCACCTTGACCATCGACCAGGAAACTCACCATGCCGATCGCCCTCTGGTGCGTTCTGATTGCCGCCCTGCTGCCCTATGTGTGCATGGGTATCGCGCGCGCCTCGGGCCCTAAGCGCGACAATCACAACCCGCGCGAATGGGCTGCCAACCTCACTGGCCTTGCCCGCCGTGCCATTGGTGCCCACAGCAACCACCTGGAGGTATTTCCGTTTTTTGCGGTGGCAGTGCTGGTGGCCATTCTGGGCGGCAGCCCGGTGGATCGAGTCAACGGGCTGGCCATTGGCTTCGTGGCCGCGCGGGTGGTGTACACGGTCTGTTATCTGGCGGACTGGCCACCACTACGCTCGGCGGTGTGGGCGGTCGGGTTCGCCATCACCATCGCGCTGTTTGTGCAGCCGGCGTTCGTACATTGATACGACGTTTTCCTCAATAAAAAACGGCGCTCTGGTGGGCGCCGTTTCTCTTGGCTTTCCTGCTTCAGTGCGATGTATCTGTCGGCGGTGTTGACGCCCGGAACAATCGCCACGCCATTCCACCCAGCACGGCCACTGCGGCGAGCAACGCGCCCCACAATACCCATTGGCGTGTCCGGCCGCCTGGCGGTTCTGCCGTGAGCGCATCCGCCGGGGAGTCGCTCATCGTGCCAAGTTGCGCGGGCGCGATCGCCGGGGACGCACCCGCAAGCAAGTCCGTCCGGGCGATCGGGCTGCTGTGGGCCACCTCGCCCACCGCCAGCACGAACGGCACCGTGCCGCGCGCCGCATACGTGACGGTGGCGGGCCGCCAGCCGATCGACAGCTGCGGCGCCCCGGCCCCGAGGCCACCGCTGCGCGTGTCGACCTGCAAGCGCCAGTAGCGCTCGCCGCTGGCCGGCACGACGATGGCCGCGTTCTCTTGCTCGCCCTGCCCGCCGGTACCGGCCAAACGGAACAGGCGCGCAGAGGTTACCGGCCGCCAGGGCGCCTGCGCATCGGCACGCGCATACACGGTGGCCTGCGCGACTGTGTTCGGCTGCGGCAGGCGGATCTTCAGGCGCTCAACGGGGAACACGCCCCCGATGTCGAATTCGTAGTCGCCTACAGCAGGCGTCTGGACCGGTGTCAGACCGGTACGCCACTGGATCGCGTTATCGGCGGCCAATGCAGGTGCCCCCGCAGCGAGCTCGGCGCGCAAGCTATCGGGCACGGGCGGCTTGCCTTGCCACGTCAGGCGTAGGTACTTCGTGCGCAAGCCGGTGAATTCGATGCGGTCTTGCACCAACGTGCTGCCCTGGTTCGAGAGACGAAACAATGTCGCCTGGGCGACGGGACTCCAGTGTTGCAGGTCATCGCTGGCCTGCACGGTCACGCCGCTCTGGTACTCCGCCGCGGGCAGGCCGACCACCAGCGCGGTCACCGTATTGTGGAGCTGGCTTAAATCCACCAGCCACGCGCGGGCAGATGCCTGCGCAGGCGCGGCACTCGTTGCGCGCAGCACGCCATCGGCGCCGAGCACCACACCGGCAGCAGTCGGTTGCTGTGCATCGTCAAAGGGCGTGGTGAACCAGTGCACGTCTTGCAGCGTACGGGCCTGCGGCGCGGGGTCACGCGGGACGTCGATGGTGAATGGCACGGGCTCGCCGTCGCCATTCAGGATGCGCAAGTCAGCCAGGCTGGCTTCGTGCGCATGGGCGTAGACGTCTTCATTGAGCGTAACGGCGTAGTACGCCGCACCGGGCGTGCCCGTCAGCGCAAAGCGCTCGGCCCAGGCCGGCGCGCAAAGCAATGACGCCGAGGCCATCGCTAACACAAGCTTCTTCACACAACCTCCTTGGATTCGCTCTCGGTCTCTGCCTCGGCCTTCGGCTTGGGCGGCAGCGGCGACAGGTAGCCGATCAACAGCAGCAGCACGCCAATGGCGATGAACGAAACAATGCGCTCAACGCCGGTCACGCGCGACAGGTCGAACAGGAACAGCTTGACCACCGTCACGCCCAGCAATGCCCCGCCCGTGAACCACAGCGCGCGGCTCGCACGCCGCGTGGCGACCACCATGACCGCCAGCGCCAGCACCGTCCAGAACATCGACAAGGACGCCTGCACCAGCATCGAGTCGCCCAGGTCGTCCAGCGTGTAGGGCACGTGCGCCCAGTGGTGCAGCGTGCGCAGCAGCACCGCATTGGCCCAGATGAACAGCGTTGCGCCAATGGCGTAGCCGATCACCATCGGCTCCGGCACCAGCTTCTGCAACGCCACGCGGCGCATCCACAGCGCGATGGAGAAGAACACCAGCAGTTGCGCCACGTCCAGCGGGTTGAGGATCGGCAGGTAGAACAGCGGTGCGGCATTGCCATCGCTGCCCGCACTCGCCAGGCTCCACAGCCACAGCAGCGCGGCCAGCGGTGCGGCGCCCCACAGGAGATAAGCACGCTCGAAGCGGGCGATCGGCCAGCGGATGCGCCAGCCCGCTCCCGCCAGCAGCGCGAGCAGTGCGCCGTATGCATAAGCCCAGGCGGCAAAACTCCACGTGCCTTCGGGCACATAGGCATCCAGGCGCCAGTAGCCCTCCGTGGCCAGCATGCCGCAGATCAACCAGAACAGCACGGTGTGCAGCGGCGCGAGGATGACGTCCTTCACATCACGCTCCTGGCGACGCAGCAGCACAAAGGCCAGCACGATCGACGCAATCCACACCAACCCGCCCCATCCCGCCAACGGCGACGGGTGCCAGTGCTCGATTGCCGCGAGCGAGATCAAAGCGAGCACCGGCGACAATGCCAACGCGGGCCACTCGGCCAGCGCCCAATCGAGCTTGCGACGCAGGCCGTGCGCGGCCCACACCGTCAGCACGGCAAACGCGGCGTACAGCGGAATGTCGGGCCGGTCGACCACCTTGGTCGCGGCGCGCCAGGCCCAGCGGTCAATTTCCGCACTGCCGGTGCCGAGCCACCACAGCAGCCCCCACACCGAGGCCGCCACACCCAGCGCCGGCGCAGCCTTCAGCCAAGTGCGGGCCTCCGCCTTGCCATGCAGCCGCCAGCCGCTGAACAGGCCCGCCAGCGCAATCACCACGCCGCCGATAAACCGGCTGTTGAGTACGACCCAGCCGCCCTGCGGGGCCCAATCGAACGCCGCATCCACGGCAAACGCCGCACCCGCCGCCAGTTGCAGCAGCAAACCCGCCGCCAGCGCTAGGCGACGCTGCTGGCGCACGCCCAGCCACACCACGGCGGCACCTTCCAGCGCCCACACGGCACTGGTCGTGCGCCCGTCAAAGGCCAGCGGGATCGCCAACGTGATGAAGATCACGCCCAGCGCAAACATCGACTCATACAGCAGGCCAAGACTTGCACGCCTGGGCGTCAGCCACGCCGCAATCGCCAGATAAAAGGCCGCCAGTGCCGCTGCACTCCACGCCATGGCGAACGGAATGTGGTGCACCAGCCCGGCCTGCAGCCCCATCGCCACCAGCGGCGTGCCAAACACCAACGTGCCATCCACGTAATGCGTAAGGCTGACGTGTCGGCGCAGCGCATACAGCAGCGCAATGCCCACGTACATCAGGAAGAACAGGATCAGGAACGGCTCGGTACTCGCCAGCAGCGACGGCTGATAGCGCAACACCCCCCACGCCGTGGCAATGCCAAACGTGAAGACGAAACCGAGCAGATTCAGCACCCGCCATGCGCGGAACCACGCAATGGAGAAAATGCCCGCGTTGAGCAGCGCGTAATAGCTGAACAGCGCCACATGGCTACCCTGCCCCGTAGAGATCAGGATCGGCGCGAGAAAACCACCCGCACTGCCGGTAAACGCCAATGCGGGCGCATTCTGCTTGACCGCCAGCCCAGCGGCCAACGCGCAAATCAGCACCAGCAGCGGAAACGCCATCCCCGGGCTGAGCAACGGCACCATGCGCGTAGCCGCAAACACGGTCAGATACAGCACACCGACGCCACCGCCCTGCAGCACGAGCGCATAGCCGGAGCGCTTCTCGCGCAGGCGCCAGCCAATGCCCAGCAGCGCGATGGCCCCCACCGCCACGCCCGCCAAGCGGAATTCCACCGGCAGCAGGCTGTTGTCCGCCGCGTACTTGAGCAGGAAGGCCACGCCGAAGAACAGGATCAGGATGCCGACCCGCACCACGCTGTTGCCGCCCAGCAGCCAGTCGCGGGCGGCACCCACGGCGCGCTCGACCCAATCGGGCTCATACGGCGCCAACACAGGAGCGGGCGCGGGCTGCGGAACCGGCGCAGGCGCAGCCACGGGCGGCGTGGGCGCCGGTTCCGCAGGCGCTTCCACTGGCAGCAATGGCTCGGCCACGGCGGGCGCCGGCTCGGCTGCGGCCTCTTCCACGGCGGCAGGCGCAGCAAACGTTCCGCCTTTGATTTCGGCAATCTGCCGGCGCAGCACCGACACCTCGTGCTCCAGCCGCGCCACGCGTTCCTGCAACGTGGACGCTGCCGGCATGGTGGCCGAAGCTTGCGTACCCGTCTCGCGCTCGGGCGGCGGGCTGGCCCATTGCGAACTGGCCCGCTTGTCCATCATCAAGATCAGCGACGCCAGTCCAACACCGATCAGCGCCCCCACAAACGCGCCGGCAATGCCGCCACCCAGGGCCCCGATCACAAGGCCCACGATTCCGAATATCCAACGCATCGTTCTGATTGTCCTGTTGGGATAGGAAAAAGCTGCGCAACCCCCTACGTTTCCGGCGACCCGACATGGCTCCGGTGTCGCCCAGAAAGCACGCACCGCTTGCGTATACCCCAAACGGGCGCCGATGGGAATGCACCAAACTGCAGAGCGTCATGACAATCGCGTCATCGGCCCGTGCGACAATGCGCGCTTTGCCGAAAACGGCCTCTCTGCCGACCAACCTGCCGACCACCCGCATGGCCCTGAAATCTACGATCTACAAGGTCGATCTGCAGATCGCCGACATGGATCGCCACTACTACGCCAACCACGCGCTGACCGTCGCCCGCCACCCCAGCGAAAACGACGAACGCATGATGGTGCGTGTGCTCGCCTTCGCCCGCCACGCCAGCGAGGCGCTCGCCTTCACGCGCGGCCTGTCCGAGCCGGACGAACCTGAACTCTGGCAGCGCGACCTGACCGACGCCATCCAACTCTGGATCGACCTCGGCAACCCCGACGAAACCCGCATCCGCAAGGCCAGCAACCGCGCCGAGCAGGTCGCCGTGTATACGTACAGCGGCAATGCCAGCCGCGTGTGGTGGCAGCAGACCGAGACCAAGGTCACGCGCTTTGCCAACGTGTCGGTGTATGAAGTCGCGGCAGATACCGTTGCCGCGCTGGCCGCCATGGTGGAACGCACCATGCGTCTGCAAGTCACCATCCAGGACGGCGACATCTGGATCGCCAACGACGCGGACAACGTCCACGTCCAGCTCGAAACACTCAAGGCCGCACAAGCCTGAGTTCGTCTATCACCCCGTCATTACCCACGAGGCTCACCATGACCATCGAAACCACAGCAAGCGGCCTGCAATATGAAGACGTCGTCGTCGGCGACGGCACCGAGGCCACGGCCGGCAAGTACGTCACCGTGCATTACACCGGCTGGCTGTATGAAAACGGCCAGCCCGGCAAGAAGTTCGACTCCAGCAAGGACCGCAACGACCCCTTCGCCTTTCCGCTGGGCGCCGGCCACGTCATCAAAGGCTGGGACGAAGGCGTGCAGGGCATGAAGGTCGGCGGCACCCGCAAGCTGATCATCCCGGCAGCGCTGGGCTACGGCGCACGCGGCGCGGGCGGCGTGATCCCCCCGAACGCAACATTGCTTTTCGAAGTCGATCTGCTCGAAGTCTGATCCTGCGCTAGAATCGCGCCCGGCTTGCGATGTGCAATACAGCGCATCGCAGCCTCCCTCCCCCGGCGGGGTGGCAGAGTGGTCAATGCTGCGGCTTGCAAAGCCGTATAAGACGGTTCAATTCCGTTCCCCCGCCTCCAGATTTCCGGCTGCATACCTCCACCGTTGCGGCCGCGCCATAGTCAAAGCTCCCCCGCGCCTCGCAACGCGCTGTTTCCGCAGTATCGGCCGTCCCCCCGCGTGACCACGCGTAACGATTGCTCTATGCTTGCGACATGGCCGTCACCCGAGAGGATCTCGAACAGAACCGGTTGCGCGCCGCCCTGGGTGATTCGCCCGTCGCGTCGTCGCTGCTGACCGAGGCTGCGCTGGAAGCGTCGCTTGCATCGACGCTCGCGCGGTTGTCGACTGCGCACGGCGCTTGCCAGGACGCCTGGGTGGTCGGCTACGGCTCACTCATCTGGAACCCGATGATCTTCCACACCGAGGCGGCGCCCGCCACGGTGCATGGATATCACCGCGGCTTCTACCTCTATTCCCGTATCAACCGCGGTACCTGGGACAACCCGGGGCTGGTGCTCGGCCTGGACCGTGGCGGCAGCTGCCGGGGCGTGGCCTTTCGCGTGCCGCGTGAGCACGCCGAGCATGAATTCCGCGTGCTGTGGCGGCGCGAGATGCTGACCGGCGCCTACCTCCCCCGCTGGCTGCCCACCGAGATCAACGGCCAACGCGTCTTTGCGCTGGCCTTCGTCATGAACCGCGCGCACGAGGCCTATGCCGGTCGCCTGCCCGACGAACGCGTGGTCGGTTGCCTGCGCGAGGCGGTCGGGCTATACGGCCCGGCCCGCGAATATCTGCAGCGCACGCTGATCGGCCTGGCCAGCAACGGGCTGCACGACGCGTATCTGGACCGCCTGTGGACGCGGCTGCAAGCCATGGACGCCGCCAACGCGCCTTCTGCCGCAACGGACAACGCGCCGCTGCCCGACCCCTACCTGAGCGCCTGAGCGCGCGCCCACCATGCTCCTCGCCCCGCACCCTGCGATCAACCAGCTCATCGGCGTCATGCTGGGGCTGGCGCTGGCTGTGGGCGACATGGCCAACGCGTGGCAGGAACAGCATCTGCCGATGCTGCGCGTGACAGCGGGCCCCAGTGCCAAGGTCGCACCCGGCGCGGCCCCCATCACGCAGACGCAGCCTAGCCGCCGAAGCAACCCCGCCACGCGCGACCGCGACCTCATCCTGGCCGCGCAGACCGGCAACACCATGGCCATCCAGGCGCTGCTGGCCGATGGCGCCAACCTCAAGGCGCGCGATGCCGAGGGCCGCACCGCGCTGATTGCCGCCGTGGCCGCACACATGGGCGCGGCGGCCCGCCTGCTGATCCAGGCAGGCGCCGACGTCAACTTGCAGGACAACGCCCAGAACAGCGCCTTCCTGCTCGCCGCTGCCCAAGGCGATGCGGAAACGGTGCGCCTGGCGCTATCGCACGGAGCCAACGTGCGTGCCACCAACGCCGACGGCGACACCGCGCTCATCCCCGCTGCACGCAGGGGCTACGTGGAAGTGGTGAACGAACTCGTCAAAGCCGGCGTGCCGCCCGATGCGACCAACAACCTGGGCCTGACCGCGCTGATCGAAGCCGTGGCACTGGGCGACGGCAGCGAAAAATACGAAAAGACCGTGCAACTGCTGCTCGATGCCGGCGCCGACCCCAACCTGCCCGACCGAGGCGGCGTCACGCCGATGCGGCATGCCCGACAACGCGGGTTCCACGGCATCGGCGCGCTGCTTTTCAAAGCGCGCGGACATTGAAAAAGGGGCCGCTCGGGCCCCTTTCTCTTTGTTGTGCCTTCACGCGGCCGCCGGTTTCTCTGTAGCTTCGTTTCTGGCGTTCTCCTGCTCTTGCAGCGTGCGCCACATCACCTTGCCCGTGCCGGACTTGGGCAGCGCATCCACGAACTCGACCACGCGCGGATACTTGTACGCGGCCATGTTGTCGCGTGCCCACTGGATGATGTCGTCTTCAGTGGTCTTGCCCTTGGCATGCGCCTTGAGCACCACCACCGCCTTGACCGACTCGCCGCGGTACGCATCGCGCGTACCGATGATGCAGGCCTCCTGCACATCTGGGTGCTTGTACAGCAGGCTTTCGACCTCGGCCGGCCACACCTTGAAGCCCGAGGCGTTGATCATGCGTTTCAGGCGATCGGTGAGGAAGAAGTAGCCTTCTTCGTCCATCTTGCCGAGGTCGCCCGTGCGGAAGAATTGCTTGCCCTCGAACTCGATGAAGACCTCGGCGCTGGCCTGAGGCTTGCCCCAATAGCCGAGGAACACCTGCGGGCCGCTGACGATGATCTCGCCTACCTCGCCCGGTGGCAGCTCCTGGAGCGTTTGCGGATCGACAATGCGCGCGTCGGTATTGAACACGGGAATGCCCAGGCACTGCTGCTTGGCACGGTCGGCCGGGTTGCTGTGCGTGGGCGCGATGGTCTCCGACAGGCCGTAGCCTTCCTGATAGGCGAGGTTGAAATCCTTCAGCAGGCGCTCCGCCACCGCTTGTGGCATGGCCGCTCCACCCCCGCCGATGTAGACCAGGCTCGACAGATCGAACTCCGCCAACTGCGGGCTGGCCAGGAAGTCGATCACCATGGTCGGGATGTTGGTCCAGTGCGTGATCTTGTAGCGCGAGATCAACCGGCCGGCGACTTCACGATCCCAACGCGGCAGCATCACCACCGTGGAGCCCATGTAGATCGGCGCGTTCATGCCGTACTGCATGCCCGTTACGTGGAACAGCGGAATGATCGACAGGCTCACGCCCTCCATCGTCCCACCCGACCACAGCGACCCACCAACGATGTTGTGCATGACCGTGCGGTGCGGGTGCATGCAGCCCTTGGGGAAACCCGTGGTGCCGGAGGTATAGGGCATCACGGCGAGGTCATCCGGGCCGGCCGTATGCGGGCCCGGCGCCCGGCGCTGGGCGAGTGCATCGGTCCAGGCGATGGCGCCCGGTTGCGCCGGATGCTGTGCGGTGATCCACGCTGGCGGTGCGTCTTCGGGGTAATCGTAGGTGGCGGGCAGCGCGTCAGCGTAAGAGGTCACGAGCAGATGCTTCGTGCGCTGCGCCTCGGGCAGCTCGGCGTTGGCGGTGCTCACCATGGGCGCCAGGTCTGCGCTGCAAATGACGGTGGCCGCGCCCGCATCGGTGATGTAGTGCTTGAACTCTTCCGGCCGGTTCATCGGATTGACCGGCACGACCACCGCATCCGCGCGCAGGATGCCGTAGTACGCAGCCATGAACTGCGGGCAGTTTTGCATGTACAGCAGGACGCGATCGCCCTTCTGCACCCCGGCCACCTCTTGCAGCCAGCCCGCCACGGCCAATGCGTCGTCATGCAGTTCGCGAAACGTCGTGTGGCGACCGTAGAAGATGATCGCGTCCTTGTCCGGATAGCGTCGGGCCGACACCTCCAGGTTGTACCAAAGGCTCGTTTGCGGCGAGTGAATGTTGTGCGGCAAACGCCGGGGCCAGAACTGGAAGTGCGGTCGTGTCATGCCATGTCTCCGTAAATTTGTCTGTTGTTTTTACCGGATGGTATCCGAACGATCGTTCTATTTTCAACCGTTGCCGGGACAGGCATTTCCCAGGGGCATGAAAACCGCCCCGGATGCCCCCAAGTAGAATGGAGTAAGACCCCGCCGGCATGCGGTGCCGGCAGCCTTTTCTAGGAGAAACCCGACGATGAGCGACGTCACCTCGCAAGACTTCGCGCAGGAAGTGATCGAAACCTCTCGCCAAGTGCCTGTACTGGTGGATTTCTGGGCGCCGTGGTGTGGCCCGTGCCGCACACTGGGCCCCATGCTTGAAAGACTTGAAGCCGAATACGCGGGCAAATGGAAGCTCGCTAAGGTGAACTCGGATGACAACCCCGAGCTGTCCGCGCAGTTCCACGTGCGCAGCATCCCGTACGTTGTGGCGTTTGTGGATGGCAAGCCGGTCGACCAGTTCGTTGGTGTGCTGCCAGAGGGGCAACTGCGCGCTTTCCTGGACCGCGTGATTCCGCAGCCGGCCGAAGTGGCCTATCGACAAGGCGTGGCGGCGCAGCAAGCCGGCGCAAGCGATGACGCACGCGAGGCCTTTCAAAACGCCCTGGCGCTCGACCCCGGCTTTGATGCCGCGCGCTTCGCATTGGCCACGCTGCTGCTCGACAGCGGCGACGTGCGTGCCGCGCAAGGCGAGTTCGCGCTGCTGTCACCCAAGGCCCCGCAAGACGAACGCTACGCCCCGCTGCAAACACGCCTGGCCGCCTCCGAACGCGCCGATGCCCTCCCCGACGCCGATGCCCTGCGCTCGCTGGTCGCCACCGAACCCGACAACCTGCAAGCCCGTCTGGACCTGGCCCAGCAATACATCGCCAGCCAACAATACGAAGCCGCGCTCGAGCAGCTTCTCGCCATCGTGGAGCGTGACCGCACGTTCCGCGATGACGTTGCACGCAAGACGATGGTGTCGGTGTTCGACATGATGCAAGACGCGCCGCAGGCCGTCTCGCACTGGCGCCGGCAACTCGCCTCCAAACTGAACTGAGAATGACGATGCGCTTGATCTACGTTGCCGACCCGATGTGCTCCTGGTGCTACGGCTTCGGCCCGCAGCTTGCGGACTTGCGTAAGCGGTTGGGGGATACGCTCGGCGCACCGGTGCCGGTCACGCTCATCACCGGGGGCCTGCGCCCCGGCCAGCGTGAGCCCATGGCCGCCGACAAGCGCGACGAAATCCTGCATCACTGGCATGCCGTTGCTGAACGCAGCGGCATGCCGTTCGACCAGTCGCCCGAAGTGGCCATGCGCCGTGAGGGCTTTGTGTACGACACCGAGCCCGCCTGCCGCGCCACGGTGCTTGCGCGCGAACATTGGGGTGAGGACGGTGAGCGCGTGCTCACCGTTTTCCACGCCATCCAGCACGCCTTCTATGCTGCAGGACGCGACACCACGCAGGCCGACGTGCTGCGCGACGTCGCGCTCGCCAACGGCATCGAAGCAAGCCACTTCGATGCGGTGTTCGACACAGAAGCGCTGCGCAACGAGACCCGCGAAGACTTCCGCCTGTCGCGCCGCTGGGGCATCAACGGCTTCCCCAGCCTGCTGGCTGAACAAGGTGGCACGCTGTATCAGATCGGGCGCGGCTATGCGCCGTCGACCGCGCTCTATGCGCGCGCCGTGGAAGTGCTGCAGCAGCATCCCGCACCGAGCGCCGACTGATCCGTTTGCCCCGCATCAAACCGCGGCGAGGCGGCCGTCGCTAAGCTGGCAGCCTCGTCACCTCATTCCCGCCCCACCATGCCCGTGATCGAATGGTCCGAGGCGCTCCAGCTCGGAGACGCCGCCACCGACGCCAACCACGCCGAATTCTGCGCGCTGCTCAACGCCGTGGCCGACGCATCGGACGACGACTTCATTGCCGCGCTCGATGCCTTCATCGCGCACACCGACGTGCACTTTGCCGAGGAGAACGGCTGGATGGAAGCGGTCGAGTTTCCCCCGCGCCACTGCCATCGGGGCGAACACGACAACGTGCTGGCCCTGTGCCGCGAAGTGCGCAAGCGCGCCGCAGCGGGTGAGATGGAACTGGGCCGCCGCCTGGTGGCAGAACTGCCCGCGTGGTTCGCCCAGCATGTGGACGTGATGGACCGGATGATGACGACGTACCTGGCCCAGGTTGGCAACCCCGTGGGCAACATCGCGCACGTCGAATAAGCGCGGGTTGTCGATCGGGCTGGCCCTGCCTACAGTCAGAGTGGCCCTGCCCGCAGGCCTTGGTTGCGCGGGCGTTCCACCCCCGGTAGGAGTGCCCATGAAGATCGTCAACGAAGCCTCGTTTCAATCCGACGTGATCGACGCCTCACAACGCCAGCCCGTAGTGGTGTGCTTTGCTGCGGAATGGAGCCACCCGAGCCAGTGCGCTGTCGCCAGTCTCGAAAAAATGGAATCGAGCTACGCCGGGCGCGCCACCTTCGTCACGATGGATTTTGACGAGAACCAGGGCACGGCCGACCGGTACGGCGTGTCCGTCATGCCGGCGTTTGTGGTCTTTGATCACAGCCAGCCGCGCGAGGAATGGTCGAGGGTCTACGCCGACAAGATTCGCGAGAAGCTGGATCAGTTCATCCCGCGATGACGCACTGAGCAGCGCTGCACGTTACACGGCTGCGATCGCACGCAACGCCGTGGACGCTGCCACCATCCCGAACACCGCCGTCACGCACACGGACGAACCGAAGCCTGCGCAAGCCAGCCCCTGCGGCCCTTGCATGGGCTGCGGTGCCGGGGGCGCGTTGACCACCTCAATCTCCCCCGCTGCGGCAAGGTCGTCGATGCCGGCGTGGCTCGACTCGACCGGAAGCTCAACGGCGCAGGCTTGCGGTTCGGGTTCCGGGTAACGCAGCGGTTCATCCGAAAACACGGCATCGATACCAAACTTGGCTTTCGGGTTTTTCGAGAACCCATGCTGGCGGCGCAGGTTGCCGCGCACCTTGGCAAGCAGCGGGTCTTGAATCGTACGCGTGAGGTCCGTCACGCGAATGCGCGTCGGGTCCAATTGCCCACCCGCCGCACCACATGTCACCACGCGTTTGCCGGTGCGCTTGCAGAACGCGAGGATGGCAGTCTTCACCTTCACCGCATCAATGGCGTCGATCACGTAATCGAACGGGTGGCCAAGTAGTGCCTCAACATTCTCTACGGTGACGAAATCGTCAATGCGGCTGATCTCGGCGCGCGGGTTGATCTGCAGGATGCGTTCGGCCATGGCATCGACCTTGGCCATGCCATAGGCGTCGCCGAGCGCGTGAATCTGGCGGTTGGTGTTGGACACGGCGATGTGATCGAGGTCGATCAGCGTCATCTTGCCGATGCCGCAACGTGCCAGCGCTTCCGCCACCCACGAGCCCACGCCGCCGATGCCGATCACGCAAACGTGCGCTGCCGCAAAACGCTCCAGCGCCTGCGGGCCATAGAGCCGCGCGACACCGCCAAACCGGCGGGCGTATTCATCATCGAGAATGGGCGGGTGCGCGGGCGCGCTGATTGCTACTTGGCTCATGACACAATGAAATCGTGGTTGCGCCGAACTATATAACAACGCGCGCAGTCCGATTTTTCGTGCTCATACCAATAAGAAACGATGCGTACTTCCGGCAAATTCGCCCTCGGACTGGTCATCACACCCGTCGTCATCGTGGCAGCGGCGGTGATCTTCGTGCTGACGTTCGACTGGAACCGCGCCAAGCCCTACCTGAATGACCGCGTCTCACAAGCCATCGGCCGTCCCTTCGCCATCAACGGCGACTTGATGCTGACGTGGAAGAAGCCCGAAGGCGAGTCAGGATGGCGCGCGTTTGTGCCGTGGCCCCGGCTGATTGCCAATGACATCACGGTCGGCAATCCGGACTGGACGAAGCAGCCGCATGTGGCCACGGTTCATCAGCTCACGTTTGTGTTGGAGGCACTGCCGCTGCTGGCACATCGCATCGTCATCCCCACCGTGACGCTCGACACGCCCGCCATTGCGCTGGAACGCGACAAGCAGAACCGCAACAACTGGACGTTCGATCTGGCCGGCCACGAGGGGCCCGACAAGAAGCCGTCCGACTGGAAGCTGGAGTTGCAGGAGATCGCCTTCAGCAGGGGCACGCTGGCGCTGGACGACGACATCAAGCGCATCCACCTGGCTGCCACCATCGACACGGTGGATAACCAGACGCTGTACACCGCCGCCAATGGCACCGTCATTAAGAGCGAGGACCAACCGGCCAAGGTGCCGACCGCTTCAGACGCCACGGCCTCCGGCGCTGCGGCATCAGCGCCTGCCGCGCCCGATCCGCAACAGCCGTACGGCATCGCGTGGACGGTCAAGGGCACCTACAACAACGCCGCCATCAAAGGCAGCGGCAAGGCCGGCGGCGTACTGCGCCTGCAGGATGCCAACCGCCCTTACCCGCTGCAGGCTGACGTCACCGTCGGCAAGACGCGCATCGACCTGGCGGGCACGCTGACCAACCCGGCCAGCCTGACGGCGCTGGACCTGCGCTTGCACCTCTCCGGCGCCAGCATGGCGCATCTGTATCCGCTGACGGGTGTCGTGCTGCCCGATACGCCACCGTTCGATACGCGCGGCCGGCTGATCGGCGAATTGCGCAAGCAGGGTTCGACGTGGCGCTATGAAAAGTTCACGGGCCGCGTCGGTGGTTCGGACCTTGGCGGCACGCTCACCTACGCGATGAAAGAACCGCGCCCGCAATTGACGGGCGAACTGGTCTCGCACCAGCTGCTGTTTGCCGACCTCGCGCCGATCATCGGTGCAGACTCCAACGCCAGCAAAGCCAAACGTGCCGACCCCAGCGCCGAAGCCGACGAAAAGACCGTGCGCCAGCCCGCCGACAAGGTGCTGCCCGTGGAGCCCTTCCGCACCGACCGCTGGAACGCCATCGACGCCGACGTGAAGTTCACCGGCGAGCGCATCGTCCAGACAGCCGAGTTGCCGATCAACCACCTCGTCACGCACATCAAGCTGCAGGATGCAGTGCTGACGCTCGACCCGCTCAACTTTGGCATTGCAGGCGGCACGCTGACGTCCAACATCCAGTTGGACGGTCATGCGGCGCCCATGCAGGCACGCGCGGCCTTGGCGGCGCGGCACTTCAAGATCAAGCAACTGTTCCCGAAGATCGAGTCTGTGCGCGCAAGCGTGGGCGAGATCAATGGCGATGCGCGGCTCTCGGCCACCGGCAACTCGGTGGCCGCGTTGCTGGGCTCGTCCAACGGGGAGGTCAAGATCCTCGTGGAGCAAGGCACTATCAGCAAGTTCATCCTCGAAGCCATGGGGCTGAATGTGGGCAACGTCATCCTCACCAAGCTCTTTGGCGACAAGCAGGTCACCATCAACTGCGCAGCCGGCGACTTTGCTGTGAGCAACGGGCTGGCGCAGGCGCGTACGTTTGTGGTGGATACGCAAGACGCCGTCATCGACGTGACTGGGGCGACCAGCTTCAAGCAAGAGGCGCTGGACTTCACCATCCATCCGGACTCGAAGGGCCTGCGTGTGCTGTCGCTGCGCACGCCGCTGTACGTGAAGGGCACCTACAAGCATCCGGATGTGTCGATCAACCCGGCCGTGGTGGCGCTGCGTGCCGGTGGCGCCGTGGCGCTGGCGTTTGCCGCGCCGGTAGCAGCGGTGTTGCCCGTGCTCGAGCTCAAGCCCGCGCCGGACAGTGCGTGCGGCAAGCTGCTCGCCGACGTGCGGCAACGTCCGACCGCGCCTCCCCCAGGCAAGACCTATCGCAGCAACAAGCCCGGGCGCACGCCGGAGGGCGATCTCAAAACAACGCAGCCTGCCGCCACGCCTCCCAAGCCCCCAGCACGCCCTACACTCCCCGCGCGCGATGCGATGACAACCGGCGGTTGAGCGCTCGCCTATTTCGCTGAGCGCCGCTTCGCAATCGCCTCCGCCGTCATCTGCGGCGTGGCGGGATCGCCAAACTGCCGTGTCACGTAGTTGGTGAGCGCAGCGAGTTGTTCATCGGAAAGTTGCCGCCCAAACGCCGGCATGCCGATGTGCCTGTCGCCAGCCTTGCGCTCGATGCCGAACAGAATCACCTGCACGAGATTGGTCGTGTCCCGCGAGCCCACGGCGGAGTTGTGCAGCAGCGGTGGGTAATAGCCATCGGGCGTGCCACGTCCATCGGCCTGGTGGCATGTCGCGCAATTACCGAGGTACAAACGCGCGGCATCAATGGTGGTTTCGATGGGCTTGCCACGCAGCGCGGTCACATCGGTAGCAGGTTTGCCCCAGTCCTGACGTGCACGCTCGAGGTTGTTACTCACCGCGGGCACAGTGCGCAGGTATTCGGCGATGGACGCAACGTCCTGCATCGTCATGCGCGAAAAGCTGTGCTGGATCGCCTCGCCCATCGGCCCTGCGGCTTGCGCCACGCCCGGCACGCTACCCGTGCGTAGATACTGCACAAGCTGTTCGGGCTTCCAGGCCCCAATGCCGCTGGTCGGGTCAGACGTGATGTTGAACGCCGTCCAGCCCGCCAGCGTGGAGCCCGCCAGGTAACCCTTGCCGCGTTCGTCCAACGCCTTCTCCTGCATGGCGAAGCCGCGTGGCGTGTGGCACGTGCCGCAGTGGGCCAAACCCTGCGTCAGGTACGCACCGCGGTTCCACGTCGGCGATTTGTCCGCCTTGGGCACATACGGCTCGGTCTTGAGGAAGATCAGGTTCCACAGCTTGAGCGGCCAGCGCATGTTCAGCGGCCAGCGGATCGTGCTCTGCGGCCGACGATGCTCCACCGCCGTGACGCCGTTGCGGAAATACGCATACAAATCGCGCATGTCCGCGTCGTTGATCTTGGCGTACGACGGATACGGCATGGCCGGATACAGGTTGTTGCCGTCGTCGTCTACGCCCTTGCGCACGGCGCGTTCGAATTCTTCGTAGGTCCACTTGCCGATGCCGGTCTTTTCATCGGGCGTGATGTTGCTGCTGTAGATCGTGCCCAACATGGGAATCTGCATCGGCAAGCCGCCCGCGAACGGTTTGCCGCCCGGCGCGGTGTGGCAGGCGGCGCAATCCGCGGCAATGGCGAGGTATTCGCCACGCTTGATCTGCGCGGCGTCGGCCGGTGTGTCCTTGGCCCAGGCGTTGGCCACGAGGCCGGTAAGCAGCAGCAGCGAGAAAGAAGCGATCGTTTTCATCTCACGCCTCCTTCTTCAGTTGATCGGCAATGCGCAGGGCCAGCGCCGCGATGGTCAACGTCACGTTAACGGTGCCCACCGTTGGCATGGTCGAGCTGCTGCTGATGAACAGGTTCGGATGGTCAAAGGTGCGGCAGTCCTTGTCGACCACGGAGTCTTTCGGGTCCGCACCCATGATGGTGGAGCCCGTGATGTGGTTGTTGGGCGCGAAATCGTCGTGGAATTCGACATCGGTGCCGCCCAGCACCTTGGCCGCCGTCGCATACACCTCGCGCGTGTGGACTGCGCTGCGTTTGACGTAATCGTCGATGTGATACGTGATCTCCGGGCGCGGAATGCCAATCGCGTCCACCTCCGTCGCGCTCGGCACGATGCGGTTCTCAGGCAGCGGCAGGATCTCGTGGAAGCTGTCGAACTGCACGTAGCGCGCGGCCTGGTCACGGATACGTGTGTCCAACTCGGCCGGTTTGATGAGCTTGCCTTCCTTGAAGATGCGTGCGGTCTCCTGCTCGATGCGCGAGATGTTCGACAGGTGCAGTTTCTTGCCCGCCTGCGTGGCCCGGAAAGGCCCATCGCGAAAGCCGATCAGCGAGGTCATCTCCTGTGGCCCCCGCCCCGGCCACAGCTTGCGGTCGGCATAGAAGCTCACGCCAGTGCCGGGGTGGTCCATCAGGTTACGGCCGACCATGTCAGAACTGTTGCCCACACCCTTGGGGAAATCCTGGCTGGTCGACATCAACATCAGCTTGGGCGTTTCGATGCCGTTGGCGGCCAGCACGAACCACTTGCCTTCAACGCGGTGCTCAGCGCCCTTCGAATCTTTGTAGCGGGCGGCCACGATGCGCTTGTTGGGCCCAACTTCCAGCTTGAAGACCACCGCGTTTTCGATGAGCCGCGCGCCGGCTTGCTCGGCTTTCTCCACGTGGAAGATGCCGTTGTACATCGCCCCGATCGGGCAGATCGGCATGCAGTTGTTGTTGCCGCAGCAGGTCGGGCGGCCATCGTACGGACGGCTGTTGCGGGCCACCGGTTCCGTCACCACGTGGAAGCTCGCGTCGTGCGCATTGAGCGCTTCCTTGATCGTGCGCTCGTTGAACGACAGCGGCAGCGGCGCCATCGGATACGGCTGGCTGCGGGGGGAGCCCAACTCCTCGTCGTTCGGCCCCCACACGCCGAGCGCCTCTTCAGCCAGGCCGTAGTAGCGCTCCAGGTCCTGATACTCGAGCGGCCAATCCCGCGCGATGCCGTATACGCTGTGCAGCTTGAAATCGTTTGGCAGAAAGCGCCAGGTGGAGGCCGCCCAGTGCCACGTCGTGCCGCCCACCGCGCGGATGTACTGCGAGTTGAACTG
Organism: uncultured Ralstonia sp.; assembly: GCA_966433195.1. Lineage (GTDB taxonomy): Bacteria > Pseudomonadota > Gammaproteobacteria > Burkholderiales > Burkholderiaceae > Ralstonia. The sequence goes on from CBJMVH010000004.1 coordinate 86,378, forward strand.
GTGCTCGCCCTTGAGGATCAGGTAGTTGTTCGGCGGGCCGTATTCCGGATGCGGCGCCCATGGCGTCGATGGATACGGCGCCATGAAATCCATCTTGTCGGCCTGGTTGCGGAAGCGCTCGACGATCTCCCACCGCGGCAGGCGCGGCCCCGCTTCGAGCATCAGCACCGACTTGCCAGCGCGCGCCAGTTCGTACGCCACCAGTGCCCCGGCCACGCCGGAGCCCACCACCACGATATCGGCTTGTTGAGTATCGGCCATCAGGCTTGCCTCTCGACAGGGGGTTCGGCCCAGAAGCCGGGCTGGTTGGGGCAATACGTGCGGATGACGAGCGTGTCGGACACCACGCCGTACATCAGTGCCTGCTCGTACGTGACGACATTGCCGTCGACCACGCCCAGGTACCACGCCTGCAGAATCTGCAGCGCGGCTTTCTGCTGCGCATCTGACAGCGAACCCGCCGCCAGTGCCTGCGCCAGCGGACGTAGCTGCGCAGCAAAGTCGGCGCTCGATTTGCCCAGCGCCGCCAGCAGCCGCGTGCCGACCGCCCGATCCAGCGTTGGCCGCGCCGTCAGCGCCTGTGACAACGCCATGAACGCATCCAGCGGCTCACCGGGGGCCTGGGCCACAGCGCGCAGCACCTGCGAGCCCACCAGCCCGGCCGCAGCCAACGCCAGCGTGCCCTGCAGCCACTGGCGGCGCGTCAGGCCGGCAGATATGTCAGGAGAAGGGGAACGGGGGGCCATTTCGACATCCTGTTGAAACTTCTGCGGGGGGATTTGGCGGGCGTCTTTGCCGGACGCCCTTGACTAGCCAATATAGGCGGCACACAACGGAGTGCCAGGACAGCAGCGGAAGCGCGAAACGTGCCAGCGCTTGCGTACGAGCAAAGGTCGGCGGCCCGTGTTTGTCTATACTCGGCCCGTTCGCATGTTGCTCCGCTGCCGCATATGACTTCCATTGCCGATATCCGCACCGAATACGCACGCGCCTCGCTCGACATTGCCGACGTGGACGCCAACCCCCTGCGCCAGTTCCGCCGCTGGTTTGACGAGGCGCTCAAGGCCGAGGTGGCTGAAGTCAACGCCATGTCGCTCGCCACGGTCGACGCGCACGGCCAACCCTCCGCCCGCATCGTCCTGCTCAAGAACCTGGACGAGCGCGGCTTTACCTTCTTCACCAACTACGCCAGCCACAAGGGCGAGGAATTGGCTGCCAACCCGCGTGCGGCGCTGCTGTTCCACTGGATCGGGCTGGAGCGGCAAGTGCGCATCCACGGCATCGTCGAAAAGGTGAGCGAGGCAGAAAGCGACGCCTACTACCACTCCCGCCCGCTCGGCTCGCGCCTGGGGGCGTGGGCGTCGGAACAAAGCAGCGAAGTGCCCGACCGGGCCACGCTGGAAGCCCGCGAAGCCGAGTACAGCCAGCGTTTTGGCGATTCCCCGCCCCGCCCGCCGCACTGGGGCGGCTACCGGTTGCTGCCCGAGCGGCTGGAATTCTGGCAAGGCCGCCCCTCGCGCCTGCACGACCGATTGGAGTACCGCAAACAGGCCGACGGCACCTGGAAGATCGTCCGCCTCGCGCCCTGACCCCCATCCAAACGGTTGAGCGCAACGCCTTATTGCGCATTGCGGCATCCCCGGCATGGCGCTTGCTGCCAGCCGATTGGCGCGGCCGGCGCCCGCAAGACCCGCACAGCACAATGGGAAAGTTTGTCGTAAGCTAATGTGATCCGTTCGGGCGGCAATCCGATGGCCGCCCGGAACCGTGCACATCAGGGAGGCGTCGACATGCTTTTCCAACAGGCGATTGATCGCAAACTCGAACAGTGGATTCACGACATCCGCGAGTCTGCCAACCTTCCGGTGCGCCTGCGGTTATGGAACGGTGATCAGTACGAGTTGGGCCGTTTCGATCAGCCGCGCGTCACCCTTACGGTGCGCGAAGCCAGCGCCCTGCCGCTGCTGCTCTCCCCCACGCTCAACAACCTCGGCGAGGCCTATGTCCAGGAAAAGATCGACCTGGAAGGCAAGCTGGCCGACATCATCAGCGTGAGCTACGGCTTGGCTTCTGCCGCAGCCGCCAAGAGTGGCAACGCACTGGCCCGCGTGGTGCGCCACTTCTCCCACACCAAGGAAGGCGACAAGGAGTCGATCCAGTACCACTACGACGTCTCCAACGACTTCTACAAGCTGTGGCTCGACGAGAACATGGTCTACTCGTGCGCCTACTTCGAGCACGGCAACGAAACGCTCGACGAGGCGCAGCTCAAGAAGATCGACCACATCCTCACCAAGATCCGCCTGCAGCCCGGGCAAACGCTGCTCGACATCGGCTGCGGCTGGGGCGCGCTGGTGTTGCGTGCCGCGCAGAAATACGGCGCGCGCTGCCTGGGCGTGACGCTGTCGCAAAACCAGTACGACCTCGCTCGCGAGCGCGTGAAGGCAGCGGGCCTGGAAGACCAGATCGAAATCCGCATCCAGGATTACCGTGATCTCACCGGGAAGTTCGACCGCATCACCAGCGTCGGCATGTTCGAGCACGTTGGGCGCAAGAACCTGCCGGGCTATTTCCGCCGCATGCACGATCTGCTGGCCGATGATGGTGTCGCCATGAACCACGGCATCACGTCTTCCGATCCGGCCGGCGGCGAAACGGCCATGGGCGGCGGCGATTTCATTGACCGCTACGTCTTCCCGCAAGGCGAGTTGCCGCACATCTCGCTGGCACTGTCCGCCGCGCAGCAAGGTGGCCTGGAGGCGCTTGACGTTGAAAGCCTGCGCCGCCACTATGCCCGCACGCTCGAGCACTGGGCCGAGCGTTTTGAAGCCAACGGCGAGACCATCCGCAACATGGTCGGCGAAAAGAAGTACCGCATCTGGCGTGTGTACCTGGCCGGCTGCGCGCATGCGTTTGACGCCGACGAGATCTCGATCTTCCAGACCGTGCTGCAGAAGGCCGGCAAGTCGGCGACATCGATTCCGTGGTCGCGCCGCTACATCTACGATTGATTGCTTGACCACCAGCTCATCTAACCCCGCACCCATCGACGATCTGTTCGGCACGCCGCCCGGGCTCAATGACACAGCGGCGGCTGAACCGACACCTCCCACAGCCAAACCCAAGCGTTCCCCTGCGCGACAGGGCGTGCAGCCGGCCACGGTTGCACCCGAGGTGACCGCGCTGGCGCAGCGTCTGCTGCGTGGCGCGCATGGATTGCGCATTGGCACGTCGTCGTGGTCGTACCCGGGGTGGGACGGTCTGGTATATGCGGGCGAGTATTCCGATTCGATGCTCGCGCGCAAAGGCTTGGCGGCCTACGCGCAACATCCGCTGTTGCGTACGGTCAGCATCGATCGTGGCTTCTACTCGCCGATTCCACTGGCGGATTACGTGGCCTATGCGGCCAGCGTGCCGGAAGACTTCCGCTTTGCCGTCAAGGCCACGTCTGCCGTGTGCGATGCGTGGATTCGTGAATCGGACGGCCGTGGCCGCATAGCCAATCCCGCCTTCTTGAACGCCGAATTTGCTATCCGCGATTTTGTCGACCCAGCCACACGGGGGCTCGGCGTGCGGTGCGGCCCGCTGGTGTTCCAACTCTCACCACTCGGTGCGCTGGCCGAAGATGCCACCGGCTTTGTGGAGCGGCTCGAAGCGTTCCTGGCCGCGCTGCCGCCGCTCGATCCGCAACTCAATCCCGATGCCGTCTATGCGGTGGAACTACGCGATGCGACGCTGCTCACGCCGCGCTTCATCAAGATGCTGCGCGCGGCCGGCGTGCGGTATTGCGTTGGGCTGCATGAGCGGATGCCCGCAGCCGATCGGCAAGCCGCTGCAGTGGCGCTGCTGGATGAAGGCGGGGGTGGCCCGCTCGTCGTGCGCTGGAACTTGAACAGCCGCTATCGCTACGCACAGGCCGAAGCGGCGTACAAGCCGTTCAACAAGCTCGTCGATGAAGACCCGTTCTCGCGCGAAACGCTGGCCGACATGGCCGTGGCCGCGCTGGCAGCCGGCCGCAAGGTGACGATCCTGGTCAGCAACAAGGCCGAAGGGTCGTCGCCCCTGTCGTGCATCAAGCTGGCCGAGGCCATTGCCGCGCGTCTGCCGGACGACGCAGCATAGCCCCGGCCTGTTCCTTCAGCCCTGCAAGCGGTGCGCGAACTGCTTGCGGAACTTCGCCACCTTGGGCGAGATGACGAACGCGCAGTAGCCTTGCGCCGGGTGGTCTCGGAAGTAGTTCTGGTGCTCGTCTTCTGCGCGCCAGAACGTCACCTTGCCGTCAGCGGCATCCACCAGTTCCGTCACGATGGGCGCCTCGAAGATATCGCTACCGCCGAGTTGGTCGATGGCCGTGCGGGCCGTCGCCAGCTGCTCAGGCGTTTGCGCAAAGATGGCAGACCGGTATTGCGTGCCGATATCGTTGCCTTGACGGTTTAGCGTCGTCGGGTCGTGGATGGCGAAGAAAATGTCCAGGATCTCACGGTACGGAATCACCGCCGGATCAAACTGCACGGCCACCACTTCAGCGTGCCCCGTATCGCCAGTGCACACCTCGCTGTAGCTGGGGTGATCGACGTGGCCGCCGGCATAACCCGACACCACGCTGCGCACACCTTGCACCTGCTGGAACACGGCCTCCAGACACCAGAAGCAGCCTCCGCCCAGGACGGCGGTTTCGAGAGCGCGTTGTTCGGTCATTCGGTTTCTCCTGCTGGGGTTGGATGGGATGCCATTGGTCGGGCCAAGGGCGCCTATCCTGACACAAGCCTAGGCATGTGCGCAGCCATGTGTGCACGGCATCACGCAAAGCCCTAACCCCGGGGCGACTTTTCTGGCGTCCGTTACAATTGGGGCATTACTTTCGGTCGTTTGCATGGATCAACACGGAGCCATTCCCATGGATGCGCGCGACAGCGACTCTTCTGCGCGCAAGCCGTCGGCACATCGACGTCAACAGAGCACCGCCGCCCCGCCCGACTTTGATGCCGCACATTTCCGGCGCGCGCTGTCCCAGTTTGCCACTGGCGTCACGGTGGTCACCACGCGGGCAGAGGGCGGGCACGGCAAGCCGGCATTCGTCGGTGTCACCGCCAGCTCGTTCAATTCAGTGTCGCTTGATCCGCCCCTCGTACTGTGGAGCCTCGGCACGCAGGCGAATTCGTTTCCGTTGTTCCACAGCGGGTCGCACTACGTCATCAACATCCTGTCGGCCGACCAGCTGGACTTGTGCAAACGCTTCGCCACGCTCAAGGGCGACCGCTTTGCGAACGTCGACTACACCCTTAGCCCGACCGGCCTGCCCATCCTCGCGCAGTCGCTAGCGTGGTTCGAATGCCATAACCGCAGCCGTTATGACGAGGGCGACCACGTCATCTTCGTTGGCGAGGTGGAGCGCTGCGGCGTGATCGACGCGGATGGCGCTCCGCTGGTCTTCCACCGCGGCGCGTTCTCATCGCTCAAGCCGATCGGCGAATAGTCGGATAGCCGAGTACCCAGTCACATCAAGCGGGGTCTGCCGCCTTGCGCGGCGCTTCCGCTTCGATGCCCCAGTCCCCGAATTCATACCAGTCGTCGCCAAGCAGTTCGGCCGGGTGCTGGGTGCGGCCAGAGCCGTTGCCACAGCCCAACGCTTCGGTGGAGCAATACTTGTCGCAGCCCCAGCAGATGCGCTCGGGGTGCACAGGATGCAGCGGAAATTTCTTGGCCATGACCGGCTCCGGTCGACAACACAGGCCCACTATCCGCACATGCTGGCAGTAGGGATTTGACCGCCGTCAGAAACTAGCCTGACTTGCCACGCTTACCGGTGCCGCCCTCCAGCGGCCGCACGCCGCGCGATTCCATCAGCAAGGCCAGCCCACCCTCCCGGTCCTTGATCGTACGCAGGACGATGTTCGAGCGGATGTCCATCACGCCCGGCGTCTTGTACAGCCGCTCGATGATGAACTCCGAATAGTGCTGCAGCGTGGGCGCCTGCACGCGCAGGATGTAGTTGCAATCCCCGGTGATGATGTACGCGGCCACGATCTCGGGCCAGCTCTGCACGGCAGCCATAAACGTCTCGTGCCAGCCGGTCACGTCCTGGCGCATCGACACCTGCACGATGGCCTCCAACTCCAGCCCCAGCGCCGCCCGGCCCAACTGCGCCCGGTAACCGGTGATGGCACCACCCTCCTCCAGCATGCGCACACGCCGCAGGCACGCCGAAGGCGACAGCGCAACCCGCTCGGCCAGGTCCTGATTGCTGATGCGGCCATCCTCCTGCAAGACCTGGAGAATGCGCAGATCGGTGGTATCGAGTTGCATCTGTCGCCGTTCTTTGCGTGATTTCTTGGATACGTTGAATTTTATGCGAATCCATCGGAATCCTACGCACGAATATGCAAACCCATTGCGCGTGGATTTCCCTATCATTTCGGCACGGATTCACCGAATTTCATGCCCAGGAGCCGCCTTGGAACGCACTTTGTGGGACATCAGCCCCGCCCTCTCGACTGCCACGCCGACCTGGCCCGGCGACACGCCGTTTTCGCAGGAAATTGCGTGGAAGCTCGAAGGTGACTGCCCGGTCAACGTCGGGCGTATCACGCTGTCGCCGCACACGGGCGCGCATGCTGATGCGCCGCTGCACTATCGCGCGGATGGGGCTGCCATCGGCCAGGTGCCGCTGGACGCTTACCTCGGCCCGAGCCGCGTCATCCACTGCGTGGGCGTTGCGCGCGTTGAGCCGGAACACGTGCGTGATGCGCTGACGGACACCCCACCCCGCGTGCTGCTGCGCACGTACGCGCAGATGCCGCAGACCACCTGGGACGACAACTTCCCCGCCGTCGCGCCGGAGACCATCGAGCTGCTGGCGGCACACGGCGTGAAGCTCATCGGCGTCGACACCGCCTCGCTCGACCCGCAGACCTCCAAGACCATGGACGCGCACCACGCCGTCGGCAAACACGGGCTGGCCATCCTCGAAGGGCTGGTGCTCGACGACGTGCCCGCCGGGGATTACGAGCTCATCGCCCTACCGCTCAAGTTCGCCACGCTCGATGCGAGCCCCGTGCGCGCCGTACTGCGCAGCCTGCCCTGATTCAAACCCCATTCATCGCCCCAACATTCACCATGACCATCACTCGCAATGCCTGCGTCGAACGCGACGCGGCCGACCCGATCGCCCCGCTGCGAGACGCCTTTGCGCTGCCCGACGGCGTGATCTATCTGGACGGCAACTCGCTCGGCGCACGCCCCAAGGCAGCGCTCGCCCGCGCGCAGGAAGTCGTCGCCAATGAATGGGGCGACGGCCTGATCCGCAGCTGGAATTCAGCCGGCTGGTTTGAACTGCCTCGCCGCCTGGGTAACAAGCTCGCCCCGCTGATCGGCGCGCGTGAAGACGAAGTCGTCGTCACCGACACCACGTCGATCAACCTGTTCAAGGTGCTGGCCGCCGCCATTCGCGTGCAGCGTGAAGACGCGCCGAACCGCAAGATCATCGTCTCGGAAACGCACAATTTTCCGACCGACCTGTACATCGCCGAAGGCCTGGCCGACTTGCTGCGCGACGGCTACAAGCTGCGTCTGATCGATTCGCCGGACGAGCTGGAAGGGGCGCTCGGCGACGACGTGGCCGTGACCATGCTCACGCACGTGAACTACAAGAGCGGGCACATGTACGACATGACCGCGGTCTCTGCGCTGGCGCACAAGCATGGCGCGCTGGCGATCTGGGATCTGGCGCATTCGGCCGGCGCGGTGCCGGTGGACCTGCACGCGGGCGGCGCGGATTACGCCATCGGCTGCACGTACAAATACCTGAATGGTGGTCCGGGTTCACCGGCCTTCGTGTGGGTCGCACCGAAGTTGCGCGAGCGCTTCTGGCAACCGCTGTCGGGCTGGTGGGGCCACGCGCGGCCATTCGCGATGGAATCACGCTACGACGCCGGCGCCGGCATTGGCCGCTTCCTGTGCGGCACGCAGCCGATCACGTCGATGGCGATGGTCGAATGCGGGCTGGACGTCTTCGCGCAGACGTCGATGATGGCACTGCGCGCCAAGTCCCTCGCGCTGACCGACCTCTTCATCACGCTCGTAGAAACACGCTGTGCGGGCTTCCCGCTCACGCTCATCACGCCGCGTGATCATGCGGTGCGCGGCAGCCACGTCAGCTACGAACACCCGAACGGCTATGCCGTGGTGCAGGCACTGATTGCACGCGGCGTGATCGGCGACTACCGCGAGCCAAAGATCATGCGCTTCGGCTTCACGCCGCTGTACACGAGCTTTGCCGATGTGTGGGATGCCGTGGAAGCGCTGCGCGACGTGCTGGAAACCGGCGCGTGGCAAGCCGCCCAATTCAACGAACGTACGCTGGTGACCTGAGATGACGACCCCGAATCAACCGGCAGCATCGGGCTGCCCCATGCACGCCGGGCAAGGCAACGAGAGCGAAGGCTGGCACAACGCGCAGCTCGATTTCTCGCAGTCGATGAGCTATGGCGATTACCTTGCGCTCGACCAGATCCTGAACGCGCAGCACCCGCGCTCGCCGGATCACAACGAGATGCTGTTCATCGTGCAGCACCAGACCACCGAGCTGTGGATGAAGCTGATGCTGCATGAGCTGCGTGCCGCGCGTGATTGCGTGCGCAACGACAACCTGCCGCCCGCGTTCAAGATGTTGGCGCGCGTGTCGCGCATCATGGATCAGCTTGTGCAGGCGTGGAACGTGCTCGCCACGATGACGCCGCCGGAGTACTCGGCTATGCGGCCGCACCTGGGGCAGTCGTCGGGCTTCCAGTCGTATCAGTATCGCGAGATCGAGTTCATCCTTGGCAACAAGAATGCGGCGATGTTGAAGCCGCATGCGCATCGGCCTGAGCATTACGAGCAGGTCAAAACGGCGCTGGAAACACCGTCGCTGTATGACGAAGCGGTGCGCTATATGGCGCGCCATGGCTTCAGCTTCGATGCGGATTGCGTGGAGCGTGATTGGTCGCGGCCTGTGACGTACAACGCTTCAGTGGAGGCGGCTTGGCTGGAGGTCTATCGTGATCCGACGCACCACTGGGAGCTTTACGAACTCGCCGAGAAGTTTGTCGATCTGGAAGATGCGTTTCGGCAATGGCGGTTCCGGCATGTGACTACGGTTGAGCGCGTGATTGGCTTCAAGCGTGGGACGGGCGGAACTGAAGGCGTGGGGTATCTGCGGAAGATGTTGGATGTGGTGTTGTTTCCGGAGCTTTGGAAGCTGCGGACTGACCTTTAATTTTTGTTTGTGGTGCATCCCAGGTTTCGTCCCCTGCCGGTGCGACTCACTTTCTCTGCCTTGCCAGAGAAAGTAAGCAAAGAGAGGCGCGCCCGAGATGGCGACTTCCCCTTGAATTTATGTCGCAGAGAGGGGAAGGGGAAAACTCGCTTCGCTCAGACAGTTCCCCTTCCTTTTTCCTCTCTGCGACAGAAATTCAAGGCGCCATCTAGGGCATCCACAGCCAAACCATCTGGGCGCATGGGCTGACGCCAAGAGGACGACTTACACGGCGGGCTCTGCCACTTGGCCGAGCCTTGCTGCAAACTCTCGCAGTGCGGGCGCCAGTTCGTTGCGGATGCGTTCTGCGTCAGCTGCTGTGTACGGCGCGCTGCAGCTCACCACGTAGGGCTCACGCTGGCTTGGTACGAAGAACGCCACCGCGCATGCGTGGATGGCTGGATGCCAGTCGCGCAGTGATACCGCGTAGCCGTCGCGGACGCCTGCCTTCACTGCATCGTCTGCTGCTGCACCTTCCGCAGCCCATTGCGCGGGCTGCTGCGTGCGCAGTGCTTCGTAAAGGCGCTCACGCTTGGCCGCTGGCATCGACGCCAGATACGCCCGGCCCATCGAACTCGACAGCAACGACAGCCGCGAGCCCACGCCCAGGCCCGACGAACCGCTCATCGACGGGCTGTCGTGGCGAATCGTTTCCAGATAGACCATGTCCAGCCGGTCGCGCTTGCCGAGCGAGATCGACACGCCGTACTTCTGCGCAAACGCGCTCATGTGCGGACGCGCGAGTTGGATCACGTCGCTCGACGCCAGATACGCAAAGCCGAGCGCCAGCACGCCGGCGTCGAGCCCGTATTTGCCGAGGGCCTCGTCGTAACGTAGGTAACCCAGCGAAACCAGCGTGCCCGCCAATCGGCTGACCGTCGCCTTGGGAAAGCCGGTGCGCCGTACGAATTCCTGGTTGCCGAGCAGCGTGTCGCCGGGGCGGAAGGCGCGCAGCAACTCCAGGCCACGGGCGAGCGCAGTGACGAAGTTCGGATCGCCCGACTCGACAGGGCCGGTATCGAACTCGGGATCGGGGAGACAGGTCGTGCTCATGGCAAAAAAGCCCTGGAAATCGTCGGTGGTTGCGCTATGATAGCCCCAAATTTCGAAACTGTGTTCCGTATCTCGGAACAATAATGACTCGGAGACTACTGCTGTGACTGCTCGCAATGCCTTCAACTGGGCCGACCCACTGCTGCTCGACCAACAACTGACCGACGACGAGCGCATGGTGCGCGACGCCGCGGCCTCGTACTGTCAAGACAAGCTGATGCCGCGCGTGCTGGAGTCGTTCCGGCATGAGAAGACTGATGCGTCGATCTTCCGCGAGATGGGCGAACTGGGTCTGCTGGGCCCGACGATTCCCGAGCAGTACGGCGGCCCGGGTCTGAACTACGTCAGCTATGGTCTGATCGCGCGTGAAGTCGAGCGCGTGGATTCGGGCTATCGCTCGATGATGAGCGTGCAGTCGTCGCTGGTGATGGTGCCGATCTACGAATTCGGCACCGAAGCGCAAAAGCAGAAGTACCTGCCGAAGCTCGCCACCGGCGAGTGGATCGGTTGCTTCGGCCTGACCGAGCCCAACCATGGCTCCGACCCGGCATCGATGGTCACGCGTGCCAAGAAGGTCGATGGCGGCTATTCGCTTTCGGGCGCGAAGATGTGGATCACCAACTCGCCCATCGCCGATGTGTTTGTCGTGTGGGCCAAGCTGCCGAACGACAACGGCGAAGACGAGATCCGCGGCTTCATCCTGGAGAAAGGCTGGAAGGGCCTGAGCGCCCCGGCCATCCACGGCAAGGTCGGCCTGCGTACCTCGATTACCGGCGAGATCGTGCTGGACGAAGTGTTCGTGCCCGAAGAGAACCTGATGCCCGGCGTGCGCGGCCTGAAGGGCCCGTTCACGTGCCTGAACTCGGCGCGCTACGGCATCGCGTGGGGCGCGCTGGGTGCGGCGGAAGCGTGCTGGCACATCGCGCGCCAATACGTGCTGGACCGCAAGCAGTTCGGCCGCCCGCTCGCCGCCAACCAGCTCATCCAGAAGAAGCTGGCCGACATGCAGACCGAAATCACGCTCGGCCTGCAAGGCTGCCTGCGCCTGGGCCGCATGAAGGATGAAGGGACGGCCGCGGTGGAAATCACCTCGATCATGAAGCGCAACTCCTGCGGCAAGTCGCTCGACATCGCCCGCATGGCGCGCGACATGCTGGGCGGCAACGGCATCTCCGATGAATTCGGCGTGATCCGCCACGTCGTGAACCTCGAAGTGGTGAACACCTACGAAGGCACGCACGACGTTCACGCGCTGATCCTGGGCCGCGCACAAACGGGGATTCAGGCGTTCTTCTGATTGCCCCCGCGTACCCGCCCTAAAACAAAAACGCCGCGCAATCTCTGCGCGGCGTTTTGCGTTTGTGCGGCAGAAACTCAGCGCACGCAGTCGACGAAATAACCCATCTTGCCGTCGACTTCCTCCTCGACCAGCCCGTGGATATCCGTCTCGAAGCCCGGGAACAGCTTGTTGAACTCACGCGCAAACTGCAGGTACTGCACGATCGTCTTGTTGAAGCGCTCGCCCGGGATCAGCAGCGGAATACCCGGCGGGTACGGCGTCAGCAGGATGGCGGTGATGCGGCCTTCCAGATCGTCGATGGCCACGCGCTCCGTTTCGCGGTGGGCCATCTTGGCCCAGGCGTCCGACGGCTTCATCGCCGGTTCCATATTCGACAGGTACATCTCGGTCGTCACGCGGGCCACGTCGTTGGCCTGGTAGACGCTGTGGATGCTGTCGCACAGCTCGCGCAGGCCGATGCGCTCGTACTGCGGATACTGGCGCACGAACTCGGGCAACACGCGCCACAGCGGCTGGTTGTTGTCGTAGTCGTCCTTGAACTGCTGCAGTTCGGTCACCATCGAGTTCCAGCGGCCCTTGGTAATGCCGATGGTGAACATGATGAAGAACGAGTACAGACCGGTCTTCTCGACGATGATGCCGTGCTCGGCCAGGTAACGCGTAACGATCGCGGCCGGGATGCCCGAATCGCTGAACTTGCCGTCCACGTCCAGCCCCGGGGTGATGATCGTGGCCTTGATCGGGTCGAGCAGGTTGAAGTTTTCGGCCAGGTTGCCGAAGCCGTGCCAGCGCTCGTTGGCCTTGAGCATCCAGCCTTCGCGGTCTTCGATGCCTTCGTCCGACAGGTCGTTCGGGCCCCAGACCTTGAACCACCAGTCGTCACCCTTCCCATTGCCACCGTTCGTGCCGACGTATTCCTGCTCCACCTTGCGCATGGCGCGGCGGAAGTCCAGCGCTTCGGCAATGCTCTCTTCCACCAGCGCAGTGCCACCCGGCGCCTCCATCATCGCGGCGGCCACGTCGCACGACGCGATGATCGAGTACTGCGGGCTCGTCGACGTGTGCATCAGATACGCCTCGTTGAAGCGGTACGTATCGAGCTTGCGCGTCTCCGAATCCTGCACGAGGATCTGCGATGCCTGCGACAGGCCTGCCAGCAGCTTGTGCGTACTCTGCGTGGCGAACACCAGCGCGTCCTTGCTGCGCGCGCGGCCGTGGCCGATGGCGTGCATGTTCTCGTAGAACGGGTGGAACGACGCGTGCGGCAGCCAGGCCTCGTCAAAGTGCAGCGTGTCGATTTCGGTCGACAGCATGTTCTTGATCATCTCGGCGTTGTACAGCACGCCGTCGTACGTACCCTGCGTGATGGTCAGGATGCGCGGCTTCTTGTTCTTGGCTTGGCTGGCGAACGGGTGATCGGCAATCTTCTTGGCGATCGTCTCCGGCTCGAACTCACTCTTCGGGATCGGGCCGATGATGCCGTAGTGGTTACGCGTCGGCATCAGGAACACGGGGATCGCACCGGTCATCATGATCGCGTGCAGGATCGACTTGTGGCAGTTGCGGTCCACCACCACGATGTCGCCGGGGGCCACGTTGGCGTGCCACACCATCTTGTTCGACGTCGACGTGCCGTTGGTCACGAAGAACATGTGGTCCGAGCCGAAGATGCGCGCGGCATTGCGCTCGGACGCGGCCACGGGGCCCGTGTGGTCGAGCAGCTGGCCGAGTTCTTCCACGGCGTTGCAAACGTCGGCACGCAGCATGTTCTCGCCAAAGAACTGGTGAAACACCTGGCCCACCGGGCTCTTCAGGAACGCCACGCCGCCCGAGTGCCCCGGGCAGTGCCACGAATACGAGCTGTCTTGCGCGTAGTCGATCAGCGCCTTGAAGAACGGCGGCGGCAGCGAATCCAGGTAGTTGCGCGCTTCACGGATGATGTGTCGGGCCACGAACTCGGGCGTGTCCTCGAACATGTGGATGAAGCCGTGCAACTCGCGCAGCACGTCGTTCGGCAGGTGGCGCGAGGTGCGCGTTTCGCCGTACAGGAAGATGGGGATGTCCGCGTTGCGGCGGCGCACTTCGGCCACGAAGGCGCGCAGGTTTTCAACCGCCTGCGGTTCGGGCTTGTCGTTGTCGGGGTTGATGAATTCGTCGTCGTCGATCGAGACGATGAACGTCGACGCGCGGCTGGACTGCTGCGCAAACGAGGTCAGGTCACCATAGCTGGTCAGACCCACAACCTCCATGCCCTCTTGTTCGATCGCCTGCGCCAGCGCGCGAATGCCCGACCCTGAGACGTTCTCGGAGCGGAAGTCCTCGTCGATGATGATGACGGGAAAGCGGAATTTCATCGTGGTTCCTTGACAGATGAAATAGAAGACACCGCTCCGGAAACTCGGAAACGGACTACAAAAACTAGGTCTTCGGCAGCGTCACGCCGTGTTGGCCCTGGTACTTGCCGCCACGGTCCTTGTACGAGGTTTCGCACTCCTCGTCGCTCTCGAAGAACAGCACCTGCGCGCAGCCTTCGCCGGCGTAGATCTTGGCGGGCAGCGGCGTGGTGTTGGAGAACTCCAGCGTCACGTAGCCTTCCCACTCCGGCTCGAACGGCGTGACGTTGACGATGATCCCGCAGCGCGCGTACGTGCTCTTGCCCAAGCACACCGTGAGCACCGTGCGCGGGATGCGGAAGTACTCCATCGTGCGGGCCAGCGCGAACGAGTTCGGCGGGATGATGCACACATCGCCCTTGAAGTCGACAAACGACTTCTCGTCGAAGTTCTTCGGGTCGACGATGGTGCTGTTGATGTTGGTGAAGATCTTGAATTCGTCGGCGCAGCGGATGTCGTAGCCGTAGCTCGACGTGCCGTAGGAGACGATGCGGCGCCCTTCGGATTCGCGCACCTGGCCGGGTTCGAACGGCTCGATCATGCCGTGCTGCTCGGCCATGCGGCGGATCCACTTGTCGGATTTGATGCTCATGGAGCGTCCAGATACCTTGGATGAACAAATGGGGGCAGGCTTCGCGGTGCGAAAACTGTCCCCATTTGGTCACGGCAGCCGGGTGGACGGCGAATAAGAACGCGGATTGTACTCCCAAACCTGTGACGAAAAACCCATGACGGCAGCGACCGTACCCAGCGGTTTTCACGGCGCCGCCGGGCAGCCGCCTTTTACTTGTCGGGGCGCCAAGGCTCGGCGTAAGGGTCCTGGTAGTAGCGGGCCAGCAGGGGCGCCACCGCCTGCGCGTCTAAACCCAACCGTATCCGCCCGTGCTGGGCCGAATACACATACACGGCGGATTCAAACGCTGCGTTCTGGCCAACGGCCGCTTCGGGCAAGTCGTAGCGCCGGATGTCTGACCACGGAAGACTGGCAAACCCGTCGATCTGGATGCCCGCGGAATCTACTCGCACACGCATGGGGGCATCGATTGGTGCGGCACCGGCCCAGGCCTGCATGCGCCGATGGAGTATGGGCCCAAAGTGCATGCCAAGGTAGGCGCCTACACCCAACAGCGCGATCGCCTTCCAAAGCGCAATGGCTGCATCCACATAACCGCGCCAATGCGCCGGGGCGCCAGTCGACGTAAAGCGTGCCAGCAAAACCGCGCCGGGCCACATGCCTAGCAATGTCAGGCAGATGCTCGGCCATGGCACGACCTGCTGGGGAAGCTGCGTCACGCGTGCAACGGTCACCAGCGCGTTCGGCAACGGTGCTTCCTGCACGCCTGACGTATCGACCGTCGGCGCAGAGACATCGCCCGCAGTCATCACTGCGCGGCCACCTTCGGCAGTTCGCCGCGGGGGCCGACTACGCCGGCCATCTCCGGCTCAGCCACAAAACGTTCACGCCCGGTGTAGAGCAGAAAGTGCCGGCCAGTGCACCGCGCGAACAGGCTCAAGTTGACGCGCTGGGCCATCTGAAAACCCATCTGGGTCACGCCCGAGCGCGACAGCAGAAACGGAATGCCCATCTGCGCGCCCTTGATCACCATTTCCGAGGTGAGGCGCCCGGTGGTGTAGAAGATCTTGTCGCCGCCATCCATGCCGTCAAGCCACATGCGGCCGGCGATAGCGTCCACGGCATTGTGGCGCCCCACGTCCTCGATGAAGTGCAACAGCTCGCCGTTGGCATCGAACAGCGCGCAGCCATGCACCGAGCCTGCCTGCTTGTAGATCGACTGCTGCAGCCGGATGGTGTCGACCACGCGGTACAGCGTGGACTGCGTCATGCGCGCCTCGGGCGGCAGGTGAATGGCGTCGATCTCGTCCATCAGCGAGCCAAACACCGTCCCTTGCCCGCAACCGGTGGTCACGGTGCGGCGGGCGGTCTTCTCGTCCAGATCGGCAATACCAGCGCGGGTGGTGACAGCCGCGGATCCGGTTTCCCAATCGACCTGCACGGAGGCGATGTCTTCAATGCCGCCGACCAAGCGCTGATTGCGCAAATAACCGAGCACCAGCGCTTCCGGTGCGCCACCCAGCGTCATCAGCGTGACCAGTTCGCGCTTGTCGAGGTAGACCGTGAGCGGCCGTTCGCCCGGGATATAGACGGCGCGCGACCGCCCGAGCTCGTCCAGGACCTCAACCTCGTCGAGCAGGGGAACGGAAGCGTTGGTCAGTTCTGGGCGCAGCGGCATCGATCTCTTCGTTCAAACAAAAATGCGCACGGCAAAGCGTGCGCATGGGCATGTGGCCAGTACCTGCCGTCAATCGATGGGCAGGTACCCCGTGCGGACGATCAGTTCGCCACGATCACGCCACAGGCGATGCGCCCGCCGGAATTGCCGGTGGGCTGGGTTACGTAGTCGTCCTTGCCAGCGTGGACGACGAGCGCACGGCCGACCAGGCTGGTCGGGCCCGGCGACAGCGTCACGCCGGAAAGAACGATCGAGCCGACGGCTTTGCCGTTGGCGTCCGATTGCAGCATCGGGATATCGCCAGCGTGGTGTGCGCCCGTGCGCGGGTCACCATGCTGCTGGCCGGTCGGGTTGAAGTGGCCGCCTGCGCTCATGCCGTCAGCCGAGGAGCAGTCGCCCTTCTCGTGCACGTGGAAGCCGAACATGCCGTTGGCAGGCAAGCCGGAAATGTCCACAGCCATGGCAACCCGATTGTCGCCTTGCTGCACGAGCTTCACGCTGCCTTGCACGGTGCTGCCGCTCTTGGGCGCCAGCACGGTCGAAGCCGCCATGGCCCCGTCGCCAGCGCCGGCCGCCTTGGCCGTCGACGTGGTATTCGATGCGCAGCCAGCCATCAGGCCGATCACGGCGAGTCCAATCGCAAGTTGCTTCATGTATCACCTCCAGTCAGGGTTCACTCGGCGAACCGGTTCACGATGCGACTGTGCAAACCCAGTCTTGAACCGGTTCTGAGAGCGGACGATTGTACTGCCGGATGATGAATGCGCAACATCGGCGCCGGCTCAGCCTTTGGCGGCCGGTGTGGGCGGCGCGAAAGGTCCCGGATCCACACACGGCGTACCTGGCTGCGTATGCGCGCCCTTGCCGCCAGCCTGGTAGGCCGCGGCGGCCTTGTCCTGCGCCTTGCACAACTGGTAGGCGGCTACCTTGTCGCTCCAGGCCGCCTTGGCCTTGGCCAGATCGGCCTGGACTTGTTGTTCCGGGGTCGGCGCCGGGAGTTTGGCCATCGCTAGCCCGCTCGTCAGGCTCAACGCGGCAGCAAGCGTCATACCTGCGGCGCGCGCCATCGCAAATGCATGCATGCTGAGGTTCCTTGATTCCATGGCGTCAGGGCTTGGCAGGTTGTTCACTGGGGGCTCGGGGCGCAGGCGGCTGCGAACGCTGCGCGGGAATCTTGCCGGCCTGGATGTCGTCGTACCACAGCTCGTGGTGCTCCTTGGCCCAGGCCTCGTCGACATAGCCTTCGCGCATGGCACGGTAGGCGCCTTCCATGCCGATCGTGCCCATGTAGATGTGGCCCAGCGACATGCAGATCATGCCCACCGCCGCAATCGCGTGGACGATCTCTGCCAGTTGCATCGTGCTGCGGTAGTAGTCCACGCCCGGAACAATGCGATCCAGCACCCAGCCCGACGCCGACAGAATCAGCCCGAACAGCACCAGCCCGCCCCAGAACCAGAGCTTCTCGCCCGCGTTGAAGCGGTGCGACGGGGGCTCATGCGCCCCACCAAAGAGACCGCCCGCTTTGAGGATCCATTGCAGGTCGATGGCGCGCGGCAGGTTGTCGCGCACCCACATCACGAACGCCACGATGATGCTGACGGTAAAGAGCGGCCCGACGAGGTTGTGCAGATTCTTCAGCACATACGTCAGCCACCCGAACAACTGGTGGCCCATCACCGGCAGCAAGAAATGCTTGCCCCACAGCATGACGATGCCCGACACGCCCAGCGTGACGAACGAGATGGCCATGGTCCAGTGCACGTAGCGCTCGGTGGGCGTGAAACGCTCGATCTGGCGGCCGGTGGGCGTCTCCTTCAGGCGAATCGAGCCCTTCCACAGAAAGAAGCCAAGAATCGCCAACGGCACCAGCACGACCAGCCACCCACCCCACACGGTGATGACGCCGTTGCGGAACAGCCGCCATTTCTGGCCTGTGCGCTGGATCAGCACGCCGGCCTCCAGACCGGGGATGCTGGCGTAATGCGCCTGGTCTGAATTGACCTCACGCCAGACAGGCGCGTTGTTGCCTGGCTGCTCAATGCGGCGCACCTTTTGATCCTGCGCCTCTTTGGCCAGATCGCGCTTCCGCACATCAAATACGTTCTCCGAGACGATGTTGGAGAACGGTTGGGCCGGCTGCACGGCCGGATTGACGGGCGTATTGCCTGCCGGCGCACTGGCGGGCTGCTGCGCACTCGCGAGCATCGCCACACCGCCGAGCAGCACCGCCGCCACAAGGTGTTTCCAGGAAGGGCTCATGGAGGAACCTCCGCTTGCGCGCGTCATGGCGTCTTGTTGTACTCGTTCTGGTACTGACCACGCGCGCGGATCTGGTTTTCCCAGCTCGTGCGGTCGCCCGGCGTCCAGTTCTTCGCCATGAACGGGTCACCTTCCGCGCCCTTATAGGCGGGCGTGTCGTCTTTGCGATGCGAGGCCATTGCAGTTTGCGAACGCTCACCACAAGCGCCGAGCAACAACACGGCGCTCAGCGCGATCAACAGGCTGGTCGAAGGTGTGCGCGGGCTCATGACTGCGCTCCCGGGGTCGAAGCCGGCGCCGATGGTGCAACAGGCGCAGCGGGTGTAGCCGGCGCTGCCTGGCCACCCTTGCCTTGCGCACCGCCGTAGGCCGTGCCCCACCCGAACAACTCCGCGCCCTTCCCCCGTTTCATGACCCGATTACGCAGGATGTCGGAAATGACGTCGCCGTCGCCGCCGAGCAGCGCCTTGGTCGAGCACATTTCCGCGCACAGCGGCAGCTTGCCTTCGGCCAGACGGTTGCGGCCGTACTTCTCGAACTCTTCTTCGCTACCGTTCTTCTCGGGGCCGCCGGAGCAGAACGTGCACTTGTCCATCTTGCCGCGCACGCCAAACGTGCCCTGGCTCGGGAACTGCGGCGCACCGAACGGGCACGCATACGAGCAGTAACCGCAGCCGATGCAGACGTCCTTGTCGTGCAGCACCACGCCGTCTTCGGTGCGGTAGAAGCAGTCGACCGGGCAGACCGCCATGCACGGCGCATCCGAGCAGTGCATGCACGCCACGGAGATGGATTTCTCCGCGCCGATCATGCCGTCGTTGATGGTGACCACGCGGCGGCGGTTCACGCCCCAGGGCACTTCGTGTTCGTTTTTACAAGCCGTGGCGCAGGCGTTGCATTCGATGCAGCGCTCGCTGTCACAGATGAATTTCATACGTGCCATGATCGCTCCCCGTTATGCGAAACGCTCGATCTGGCAGACCGTCGTTTTCGTTTCCTGCATCATCGTCACCGAGTCGTAGCCGTAGGTGGTGGCTGTGTTGACGGCCTCGCCGCGCACGATCGGGTGGGCACCTTCGGGGTAATAGCCGAGCAGGTCCTTGCCCTGCCACCAGCCCGAGAAGTGGAACGGAATGAAGGCGTGGTCGACGCCCACACGCTCCGTCACCAGCGCGCGCACCTTGATCTGGGCGCCGGTTGGAGTTTTCACCCACACGAAGTCGTTGTGGCGGATACCCCGGTCGGCTGCGGCCTTCGGATTGATCTCGACGAAGTTCTCCTGCTGCAGCTCGGCCAGCCATGGGTTGGAGCGCGTCTCTTCACCACCGCCCTCGTACTCCACCAAGCGGCCGGAGGTGAGGATGATCGGAAATTTCTCGTAGACCTTGTTCTCGATATTGCGCTGCTGCACCGTCTTGTACAGCGTGGGCAGGCGCCAGAAGGCCTTCTTGTCGTCGTGCGTCGGATACTTGGCCACCATGTCGGGCCGCGTGGAATACAGCGGCTCGCGGTGCTGCGGAATCGCATCGGGGAAGTTCCACACGATGGCGCGCGCCTTGGCGTTGCCGAACGGGTGACAGCCGTGCTTCATCACCACGCGCTGGATGCCGCCGGACAGGTCGGTCTTCCAGTTCTTGCCCTCGGCGGCCTTCTTCTCCGCGTCGGTCAGGTCGTCCCACCAGCCGAGCTTCTTGAGGAAGACGTGGTCGAATTCAGGGTAGCCGGTGGTCAGGTCCGCGCCGAGCGAATGCGAGCCGTCTTCCGCCAGCAGGCTCACGCCGTCGCGCTCCACGCCAAAGTTTGCGCGGAAGTTGCCGCCGCCGTCCATCACGTGCTTGCTGGTGTCGTACAGGTTGGGCGAGCCCGGGTGCTTCAGCTCCGGCGTGCCGTAGCACGGCCATGGCAGACCGAAGTAATCGCCGGTGAGGTCGTAGCCGGTTTCGGCGTCCTTGCCGCCCTTGCAACGCAGCGTGCGCACATCAAACAGGTGCATGTTGCGCATGTGGGCTTTCAGGCGCTCCGGCGATTGGCCGGTGTAGCCGATCGTCCAGTTGCCGCGGTTGATTTCGCGCAGGATCGATTCGATCTCCGGCTCGCGCCAGGTCATGCCGGCGCGCTTGTATTCGGTGATCTTGCAACCCTTGCTCAGCTCCTTGCCAAAGCCCAGGCGATCCGCAAAGGCCTGCATGATGACGTGGTCAGGCTGCGATTCGAACAGGGGCTCGATCACCTTCTCGCGCCATTGCAGCGAGCGGTTGGAGGCCGTGCACGAGCCGGACGTTTCGAATTGCGTGGCCGCCGGCAGCAGATACACCGCGCGGTTCGGGTTGGGCGGCGTGCCGTCGGTAGCGGGCATGTTGGCCATGGCCGCCGTGGCCGACGGATACGGGTCGATCACCACCAGCAGATCGAGCTTATCCAGCGCGCGCTTGATATCCATCCCGCGCGTCTGCGAGTTGGGTGCGTGGCCCCAGTAGAAGACGGCGCGGACGTTGTTGTCCTGATCGATCAGGTCGTTCTTTTCCAGCACCGCATCGGCCCAGCGCGAGACGGTGGTGCCCGATTTTTCCATCATCGCCTGCGAGGCGAAGCGGCCTTTGATCCAGTCGTAATCGACGTCCCACACCTTGGCGAAGTGCTTCCACGCGCCGGTCGCCAGGCCATAGTAGCCCGGCAGCGAATCGGGGTTCGGGCCCACGTCGGTGGCGCCTTGCACGTTGTCGTGGCCACGGAAGATGTTGGCGCCACCGCCCGACTTGCCGATGTTGCCCAGCGCCAGTTGCACGATGCACGATGCGCGCACGATGGCGTTGCCGATGGTGTGCTGCGTCTGGCCCATGCACCACACCAGCGTGCTCGGCCGGTTCATCGCCATCATCTCGGCGACTTTGTGCACCTGTGCCTCGGGCACGCCGCACACCTCTTCCACCTTGTCCGGCGTCCACTTGGCGAGCACCTCTTCGCGCACCTTGTCCATGCCGTAGACACGGTCGTGGATGTACTGCTTGTCTTCCCAGCCGTTCTTGAAGATGTGGTACAGCACGCCGAACAGGAAGGCGATGTCGGTGCCGGAACGAATACGAACGTACTCATCCGACTTGGCCGCCGTGCGCGTATAGCGGGGGTCGACCACGATAACCTTGCAGCCGGTCTCCTTGGCATGCAGTAGATGCAGCATCGATACCGGGTGCGCTTCGGCCGCGTTCGAGCCGATGTACAACGCGCACTTGGCGTTCTGCATGTCGTTGTACGAGTTGGTCATCGCACCGTAGCCCCAGGTGTTGGCGACGCCCGCCACGGTGGTGCTGTGGCAGATGCGCGCCTGGTGGTCGCAGTTGTTGGTGCCGAAGAACGACACCCACTTGCGCAGCAGGTACGACTGCTCGTTGCTGTGTTTGGACGAGCCGACGAAGAAGAACGAATCCGGCCCCGTCTCCTGGCGGATCGTCTGCATCTTGGCGACGATCTCGTTCAACGCCTGCTCCCAGCTGATGCGCTGGTAGCGGCCGTCGACGAGCTTCATCGGCGTTTTGAGGCGATACTCGCCATGGCCATGCTCACGCAGCGCGGCGCCCTTGGCGCAGTGTGCGCCCATGTTGATGGGCGAATCGAACACCGGCTCCTGGCGCACCCACACGCCGTTCTGCACCACGGCGTCGACCGAGCAGCCGACCGAGCAGTGCGAGCACACCGTGCGGCGCACAACGATGTCGCCTTTGCCCTCGGCGGCCTGGGCCTCGCCCACGACGGATTTTTTCACCAGCGAAAGCTGCGTGGCCGCCAGCCCCGCGCCCACGCCGATGCCGGAGCGCTTGAGGAAGGTACGGCGGTCCATGGTCGGCAGCGCGCCGGCCAGGCTGCGCGCCAGACTACCGGCGAGCGACGAGGCGCCTGCGCGACGTGCGGAGGCAGCTTTGGTGTCCTGTACCGCCGGTTTGCGGGTCAGAAGCATGGGGTCACCTGATGATGTGGGGTGCGTGAAATGGCGAGCGCGGCTGCATGGGCAGTCGCGTCAGATCCACGTCGTTTTGTAGTACTTGCGGATGTGTTCGGTCAGGCGGTATCCGATGGCGCCATCGTCAGCGGGCGCGGCCTGAGGTGTGGCGGCAGCGACCGGCGCTTGCGCGAGATGGCTGGCCGTAGCGGCCGTGCCGGCTGCCGCAGCGGCCACAGCAGCGCCCATCAGGAAGCGGCGGCGCGTGGGGGCGGACTCAACAGATTCCGACTGGGGGCGGGCGTGAGGGACGGTGTTCGGATTGGGCATATCGATGCTCCCCTGCTCAGTCAAACCGATGACCGAATGTAATAGGAAATATCCGACACATTTTAGAAGTAACGGCACAGGAAAACCATGCCGAAACACCCTCACCCTGGGATTTTCCTGACGATTTACCGATGAATTTTTTTAATCGACACAAATTGCCCTGCCCCGTGGTGACGCGGGCGGGGTCTCGTTCTTGACCGAATGCTTATTTCTTAGGCAATCGTCTGACGTACTGTCACGCCAGTTCGAGCGCGAGCCGCTCAACGTCAAAGAAGGCTTTTGCCAAACCCGCCACATCGGCATAAAACCGGGCACGCGGATGCTGCAATACAGCATCGCATGCGGTATCGATCCAGGGCGCCAAATGGCGCTGGAAGAAGGCGCGCTGCTCGTCAACGTGGGCGACGGCGGTGTCATCCCCCGCGATGAGGTAACGCATGACTTCGCACAGCGTGGCGAGGTGGTCTTCGGTTTCAGTGATGCCCTCGGCGCGCTCGAGACCGTAGCGGCGCAAGTCGTCGCGCAATGTCACCAGGGGCTTCTCGTTGAGGAAGCCGGCTTGGTAGTACGAGCCGTACAGGAAGACCTCAGGCTTGCCGACACCGATGAAGAGCTCGGTGTACTCGTCATCCACCTGCGCGGCCGTAACCTGGCCGGCGCGTACCACCACGCGGCGCCAGGCGTGGGTCAGCGCGCTGCTGACGGCCGCCTGCGCATCGGCAGGGTCGGCGTCCGCATCGCCTGCGGGGTCTTGCGGGGCGGCCGCAATGCGCTGCAGCAAATCGGCGTCTGCCGCGTGGAAGAACAGCGTCGCCAGCAAGCCGTACAAATCGGCACGGGCGAGATCCTCGGCGCTGTCGGCAGGCGTGGCGGCGGGCTGGAATTGCAAAGGCTGGGCGTTGGTCATCGGTTTCGTTCGATTCAGTGGGTGGTGCCGGGGCGTTCGCCGCGCTCCATCATGTCGATGACGCGACAGTCGCCGCACATCTTCAGGCGTTCGGCAGCGGCCCCAGCGAATGCCGGGTGCCCGCCCAGCTTGGCCAGCATCGTGGTCACCATCTGCGCGGTACCAAACGGCTTGTTACAGCGCACGCAATGGAACGGCTGCGTTTCATTGAGCGTGACCGGCTGACGCGCTTCCGCGGAGAGGTTCAAACGCGGCACCAGGGCGATGGCATTTTCGGGGCACGTCGTCTCACACAGACCGCACTGGACGCAATTGCGCTCGATCATGGCCAACACCGGCCGCTCGGCCTGATCGCGCAACGCTTGCGACGGGCATGCGCCCACGCAGGCCATGCAGAGCGTGCAGCGTTCGCGGTCCACGGTAATGGCCCCGAACGGCGCGCCAGCCGGCAGCGGGATGACGGCCTCGGTGGCCCTGGCGTGACGCGCGAGATGATCCAGCGCGAAATCGAGTGTCTCCCGCTTGGCTGCGGCCACCGCGAAGGTGGCGGCCGGCATGTCCCGGCGGAAACCACGCAGTGGACCGGATACGTCTGCCGCGTTCAGGCGCACGTCCAACGCCGCCACATCCGCCACGTCGATCAGCACCACTCCCGATGCATCCGCAGGTTCACCCAACCCCTGCAGCATGGCCTGGGCGACGGCAACCTGCTCGGCGAGCATCGCGCGGTACTGCGGCGCATCGTCCTCAGTCAGCAGGATGGCGACGCGCGCGGCGCCGTACGCCAGCGCGGAGAGCCACAAATCCAGCCCCGTGGAGGCGGCGTGAAAGACCTCGACCGGCAGCACATTCACCGGCACGCCCTGCGCCTTGCCCGTACGAGCGGCGCGACCCAACTGTTCGATCAACGTGCGACCGCGCTCACCGTTGTGCAGCAGGACCACGGCATCACGTCCACCCGCCGACGCATGCGTATTCAACAGGGTCTTGAGCTTGCGCCCCTGATATGGCGCGTTCGGATAGGCATACGTGATGGCCCCCGTGGGACACGCCGTCGTGCAGGCGCCGCAGCCCACGCACAGGTTGGGCGTGACATGCACGCTGCCGCGTCCGTCCTTCCACTGTGACGAGATGGCCGATGCGGAGCACACCTGCACGCACGCATCGCAGCCCATCTGGCCGTTGCGCCCATGCGCGCAGATCGATTCCTTGTACTGGAAGAACTTGGGCTTCTCGAACTCGCCCACCATTTGCAGCAGCGCGAGCGACGCCGTCAGCTGGTGGCCGGCATCCGCCCCCGCGTGGAAGTAGCCCTGCGGCGGCTGGTGTTGCGTAAACGCGGGCGCGTCGTTCAAGTCGAAGATCAGGTCGAACTGGCCGGACAGCGTTTGCGGCGCGTCTACGCGAGCAAAGTCGATGGCCATCGTTTCGCCACACGCTTTCACGCAGGCACGGTGGTCGCGGCAGCGGTCCAGGTCGATCTGGTACAGCGCGTCGATGGCGCCTTCCGGGCAGACGTCAATGCAGGCGTTGCAGTGCGTGCAGCGGTCCAGGTCGATCGGGTTGCGGCTGCGCCACTGCACCTCGAACGCGCCCAGCCAGCCTTTGGCCTCGGCCAACTCGCCGGCATAGACCGGCCAGCGGCGCTCCATCGGCGGCGACAGCGGGCCGACAGCGCGGTCACGGCCCGTGGCCAGCACCGTCACGCTCAGTTGGTCGGCCAGGCGCTCGGCCCAGGGCATCACACGTTCGGCCGGCCCGACGATCAGCAGGTTGCCGGCAGACTGGTACTCCACCACGGGCACCGGGTCCGGCGCGGGCAGACCGGCCACTGCCAGCAACGCGGCCGTCTTGGCGTGGAAACCGCGCGCATCGCGCTTGGCCCCCGCGGACCAGCCGCCCGTCTCACGCACATTGACGAAGTGGATCGGCGCCGTCACCCCGTCGCGTTGCGCGGCCACTT
This sequence comes from uncultured Ralstonia sp., assembly GCA_966433195.1. Classification (GTDB taxonomy): domain Bacteria; phylum Pseudomonadota; class Gammaproteobacteria; order Burkholderiales; family Burkholderiaceae; genus Ralstonia. The sequence continues at coordinate 112,067 of CBJMVH010000004.1, forward strand.
CGGCAAACAGCGCCTTCTCCTGGGTGCAGGCGACGATCACGTCGTCGGTACCGTCGAGCGCCTGGGTGAACGCGCCGATCTCGCGGCGGCACAGCAGGTGGTGCGTCTGGCTTGGCGCGTCGATGGGCGCGCCCGACGCTCGTACGGCGTCGCCGATTGCCGAAACGGCATCGGCGTCGAGCGGCATGGTGTGATTGCAACTGCAGACCAGCGTAGGCATGGAATTGAGCGTATGCGCCCGCGTCTGGCGCGCAGGCTGTGGGGATCGGGCCGCCCGGCACATCGCCGCGCGGTCTTCTTTTTTATTCTACGGATGGCGGCTTAGGGTCGCCATGCGGGGTTGTTTGGGTGAGGTCTTCCGGAGCAGGCGGCTGAACGGGCTCGGCCGGAGTCTCGTCCGCCACGGCTGGCACGGCATCAGGGGCCGGTTCGGAACCCACCGTTTTCGCCACCTCATCATCCAACGGCTCAAACAATCGCAACTCGGCCGCGTGGCGCAACTCACGCAGCATGGCGGGCGGGATCGGGTCGGGCTTTGAATAATCGTCGATGTACGTATCGAGCCCGTCCATCACATTGAAGTGCGGATCGGCAAACAGCTTCTTAAGCGCGGCGCGCTTGACGACCTCATCCACGCCACCGGCGACGAAGGGCGAGAAATCGTCCGCTGGCGTGAGCTTGGCCGCATCTTCCAACGTGAGCGGCGGCGCTTCTGGAGCGACTTCGACGCGCGGCGGCTGCTCGGCCGCTACGGGCACGGGCGTCACCTCAGCGGGCGGTGGCGCCTCCGGCTCCGGCTCGCCACGCCGCTCGGCCGCCTTACGGCGCGACCATCGCGAAAGGAAGGATTCGTCGCTCACAACGGCCTCGCTCAGTACTTCGCGCGGTCTTCCGGCGACAGGAACGACTCGGGCCGGCGGCGCCTCTTCGGCTCGGGCCGGTAATTTTCCGCCACATACGCCTGCAGCCATTCCAGCGCGGCAGCTTCCATCGGCACGTTTTCGACCGTCTCGCCGCCGTCGAGCCAGCGGCCGGCCTCGTTATAGCTGAGCGACACGGTGTGTGGAATCGCCCTACCCTCGTCCGCCGTGCCCGCCTCGCCCATGCGCCACAGCACGAACCAGCACGGGGCGGCGGAGGTCACGTTCAGGTAGTAGCCCTCGGCCTCGTCGCGGAACAGCGTGACGTTGAAGCCGGGCGTGAGCCAGCGCTCCTCTTCGTCCGTGCGATCGAGGCAGCGCGGCTCGGTGCCGTATTCGCCCAGGTCCGGCACCACGGCCTCCAGCCGCCACTGGAACGGCTGCCAGCGGTTGGCCGTCGGGCGGCGGCACAGCACCACCGCCATCCGCACAGACGGCCGTTCGTTCGGTTGGGGCTGGGCGGTGTCCATGGCTCAGGTGTTCTGCACCACGATCGAGGGGAACTTGCTGGTCATGTCCTTCGCCTTCTCGGCCACGGCAATAGCCACGCGGCGCGCGATCTGCTTGTAGACGCCGGCAATCGCGCCATCCGGGTCGGCCACCACGGTCGGGCGGCCCGAATCGGCCTGCTCGCGGATGGACAGATTCAACGGCAGGCTGCCCAGGAACGGCACGCCGTACTGCCCGCACATCTTCTCACCGCCGCCGGCCCCGAAGATGTGCTCGGTATGGCCGCAGTTCGGGCAGCAGTACACCGCCATGTTCTCCACCACGCCAATGATGGGAATGCCCACCTTCTCGAACATCTTCAGGCCCTTCTTGGCGTCGAGCAACGCAATGTCCTGCGGCGTGGTGACGATCACCGCGCCCGTCACGGGCACCTTCTGCGACAGCGTGAGTTGGATATCCCCCGTGCCCGGCGGCATGTCGACGATGAGGTAATCCAGGTCGCGCCAGTTGGTCTGCTTGAGCAGTTGCTCCAGGGCGGACGTGACCATCGGCCCGCGCCAGACCATCGGGTTGTCCTGCTCGATCAGGAAGCCGATCGAGTTGGCCTGGATGCCGTGCCCCTCCATCGGCTCCATCGTCTTGCCGTCGGCAGACTCGGGCTGGCCCTGGATGCCCAGCATCATCGGCTGGCTCGGGCCGTAGATGTCGGCATCCAGAATGCCCACGTTGGCGCCCTCGGCGGCCAGCGCCAGCGCCAGGTTCACGGCGGTGGTCGACTTGCCCACCCCGCCCTTGCCCGAGGCCACGGCGATGATGTTCTTCACATTCGGCATGAGGTGCACGCCGCGCTGCACCGCGTGCGCGACGATCTTCATCGACACCTGCACGCTCACGTTCTCGACCCCGGGCACCTGGCGCAGCGCGCCGATCACCAGCTTACGAATCGGCTCGAACTGGCTCTTGGCGGGGTAGCCGAGTTCCACGTCGAGCGAAATCTCGCCGCCATCGACCCGGATATTGCGCACCGATTTGGACGATACGAGATCGCGCTCGGTATTGGGATCCACCACGCCGCGCAGGGCTTCGGTGATCTGTTCGATGGTTACGCTCAACATTGGCTCCAGAAATCTAATGCGTATGGGGGACGGCCCAACAGTGGCACCGCGTGAACTTTGCAATGCATCCGCCACTCTATGTGCTGATTTGCTATTGTATTTTGCCGGCGCGACATTCGTCTGATTCCCCCCAAATATCTGTCGGGCCGCCGGCCATCGGCAAGCCAAACAAGAACCGATCCCGTTATCTCGTAGGAGAACTCATGAAAGCCAAGCTTATTTCCGTCTCGCTCGTCGCCCTGCTGGCGGCCGGCTGCGCCACCGAGCAACAGAACCAGACCGCCATCGGCACGGGTGTCGGCGCGGCTGTGGGCGCGGGCATCGGCGCGCTGGTCGGCAACGGCAAGGGCGCGGCCATTGGTGGCGCGATTGGCGCCGCCACGGGCGCGGCGGCCGGCTACAACTGGGGCGCAATCAAGTCCAAGCTGAGCGGCGACACGGCCGGCACCGGCACGCAGATCACCGAACAGCCGGATGGCTCGCTCAAGCTGAACATCCCGAGCCAGGTGTCGTTCGATACCGATAGCGCGGTGATCAAGCCGTCATTCCGTGGCCCGCTGGATAGCGTGGCGCAGACGCTCACGTCGCACCCGGAACTGGCCGCCAACGTGGTGGGCCATACCGACAGCACGGGCAACCCGAACTACAACATGACCCTGTCGCAAAAGCGGGCCCAGAGCGTGGCGAGCTACCTGACCGACCGTGGCGTCGCCCGTAACCGCCTCTCGGCTGAGGGCCGCGGCCAGACCCAGCCCGTTGCCGACAACGCCACCGAGGCCGGCCGCGCACAAAATCGCCGCGTCGAAATTTATTTGAAACCAATTCAGGGGTGACCAGTCATAGAAAACGGGTGCCGCTTGCCATACGTTGCTGGCTCGCGATGCATGGCTGACCTCCCGGGCGGCGCCTGATTTCTCCTCCTTTTCCGTTGTGGAAAGCTGCGCCGGTTTCAGACCGGCGCTTTTTTTTTTGCCTCGCGAAACCTGCGGCATCGTGCCGCATAGGTTGTACCCACCAACCCGGTGCGTTCACTTGTGACCGGCCTGGTGCTGCCGGGCGCGCTAAAATATGCGTTTCTCCGCGCGCCGCCCTCCTTTTGCGGCCCGCCCGCACTCTTCTGGCCTGCCCATGTCCGAACGTCGCATCCTCGTCACTTCTGCCCTGCCCTATGCCAATGGCCCGATCCACATCGGTCACCTGGTCGAGTACATCCAGACCGATATCTGGGTGCGCTTCCAGCGCATGCGCGGGCATGAGACCTACTACGTGGGCGCCGACGACACGCACGGCACGCCTGTCATGCTGCGCGCCGAAAAGGAAGGCCTAACCCCGCGCCAGCTGATCGAACGCGTCTGGACCGAGCACAAACGCGATTTCGACAACTTCCTGATCTCGTTCGACAACTATTACAGCACTGATTCCGACGAGAACAAGGAGCTTTGCCAGAGCGTCTATCTCAAGCTCAAGGAAGCCGGCCTGATCGATGTGCGCGAGGTCGAGCAGTTCTACGACCCGGTCAAGGAGATGTTCCTGCCGGACCGCTTCATCAAGGGCGAGTGCCCGAAGTGCGGCGCGAAAGACCAGTACGGCGATTCGTGCGAAGTGTGCGGCGCGACCTACCAGCCGACCGACCTGAAAAACCCGTACTCCGTGGTGTCGGGCGCGACGCCGGTGCGCAAGTCGTCGGAGCACTACTTCTTCAAGCTCTCCGACCCGCGCTGCGAGAATTTCCTGCGCGAATGGGTGGCCGACCTGGCCCAGCCGGAAGCCACCAACAAGATGCGCGAATGGCTCGGCGACGAAGGCGAAGCCAAGCTGTCGGACTGGGACATCTCGCGCGATGCACCGTACTTCGGCTTTGAGATTCCGGGCGCGCCGGGCAAGTATTTCTACGTGTGGCTGGATGCACCGGTCGGCTACTACGCCAGCTTCAAGAACCTGTGTGGCAAGCTGGGCCTCGATTTCGATGCGTGGATCAACGAACACTCGACCACCGAGCAGTACCACTTCATCGGCAAGGACATCCTGTACTTCCACACGCTGTTCTGGCCGGCGATGCTCAAGTTCTCGGGCCACCGCACGCCGACCAACGTGTTCGCGCACGGCTTCCTGACCGTGGACGGCGCCAAGATGAGCAAGTCGCGCGGTACGTTCATCACCGCGCAGAGCTACATCGACACCGGCCTGAACCCGGAATGGCTGCGCTACTACTTCGCCGCCAAGCTGAACGCGACGATGGAAGACCTGGACCTGAACCTGGACGATTTCATCGCGCGCGTGAACAGCGATCTGGTCGGCAAGTTCGTCAACATCGCCAGCCGCTCGGCCGGCTTCTTGGTCAAGCGCTTTGAAGGCCGCGTGAATGACGCCGCGCTGGGCCACCCGCTGATGGTGCAACTGCGCGAAGCCGCGCCGCAGATCGCCGATCTGTACGAGAAGCGCGAGTACAGCAAGGCGCTGCGTGCCGTGATGGAGTTGGCCGATGCCGTCAACGCCTTCGTGGACACGGAGAAGCCGTGGGACCTGGCCAAGGACGAAGCCAACCGCGAGAAGCTGCACGCCGCATGCTCGGTCGCGCTGGAAGCGTTCCGCCTGCTGGCTGTGTACCTCAAGCCGATCCTGCCGACCACCGTGGAGCGCATCGAAGCGTTCCTCAACGTCGAGCCGCTGACCTGGCGCGCGATTGATTCGCAACTGTCGTCGGCCAAGCCGATCCAGCCGTACTCGCACCTGATGACGCGCGTGGATAAGAAGCAGGTGGATGCGCTGGTGGAGGCGAATCGTCAATCGCTGCAGGCCACTGCGGATGCACCGGCAGCGGCCAACGGTGCGGCCGCCATTGAGCCGATGGCCGAAACCATCACCATCGACGACTTTGCCAAGATCGACTTGCGTGTCGCCAAGATCGTCGCCTGCCAGCGCGTGGAGGGCTCGAACAAGCTGCTGCAGCTCACGCTGGATGTGGGTGAAGGGAAGACGCGCAATGTGTTCTCGGGCATTCAATCGGCGTATGCGCCGGAAGACCTCGTGGGCAAGCTGACCGTGATGGTGGCCAACCTGGCACCGCGCAAGATGAAGTTCGGGATGTCGGAGGGGATGGTGCTGGCCGCTTCCGCAGCCGATGAGAAAGCGCAGCCGGGTCTGTATATCCTGGAACCGCATTCCGGCGCGGTACCGGGCATGCGCGTGCGTTGATCGCTTAAGCACACGCCAGAAACAACAAGGCCAACCCTACGGGGTTGGCCTTTGTTTTTTTGACGTACCGCTAAGTCGGCACGCGGTTAGGCTCCATTCAACCGATTATCGCTGCGCGATGTCGTCGTAACACGCCCATCCGGACCAAAGTGGACATTGAAGAAGGCCTTCTCCGTCGGGCTTTCCATCCACTTGTAGCCCCAGACCTCTTCCTGCTTCAGCTGGAACGCCTCGACCTTGCCGGGCTTCCCCAGCATCCGTCGGACATCATCCTTGGTCTGCCCAACGCGCACGCGGCCGAAGTTTTCGGCGGTCAGTACCTGATCGATTTTCTGGACACGACCGTCGGGCCCGATCGTCACCATCCACGTTGAAGTGCCCTCCGGCCCGCGCGGATACTCCAGCTGCCGCGTGCCGCCTTCGTTCTCCCAGATCATCTCGGGCTGGCCGGCGGTGGCCTTCACATCGTCCTCGGTGGACTGCCCCGCCACGATGTCCTTGAACAGCAAATTGTCCGGCTTGGCCGATTGCCACGCCCGCTTGGCGGCATCGCCCACACGATCGACGGCCTGATCCACCTTCTGCTGATCGCAGCCGAACAACCCCAGCAATGACGCCAGAATGCCCATGGTGACTCCCACTTGTGCGAGTTGACGACGATGCGGCATGAAACCCCCTTGTTCGAAGCATGTATCCGTCGCCATTCTGGCAGCCGGCTGACCCAATTACCAACGCTTGTTGAACAGCACCGAGGCCCCGTTGATCGTGCCGCCGCGCGCCACCACAGACCAACGCCGCGAGAACTGCCACGTCAGTTTGACGATGGAATCGGCGGTGGACAGGCTCTGCTCATAGCCCACCGAAATGCTCTCCGAGATCGCCTTACCCAGGCTCACCACCTGCGGATCGGTCAGGCCGGAGGTGGACGCGCCGATCGAGAACTCGTCCAGCCCGAAGCGGCGCGCCACATTCTTGCCCGCCACGTTACCCAGCAGGCCGAGTGCAGCGCCGGACATTGCCTGCTGCTGGCCCAGGCCCGCATTCGACGCGCTGTAGCCAAACATCAGCCACGAGAGCTTGTCTTCGTCGGGCACGTTGGGCTCGGAGACGAGCTTCACGCGCGGCTGGCGCACGGTGCCCGTCACCTGTACGCCGGCTTCCACCTCCTGGTTGCGGCGCATGGCGGTGATGTTGAACGACGGGTTGTTGATCGGCCCCACGAAGTTCAGCACGCCTTGTTCGATGGCAAGTTTGCGGCCGAAGGCTTCATAGGTACTGCCCTGGCGCACGAAGATCGTGCCGGTGCCGCGCAGGGGCACCAGCGGTTCGCTGTGCACGTGCATCTGGCCACCCAGCGACAGATCGGCGCCGGCGCCCTTGAAGCGGAAGTTGTCGCCAAAATCCACGTCGACATCGACGATCGGGCTGAAGCGGCCGGCGGGCTTTTCTTCGCGCTTGACGCCGCGTTCTGCCTGGTTGCGGGCGGCATCGGCGCGGCGCACGATCACCACGTCGTCACCCAGGGACGGCGCGCCGTCCTTGGGCAAATCGAACAGACCGCGATCGACCTTGAACTTGCCAGTAATCGCAACGCGGTCGTTGTCGTTGGCAATACGCGCCTGACCGGAGAGCACCAGCGTGCGGTCGGGGTCGGCAAAGAGCTGCAGCTTGTCGGCGACGAGGGTGCCGGCCAGGTTCGGATTCGCCTCGCCAAGCTGCACGCGGCCCTGCGCCCGCACGGTGCCCTCGCCGCCGTGGAACACCACCTGCTGCAGGTCCACCACGTTCTGATCCAGCGCCACGCGCACCAGGCCACCCGTCAGGCGGATGCCCTGGTCGTACAGCGCCACTTCGATGTCCTGGCCGGTCAGAAAGCCGCTCACCTTCGGCGCACCGACGGTGCCGGCAAACGTCAGGCTCGCAGCAAGCTGCCCTTCCGTGGCCACATCGGGGCCGAGCAGATCTCCGATGCCCTTGAGGTGCGGCAGGCTGATCGTCAAGCCGCCGCTCAGAGGCGAAGCCGGCGATGTCAATGCCAATGCACCCGGCGCAGCATCGCGCGTCAGTCCGATACCGGCGTCGAGGTAGGCGTTACCCACACGCGTGGATTGCACGGTGCCGCGCAACCCCAGGCGCATGCCTTCGCCGCGTACGTCTACCGTGGCTTCGGTCAGCCCCAGCGGGGTGAAACCGCGCCCGGCGTTGATCGACAGATCGCCGCTGCGGCGTGCAATGTGGGCGGTGCCCGTCGCCGTGCTGCCGAGGTCGAGATCCCACTGCCCGTCGATGACGAGATCGGTACGCACCGGTGGTGACTGGCCCGTCCACGTGCGCACCAGCTCCAGCACACGCGCGATCTGCAAGCCGTCGAAGCGGCCAGCGCTACGCAGATGACCTTGGTTTGATTCCACCCGTTCAATGTGGATGGGGGTCTGGTCCAGCGTCAGGTCCGTGCGGCCAACCATTAGGCGACCAGGCGCCGCCGACACGCGCACCGGCGCCTTCAATTCCAGATTGGGCGCGCCTTGTGCCGACAGCGTGGAGACCGTGCCGTCCCACGTTTCGCCATCCTTGCCTGGCGCCAGCGCACCATCGCCTGCCAACGCGAACTTGAACGGCTGGTTGCGCACATTGCCATCGGCATCGGCGCGAAAGCGGTGCGCGCGGCGGGTGCCATCCAGCGTGGCGTGCACCTCGCGCAGCGACAGGCTCGGGCCCGTCACGCGTTGCGCGGTCAGTTCGAACAGCAGCGGGCCGTCAATGCCATCCCGCATCTGCGCGCGGCCGTTTGCCAGTTCGATCCTGTTGCCTTGGAAGGCGAGTTGGTTGGCACGGAAGGTGGCATCGACCTGGGGCCGCTTGATCGTGCCGGACACATCGCCAGACAGGTTGAGCGCCCCACTCACGCCAAGCTGCAGACGTGCAAGCTGCGGCGCGTCGACCTCGACGTGCAGGCGATCGCCCGCCGCGCCAAAGCTGCCTCGCAGGCTGGCCTTGTTGCCGGCCACGTCCAGCTTGGCGTCGCTGGGCAACAGGCGTTCGCCGCGCAGGTGGACGTTGCCGTCGCCAGTCATTGGCAGGCCAGCGTAGTCACTATCGCGCACGGCAAATTTGATGGCAGCGTCAATCGGCTCCGCCAGCGTGCCGCGTGCATCAAATTCCGCATTGATGCGACCCTTGGCCACCTTCGCCAACCGCGACGGATCGAAGTCCGCCAGGTTGCCCTTGAAGGCGAACGACTGCGCATCGTCATGCTCGAGCGTGCCAGCCAAGGTCAGCCGCGAGCGCCCCAGCGACACCTGTGCGTTCTCCACCGCCATCTGCGTCGCATCGAGCACGGCCTTGGCTTGTGCGCGCATATCGCCGCCAGCCAGATCGAGCGCCACGTGCTGGGTGCCGCCTGCAAAATCCACGGTGATGGGGCCGGCGAGTTTCGTCTTCTCCAGCGAGGCATGCAGCGCTTGTAGATCCAACTGGCGCACATCGACGCGCAGCGTGCCATGGCCCTTTTTGACGTCCGCACCGCCGCTCAGCTGTGCACCGCCGAGCAGGCGCACATCCAGCCCCGTGAGCTGCTGATCGTCTTCGTTCAACCGCACCTGCGCGCGCAGGGATTGCAACGGCAGCTTCTGCTTGTCGAGCGTGCCGGGCTGCGCGTTGTCGATCTGGATGGGGCCGGCGACGGTCAGCGTCTTGGCGTTTTCGTCGGGGCGCAGATCCGCGTGAATGGACAGCGATGCTTCCGGCGCGCCCGGCGCAAACGCACGCGGGTTCACGTGGTCAGCCGAGATAACAGCGCGCGAGAGCGGCAGCGCACCGAATGGCGTGGCATCAATCTGCGCCTGCGCGGTCAGCTTGGCGCCCGTACCGGTGGCATCGATATGCAGCGCCTCCAGCGAGCCCGACAATTGCGCCGACACCGCCGCATCCTGCTTCTGGGCATTCGCCTCGAACTGCGTGGCCAGTGTCGCCGCGCCCGTGAGCGGATACGGCCGCGTACCGGTCATGCGCAGCGTGGCGGCCAGCTTGCCGGCAGGCGTTTCCATGCCGTCGAGCAGCACGTTGTGGTGCGTGCCATCCGTATGCAGGCTGCCGGCAATCGACTTGAGTTCAGTGGTGGAGGTGCCTTCGCGGATAGCGAGCCGGTCCACGGCCAGCCGATCCACATCCAGCGCCAGCGGCAACACCAATGAATCAGGTGGACCACTCGGCGGTGTGGGGGGCGTCGGGTGCAGGATCACCTCGACATTGCCCGCGGTGAGATAGGCAAAGCGCGCATGCCAGGGGTCGCGCGTGATGGCCCAGCGGCCCTCAACGTGGTCGATGCGCACTTCGGTACTGCCGGCGTGCACATGCAGATCACGCAGCGACACGCCTTCGCGCAGCGTGCCGCCCGTCAGCTTGCCGGACACATAAGCGTGCCCAAACCGCGTGGCCAGCGACCACAACTGCGCCGTGCCCGCTTGCGAATGCACAGCCCACAGCAGCCATCCGGCCAGCGCCAGCGCGATCACCAGCACAAACGCGATCAAGCCGCCGAGCCAGTGCAGCACACGGCGCCCCCGGCTGCGTTTGGGCGACGGGGTTTCAGACGGCGAGCGTTCCGGTGTTTGCGACTCTGTCATTGCCACCCTCAGAACGCGATGCCCAGCGACACGCTCGGCCGGAACTGCTTCTGTTGGATGCCGTAGGCCAGATCCACCTGGATCGGCCCCACGGGGCTCTTCCAGCGCACGCCCACGCCCACACCGTTGAACCAGCGACGCTCGGTCCAGTTGTCGGTAGCCGTGCCGGTATCCCAGAACACGGCGGCGCCCCACTGCGGCAGGAACCAGCGCTGATACTCCAGCCCGCCGGTCACAAGGAACTTGGTTGGCAGCGTGCTCCCGTTGACATCGTTACCGATGCTCTGGAAGTCGTAGCCGCGCACGGATTGCGTGCCGCCCGTACGAAAGCGCAGCGTGGCCGGCACGCCATCACCGGTGCCGGACGTGATGACGGCGCCCAGCTCGCCCCGCGCGACAAAGATGTCACGCTGCCCCACCGGCACGAACTGGCGAATGCGGCTATACGAACGCACGAACGATTGGTCCGTCAGGACGCCCTTGACCGCCGCGCCGATCTGCGTGGTGATGATGTTGCCGCGACGCGGGAACAGCGGGTCGTCAACATCGCGGCGGGTCCAGGCAAAGCCAGGCACCAGCGCCTTGCTCAGCTGACGCTCGGCACCGTCAGGGCGCAGGTCGTCGTAATAGAAGTCGACCGTGAACGAGGTCTCATAGATGCCGCGCACGCGCGTCTGCTTAAAGCCGGAGCGGTAGCTGCGTGTGTCGGTGCCCGAGGTGTCGGTGCGATCCATGCTGCCGTAGACGCTGTTGACATATCGCCGGTCATCGGGCGGCAAGGTCACGCTGCCGAAGAGGTACTGACGGCGCTGTTCGATGCGCGCCTGTGTGTCGAGCACCCACGCCTTGTTGAACAGGTTCAGGTATTGATAGCGCCCTTCCAGCGAGGCACCGGTGTCCGTTCCATAACCCACACCACTGGTGATGCGGTTGGGCGGGTACTCCCGCACCCGCACGCGCACCGGTGTGTTGACCGGGTCTTTCGGGTCTTCGCCCAGATCCACAATGGCGTTGGAAAAGTACGGCTGCCCCTGGATTGCCGCCTGCAATGCCTGCAAGCGGTCGGCGGAATAATCCTCGCCCACGCGCAGCGGGTTGACATGGTCGATGATGCTGCGCGGATAGCGCGACAAACCCTGCACATCCAGCGGCCCCAACGTGTACGCCGGACCACTGTCATAGGCCACGGACAAATCGGCCTTGCTCTCGTCCGGGTCGATACGTGCTTGGGATTCCGTCTGCTTGGCCGCGTAATAGCGCTTGCTCTGCAGCGCCGCCAGGCTGTCGTCCTTGGCCTTGTCCCAGCCGGCTTGGCGGAAGGCCGTGCCCTGCGAAAGACCCCACGCTTTTTTCAGTTCATCGATGCGTTTGGGGTCTTGCGTAATCGCACCGCTGAAGTCCAGCGCCACATTGTCGATGGTGGTGCGCGGGCCGGGTTCGACCTTCACCTGCACCACACGATGGTCCGTCGGGCCTTCGATTTTCGCGGTGGCCTTGGGCACAAAATAGCCCTCGGTCGCCGTCAGCTTGGTGACCTGGTCGCCAATCGTTTCGACCATGTACTGCAGTTGGTCTTCGGTGATGTCCTTGCGGTCTTTGTAGCGCGACAGGTCAAGATGGCGCTCCAGGAGGTCGCGGATGGCCTTGGGGGCCTCGATCTTGACGTCATACTCCGCGCTCGCCGGCGCACAGACGAGCGCCAGCACGCAGCCGGCAGCAAGGGTGGCCGCATGCAGAACGGAACGGGGAAAACGTGACGGTCGCGATGGTCGCTGGGGGCCAATCATCGTGGCAAGCAGGGCGCCGCCCCATGGGCCGGCTGAGTCGGAAAGAGCCGTATTTGACCATACCGGTCCTGACGGGTGCCCAGGCAAATGCAACAGAGACGTCCTTTCAGACCGATCCGAACGCCCCCGCAGGCACCGTGCCCGGCGGCCGATACGGTAAAATGCGCCGGTTTTCCGCCCGGAACGTTCCCGTGCGGGCAAGATCACCTAACCTCACCGACTGCCATGGCCCTGTACAAGTCCGAGATCACCCAGTTCCTGGAAGAACTCAAGACCCAGAAGCCCGATCTGGAAGCGCAACAGCGCCAAGGTCGCGCCCTGCTGTGGGACAAGGACCCGATTGACCTGGAAGAGCGCGCACGCGCCAAATCCGCCCGCGTGCCGCAAAAGCCGTACGTCTACTCGCTGGACTGATCGGCCGACCGGCCCTCAGCCCATCAGGCCCACTAGGCCCACCGCCGCATGACCACCACCGCGCAGGACAAGCTGCCGCTGCCTGTCGAGCTGCCCAGCGTGGCGCCCGACCAGGACTCCACGCCCGCGCAGGTCGACGGCCTCGCCTTTGCGCGGCTGTATGGCGAGCCGCTGTTCAAGCTCCCGCAGGATCTCTACATCCCGCCCGACGCGCTCGAGGTCTTCCTCGAAGCGTTTGAAGGCCCGCTGGACTTGCTGCTGTACCTGATCCGCCGCCAGAACTTCAATGTGCTGGACATTCCGCTGGCGCAAGTCACGCGGCAATACCTGGCGTACATCGAGCAGATCCGCGCGACCAACCTGGAGTTGGCCGCCGAATACCTGCTGATGGCGGCCATGCTGATCGAGATCAAGTCGCGCATGCTGCTGCCGGTCAAGAAGACCGACTCCGGCGAAGAACCCGAAGACCCGCGTGCGGAACTCGTGCGCCGCCTGCTCGAATACGAGCAGATGAAGCTCGCCGCGCAAAAGCTCGACACGCTGCCGCAGCTCGGCCGCGACTTCCTGCGCGCGCAGGTCTACATCGAGCAGAGCCTCGCGCCGCGCTACCCCGACGTCAACACCGACGACCTGCGCGTGGCGTGGGCCGACGTGCTGCGCCGGGCCAAGCTCACGCAGCACCACAAGATCTCGCGCGAGGAGCTGTCCGTGCGCGAGCACATGAGCCAGATCCTGCGCAAGCTCCAGCACGCGCGGTTCATGGAATTCACCGAGCTGTTCGAAGAAGCGATCCAGTCCGGCAAAGGCGCGCCCATCGTGGTGGTCAACTTTGTCGCCATGCTGGAGCTCTCGCGCGAATCGCTGCTCGAGATCACGCAGGCTGAACCGTACGCGCCCATTTACGTGCGCCTGGCCTATTCACCGACGTAATTCGGCCAACCTGATTGGCCGACATTAAGCGTTAGCTCACCACCACACCGCATGAAAGTCATCTCGTCCATCCAGGAGTTGCGCGACCAGTTGCGCGGCCAGAATCGCGTGGCCTTCGTGCCGACCATGGGCAACCTGCATGAGGGCCACCTGAGCCTGATGCGCCTGGCCCGCCAGCACGGCGACCCGGTGGTGGCGTCCATCTTCGTGAACCGCCTGCAGTTCGGCCCGAACGAGGACTTCGACAAATACCCGCGCACCCTGCAGGAAGACATCGAGAAGCTGCAGAAGGAAGGCGTGTACGTGCTGTTTGCACCTACCGAGCGCGACATGTACCCCGAGCCGCAGGAGTATCGCGTCGAGCCGCCGCATGATCTGGGCGACACGCTGGAAGGCGAGTTCCGCCCCGGCTTCTTCAAGGGTGTGTGCACGGTGGTGATGAAGCTGTTCTGCTGTGTGCAGCCGCGCGTGGCCGTGTTTGGCAAGAAGGATTACCAGCAGCTGATGATCGTGCGCCGCATGGCCCATCAGTTCGCGCTGCCGGTCGACATCGTCCCGGCGGAGACGGTGCGTGCGGATGACGGGCTGGCGCTGTCCTCGCGCAACGTCTACCTCACCAACGAAGAACGCGCCGAAGCACCGGAGCTGTATCGCACGCTGCACCAGGTGCGCCAGGACGTGCTGGAAACCGTGCTGCAGGGCCAGGCTTCGCACGAAGAGGTGACCAACAAGGCGATGGATTACCTGCGCGGCCGCGGTTGGCAGCCCGACTACGTGGCCGTGCGCCGCCGTTCCGATCTGCAGGTGCCCACCCCAGAAAACATCGCCGCCGGTGAGCCGCTGGTGGTGCTGACTGCGGCCAAGCTGGGCAAGACGCGCCTGATCGATAACCTCGAGATCTGAGCCACGAGGCGTCGGCCAAAGAAAAAGCCCGGCAACCGCCGGGCTTTTTTATGCCGCCGCCGACGTCTCGGCCGGCACGGCTTGCGGCGGCGTTTCCCCCAGCCAGCCGAGGATGCCGCGCCACTGCTCCACGTCCTTCGCCACGCGTGACGGGGCCACATCCCACAGCGTCAGGCCGTGCGCGGCCAGTTGCACGTAGTTCTGAGTGTCGCGCAGATACCCGAGGATCGGCACGTCCAGCCCTTGCACGAAGCGCTGAAGTTGCTCGGCGGCTCGCGTTCGCATGTCCACGCGCATGCCGACCACGCCCAATTTGACGTCGCCGTGGCGGATCGGCTTTTCATCGGCAAGTTTGCGCAGGAAGGTCTGTGTGGCCAGGATGTCGAACATCGACGGCTGCAGCGGCACGATCACGTGGTCGGCCAGTTTGACGAGATCGGTCAGCCGCCAGCCGTGCAGCCCAGCGGGCGTATCGAGCACGACGTGCGTGGTGCCCTTGGGCGGCTTGGCGATGTGGTCAGCGTTGATGTCCCACGTGCTGATGGGCTTGGCAGTGTCGGGCCGCAAGGCGAGCCACTCGCGGGAGGACTGCTGGCGATCGGTATCGCCCAGCATGACGGCGTGGTTGCGCGCGGCAAAGTAGCCGGCCAGATTGGTCGCCAGCGTGGTCTTGCCTACCCCGCCCTTCGGATTCGCTACAACGGCCACCGGCATGCCTGCCTCCTTGTCCACATCGTGCGCTCGTCGAATCGTGTGCCGATTTAATCACTCGGCGAACCTGCCCATCCGGCAATTATGGCTCAGCCCGCACGTGGCAGTGCGCCGAAGAGCGCGGCCACGTCCAGATGCGTCTCGCACATGTCCGCCAGACGTTCAAGCGAGGCTTCGCGCAATGCGGCGTAGTCTTGCGCCTGCGCATCGCGTACGCCGGCCCAGTTGAGCAGCGCGCGGCAGGCTTCGGGCGCGTCAAACAGGCCGTGCAAGTAGGTGGCGAGGATCTGCCCATCTGCGGAGATCGCACCGTCCATCCGGCCGTCGTCAAGCTGCATGGCAGGCCTTGCGAGCGCCGGCCCATCGGTCACGCCCATGTGGATTTCATAACCGGTGACGGCTGCACCGCCGTGCGCCAATGTGCCGCGCACCTGACGCAGTTGCTTGGCCCGCTCCAACGTGGTCTCGAAATCGAGATAGCCGAGGCCATCGACGCTGCCAGGCGCGCCTTCCAGGCCTTGCGGGTCGTGCAGGCGCCGCCCCAGCATCTGCATGCCGCCGCAAATGCCGATCAGCTTGCCGCCGTAGCGCAGGTGCCGCGCGACGGCCGCGTCCCAGCCGTTGGCACGCAGCCACGCGAGGTCCGCCTGCACGCTCTTGCTGCCGGGCAGGATGATGAGATCGGCAGGCGGGATCGGCTGGCCCGGGCCAATCAAGCGAACGTCCACTTGCGGGTGCGCGCGCAGTGCATCGAAATCGGTGTGGTTGGACACGCGCGGCAGCACGGGAATCACCACGCGCAGTGCATCGCCCGCAGCAGCACGCTGCGATGTCTGCACGGCGTCTTCCGCGTCGAGGTGCAAACCCTGCAGATAGGGCAGCACGCCCAACACCGGCTTGCCCGTCTGCGCGGTCAGCCAGTCGAGCCCCGGTGTCAGCAGCGAAATATCGCCGCGAAACCGGTTAATGACGAAGCCGGCCACACGCGCGCGCTCGCTGTCCGACAAGCACGCCAGCGTGCCGACGAGGTGCGCGAAGACCCCGCCACGATCAATATCCGCAACGAGCACCACCGGGCAATCCACCGCTTCCGCAAACCCCATGTTGGCGATGTCACGATCGCGCAGGTTGATCTCGGCCGGGCTGCCGGCGCCTTCCACGAGCACGAGGTCGTATTGCGCGCGCAGGCGCGTGTGCGACTCAAGCACAGCGGCCATGGCAGTAGGCTTGTAGGCGTGATAGGCCCGTGCATCGAGATCGCAGCGCGGCTGGCCGTGGATGATGATCTGCGCGCCGGTGTCGCTGTTGGGCTTGAGCAGCACGGGGTTCATGTCGACCGTGGGTGCGAGGCCGGCAGCCTGCGCCTGCAACGCCTGGGCTCGGCCGATCTCGCCGCCATCTGCGGTGACGGCGCTGTTGAGCGCCATGTTCTGCGGCTTGAACGGCACCACGCGCACACCGGCGCGATGCGCCACACCGCACAGGCCCGCCACCAGCGTGCTCTTGCCGGCATCGGACGTGGTGCCCTGAATCATCAGCGTGCCCCGCCACGTGGGCGCCGGCACAGAAAACGGAGGCTTCGACATGCGCGGATTATCGCATTCGAGACCACCGGCTCACGGCTAAAATAGCGTGATGTCACGCCGTCTCACACTCGTCCTCGGTGGTGCGCGCTCCGGCAAGAGCCACCACGCTGAACAACTCGCGCTGCAGTGCGCGGGGCCGGTCACCTATATCGCCACCGCGCGGGAGGGCGATGAGGAGATGCAACTGCGCGTGGCCCTGCACCGTGCGCGTCGCCCCGAGCAGTGGGCGCTGGTCGAAGAACCCACGTGCCTGGCCGAGACGCTCTACACGCACGCCCAGCACGGCGGTTGCGTGCTGGTCGACTGCGTGACGCTGTGGCTCAACAACCTGCTCTTCTCCGCACATCACGACTATCCGGAAACCGGCCTCATCACCCCGCCCCAAGCGTGGACGGCTGAAATCGACGCCCTGCTGACCGCGCTGCCGCTTCTGCCTGGCGAAGTCATTCTCGTGAGCAACGAGATTGGTCTGGGCGTGGTACCGATGGGCGCCATCACACGTTTCTATGTCGATGAACTGGGCCGCCTGAACCAGCGCCTGGCCGCACTCGCCGACAACGTGCATTTGCTCGTGGCCGGCATCCCGATGGTGGTCAAAGGGCCGGCGCTCGGCACGTCACCGTGACGGTGGGCGGCGTGCTGGATTTGCCGTGGCCGCTCGTGGCGCTGGCCGCGCTGGCGGGCGTGCTGCTCGACCGGGTGTTCGGCGAAGTCCCGCGCTGGCACCCGCTCGTCGGCTTCGGGCGCATCGCGATCGTCATTGAACGCGCCATGAACCGCCGGCCTGCCGCGCTGGCGTGGTCCCGCATGATCGGGCTCGCGGCGTGGGCGATCACCGTGTTGCCGTCCGTGCTGCTGGCGGGATGGCTCGTCGCTTCGGTGCGCGGCGCCTCGCCCTGGCTGGTGGTGGTGCTCGATGCCATCGCGCTGTATTTCGCTATTGGGGCGCGTAGTTTGCATGACCACATCGCGCCGATTGCCCATGCGCTCCGTGATGCGGATTTGCCCCACGCACGCGCCCTCGCTTCACGCATTGTCTCGCGGGATCTGCGCGATGCCGGCGATGAACCGATCGCCCGTGCCGCCGTGGAATCGGCGCTGGAGAACGGCAGCGATGCCATCTTTGCGCCGCTGTTCTGGCTGGTCGTGGCGGGTGCGCCGGGCGTAATGCTGTACCGGCTCGCCAATACGCTCGACGCGATGTGGGGTTACCGCAACGCGCGCTTCGCCGGCTTCGGCTGGGCAGCGGCGCGCATCGACGACGTGCTCAACTGGATTCCCGCGCGGCTGACGGCGCTGAGCTATGCCCTGCTTGGTCACACCGCCGATGCGCTGCGCTGCTGGCGGTCGCAGGCGCCGCATTGGTCGAGCCCGAATGCCGGCCCTGTCATGGCCGCCGGTGCGGGCAGCCTGCGTGTGCGGCTTGGTGGCACAGCACGCTATGAAGGCATCGACGAAGCGCGCCCCGTACTGGGCACCGGCGAACCCGCCATCGCCGAAGACATCACCCGCGCCCTGACACTGGTGTCGCGCACGTTGTGGCTGTGGCTCGGTGTGCTGATGCTCATTGCGGCAATCGCACGGGGTTGGGCATGAGCGGCATCGTCCATGGTGGCAATCTTGCCGCCGCACGCGCGCTGTACGGCGAGCCTGCCGGCGGCTGGTTGGACCTTTCCACCGGCATCAACCCGCGCGGCTATCCCATCCCGCCGATCCCTCCGGACGCATGGCTGCGGCTGCCTGAGGATGATGGTCTGGAGGCACAGGCCGCCGCGCACTACGGTGTAGACGATGCGCGCGCCGTGCTGGCCGTTGCAGGCTCGCAGGCTGCCATTCGCGCGTTGCCAGCGTTGTTGCCGCGCGGCCGCGTCGGCGTGGCGCACGTCGGCTACAGCGAATACGCACCGGCCTTTGCGCGCGCCGGGCACGATGTCGTGCAGTTGCCCGAATCTGCCTTCGTGGGCGACCTGCCCGACGAGGTCCGCCACCTCGTCGTCGTCAACCCGAACAACCCGACCGCACGCCTGCTGCCTGCGGAGCTGTTGCGCAACTGGCATGCGCGCCTGCACGCGCGCGGCGGTACGTTGATCGTGGACGAAGCGTTTGTCGAGGCCTTCGACGCGGGCCCAACGCTTGCGCCGCTGGCAGGTACGCCCGGGCTCGTTGTGTTGCGCTCGATCGGGAAGTTCTATGGGCTGGCCGGGGCCCGCATCGGCTTCGTGCTGGCAGCGCCCGACCTGCTGACCGCGCTGCGCGATGCGCTCGGGCACTGGACGGTCAACGGCCCTGCCCGCGCGGTCGTGCGCGCAGCCCTGGCAGATACTGCCTGGCAGGCCACCACCCGCCATCGCCTGCAACGCGATGGCGCAAGGCTGCATGCGTTGCTGGATCGCCACGGTCTGCCGAACGCCGCAACGCCGCTCTTTGCCTGGGCACCCACAGCACGCGCGCCGGCGCTGCACGCAAGCCTGGCGCGCCTGGGCATCTGGACACGCCGCTTCGATGCGCCCGAGCCCGGACTGCGCTTCGGTCTACCTGCGGATGAACCCGAATGGCAGCGCCTTGACGATGCGTTAGCATCGCTGTCGCATTCCGTTTGACCGCCCCCCGATGATCGTCCGTCTTCCCCGTCTTGCCAGCCACGTTGCCGTGCTTGGCCTGGCCGCCTTGCTCGCCGCCGTACCTGCACCTGCAGTGGCCGCCATTTCCGTCAACGATGACACCGGCGCCACTGTCACACTGCAGCGCCCGGCGCAGCGCATTGTGAGCCTGGCACCGCACGCCACCGAACTGCTGTTTGCTGCCGGCGGCGGCGCGCGCATCGTCGGTACTGTCGCCTTCAGCGACTATCCGCCGCCCGCGCGCGACATTCCGCACGTGGGCGACAACCGCTCGCTCGACCTGGAGCGCATTGCTGCCCTTAAGCCCGATCTCGTGGTGGTCTGGCGCCACGGAAATGCCCAGAAGCAGATCGATCGCCTGCGTGCGCTGGGCATTCCGCTGTTCTTCTCCGAGCCGCATCGCATGGGCGATATTCCGCGCTCGATTGAAGCGCTCGGCACGCTGCTCGACACCCGCGCCAGCGCCCACGACGCCGCCCAGCAATTCCGCCAGCGCGTCGACACGCTGCGCAATCGTTATGCAAGCCGGCCGCCGGTATCGGTGTTCTATCAGGTGTGGGAGCAGCCGCTGATGACGCTCAACGGCCAGCACATCTTCTCGGACATGCTCGCCCTGTGCGGTGGACGCAATGTGTTCGCCAGCGAGCCGCTGCTGGTGCCGACCGTATCCACCGAGGCCGTCATTGCCGCCAACCCCGAAGTCTTGCTGACGGCCAGCATGGGCGCCACGCAAGGCAATCGCCCCATCGACACGCTCGACGGTTGGAAACGCTGGCCGCACTTGCTGGCGGTGCAGCGCGGCAACCTCTTCAGCATCAATGGTGATCTGATGAACCGCTTCGGCCCACGTCTCGTGGATGCCGCTGCGCAGTTGTGTGAAGACCTGGAACTGGCGCGCACGCGCCGCCTGGGCGCGCAAGCCGCATACGTGCCGCGCCGCTAACCGATCCGCATCCGCATCCGCATCAACGGTTCCAGAACAGCAAGACAGGCACGCCGCCGGGCTGCACACGAAAGCCGCAGGCTGCGCCCCATTGCAGTGGCCATTGCAACGTTTCGGCCAGCGGGCGTTGCAGCCAGTGAGCGGCGAGCGCACGCATGCAGCCCGCATGCGTCACCGCCCAGACGCACGATGCCGGGGTGCTGGCTACCGCATCCGCCCAAGTCGTCACGCGCGCCAGCAAATCGGCTGCAGACTCCCCACCATGCGGATTGCCATGCACGAGGTCACGCGCCCAGCGGTCGATCTGTGCACGCGGGATGTCGTCCCACTGGCAACCTTCCCAGGTGCCGAAATCGAGTTCCATCAATTGCGCGTCGATCTCGACGGGGGGCAGCGTCGCGGCAAGCGCCATGGCCTCGGCTGTCAGGCGGCTGCGCTGAAGTGGGCTCGCCAGCAGGCGTTGCGGCGTATGCGCCGTGAGTTTGTCGATGATGGCCGAGGGCTCGGGGTCCATCGGGGTATCGAGCGACAGATCGGTACGGCCGTAGCACAGGCCGGCCGTCATGGCGGGCCGCGCGTGGCGGATCAGGATGACATCCATGCCAGCAGCCCCCACAGAACCAGCACCTCAAACACTTGCTGCGCCATCCCCAGGCAATCGCCCGTGATGCCGCCGATGTGGCGCACGAAGTAGCGCCCGAGCAGCCAGCGCACGATGATCAACCCGACCACGACAAGCACCGCGCACACCGGCCCGAACCACAGCAGCGGCACGCCGCCAAATACGGCCGCCCACACCGCATCGCTCCAGCGCATGCGTTGCGCAACGGGCTTGGCCTTGCCCTCGGTGCGCACGTAATCGTGCGTGAGCAGATAGCTGACAGAGGCAGCGCGGCTCGCGGCATGGGCCGCCACCGTCGCCGCGAGAACGGCCGTACCGTGCGGCGCCATCGCCGTCAGCAGCTGCCACTTGAGCAGCAGCACCATGCACACCGCAATGGCCCCGAACGCGCCGATGCGTGAATCGTGCATGATGCGCAGCCGGTCTTCGCGCGTGTAGCCACCACCAAAGCCGTCGGCACAATCGGCCAGGCCATCTTCGTGGAAGGCACCGGTCAACAGCAGCGTGGCGACCATCGACATGGCCACCGCCACGCCCGGTGCCGCCACCGTGTGCGACACCAGCCAATACACCGCAGCAGCCACCGCCCCAACCAGCCAGCCGATCAACGGAAAGTAGCGCGCCGCGCGATTCAACCCCGCCTGCGAGAAGCCGACCGACGCCGGCACGGGGATACGGGTGAAATACCCCACCGCCGTCCACAACGCCTGCCAGTGCTCGCGCAGGGTGTTCATGACGCAGCGCGCTCGCTCACGCCGGCGCTGGCGAACGTCGCCATCTCGCGCAGAAACGCCACCGCAGACACAACAAGCGGATAGGCGAGCACCGCCCCCGTTCCTTCGCCCAACCGCAACGACAACGACAGCAGCGGCCGCGCATCGAGCACTTCCAGCAGCGCTCGATGCCCGCGCTCATCCGACGCGTGGCCGAACACGCAGAAGCGGAGCACATCGGGCGCCACACGTGCCGCCACCAGCACCGCCGCCGTGGCAATAAACCCATCGACGAGGATGACCATGCGCCGCTGCGCCGCCTCCATCACCGCGCCTACCATCGCCGCGATTTCGAAGCCGCCAAAGCAGGCGAGCACGTCCAGAGGCTCGCGCACGCCGGCATGCTGGGCCAGCGCGGCTTCCAGCACGGCGCGCTTATGCGCCACGCCGTCGTCGTCCAGCCCCGTGCCGCGGCCAACGCATTGCGCCACGGGCAGGTCGCACAACCGCGCCATCAGGCACGCGGCGGATGCCGTGTTGGCAATGCCCATTTCGCCCAGCGCAATGACGTTGGTACCCAGCCCCGCGTGGTGCGCCACACGCTGCGCGCCCAGCGCCATGGCACGGTCGCGCGCGTCGGCAGTCATGGCGGGTTGCTCGGCAAAGTTGCGCGTGCCGGGGCCGATGGGCGTGTCGACCAGGCCCGGCAGGTCTGGCATACCCGGCGTCCACAGCGGCGCAGCCACACCGGCGTTCACCACCTCCAGCGCAAACCCGTGCTGACGGCAGAACACGTTGATGGCCGCGCCGCCCGCGATGAAATTGAGCACCATCTGCGCAGTCACCGCCTGCGGATAGGCGCTCACCCCCGCGTGGGCGATGCCATGGTCTGCGGCAAAGACCACCGTGGCCGGGCGCGTCAGCACCGGCGATTCGGTGTTCTGGATCAGGCCGATCTGCACCGCCAGCGATTCCAGCCGGCCCAGCGCACCGAGCGGCTTGGTCTTGCTGTCCACCATGGCCCGCAGACGGGTGTTCAGCGCCGGATCAAAGGAAGGGATTTGCATGTCAGACATCGTCATCAGGATCATCCGGAATCAGTGCCGTACGGTGGCCGTCCGCCACCTCGGCAATGGGCGTGCGCAGCACGCGTGCGCAGTGGGCGGGTGTGAGCACCGTGTCGGCAGGCCCTGCCGTAGTATGGCCTTCGCCGTCGATTAGCAAGGCATGCGTGCCGAAGCGACGCGCCAGATTCAAATCGTGCACCGTCAACACGACCAGCCAGCCGTGTTTGCGGCAGCCGTCACGCAGCAGGCGGAGCACGGCAATCTGTTGATGCAGATCGAGGTGCGCAACGGGTTCATCTAGCAACAGCACGCGCGCGTCCTGGGCCACCACCGCTGCCATGGCCACGCGCTGTCGCTCGCCGCCCGAGAGCGTGCGCACGTCACGCTGGGCGAGTGACTGTAACTGCAGCGCAGCGATGGCGGCATCCACGGCACGAGCATCGGCATCGCCTTCCCACTCCCAGCGCGCAAGGTGCGGATGGCGGCCGGTCATTACCGCGTCGTACACCGTGATGGGGAAGGTGTCATGCAGCGTTTGCGGCAAGAACGCGCGACGGCGGGCCATCGGCACTGCGGGCCAATCGGCGAGCGATATGCCGTCGAGCGTGACACTGCCGCCATCTGGCGTGCGCAAGCCCGCCAGCACAGACAGCCACGTCGATTTGCCCGCGCCATTCGGGCCGACCACGCACCAGAGCTCGCCAGCTCGGGCCGACATCGTCAAACGCTCAATCAGCACACGGCCATCCACCATGACGCGCAGATCGTGCAGCGCGAGTTCAGGCGGCGCGTCCGGGTGCGCAAAGACATCGGGGGTCGGCACACGGCGCAGCCAACTCATCGGCCACTCCGCATCAACAGGTAGAGAAACGTCGGCACGCCCAGCATGGTGGTGATCACGCCCACGGGCAATTGCGTCGGGGCCATCACCGTGCGGGCGATCAGGTCCGCCAGCATCAGCAGACCGCCGCCTGCCATCGCAGTGGCAGGCAGGTGGATGCGCACATCGCGCGTCCACGCTAGGCGCACCATGTGCGGCACCAGCAGGCCGACAAAGGCAACGGAGCCGGCAATCGTCACCGCCACCGCCGTGCACAGCGACGCGACCACGTAGATCAGCGCCCGCACGCGCGCCACGGGCACGCCCAGCGCGCGGGCGCGTGTCTCGCCTGTCAGCAGCACATTCAGATCACGCGCATGCGGTAGCACCACGGCCACCGCTGCAACGAGGGCAACCAAAGCGCCCACATAACGATCGGCACCACCCAGGTCGCCGACCATCCAGAAAATCATGCCGCGCAGCTTGTTCTCAGGTGCGACCGTCAGGATCAAGGTGATCAACCCGACCCAGCCGGAGGCCATCACCACGCCGCCGAGCAACAAGCGCGCGTTCGCCTCGCCGGGCTCACCGCGCCACAGGTGCTGGCGCGCGAGCGCGGCCACCAGCGCCATCGAGAGCAATGCCCCCGCGCCGGCGCTGGCTTGCACGCCCCACCACGGCAGCGACAGCAGCATCGCCGTGAGCGCCGCCACCGCGCCGCCGCCGGACACTCCCAATACATAGGGATCGGCCAGCGGGTTGCGCAGCAGCATCTGCATCAACGCCCCCGCAAAGGCCAGCAACCCGCCTGCTGCAAACGCGGCGCCCGCACGGGGCAGGCGCAATTCGGTGACGATGCCGGCGGCCATGCTATCGCCACCGCCAATCAAAGCCCGCCACACTTCGGCAGGCGACAGCCGTACGCTGCCGAGCATCAACGACGCCACCAGCACCACCACGCACGCAAGCGCCAGCAGCGACCACAGTCGCCAGGCAAAGCTGCGCGCGGGTAGTGCAGGTGGGCTCATCGCTTCGGTTCGTGCTGTTGCCACGACAGGGTGAAGAACACCCCACGCGACGGTGTGTTGTAGCTATAGGCCGTCTGGTAGCTCTTGTTGAACAGGTTCTCCAAACGCGCCGACAGGGCCCAATCGGGCGTGATTTGATAACGGCCCATCAGATTCACCGTGCCATAGCCGCCCATCACGTTGGACGAGAACGACGAATCGCGCCGATCCCCGCTCGCGTTCCATTCTGCACCCGCCGAGAACGGCCCAAACGTCTTGCCCAGATACACGCTACCGAAGTGCCGTGCGCGGCGTGGCAGCACTTGATTGGGATCGGCCGACAGGTCCTGCGGGTTCTGCATGGTAAAGCTGGCCCGCACGTCCACGCCATAGATCGCACCACGGTACGAGGTTTCCAGCCCGTTCACGCGTGCGCGGTTGACGTTGGCCGCAGTGCAATTGAAATTCGCATCGCACTGCGAGGTGATGAGGTTGGTGTAGTCGGTCTCGAACACCGTCATGCGCACCAGGCCGATCGCGCCGCTGTATTCCACGCCGCCTTCCACCGAGCGCGCCTTTTCTGGCTGCACGTTCGGGTTGCCGTAGTTGGGGTAGTACAGATCGTTGAACGTCGGCGCGCGGAACGCGTTGCTCACGCTCGCCACGGCCTTCCACTGCGGGGTGAATGCGAAGCCGTAACCGGCGTAATAGCTGTTGGCGCCGCCGAAATCCGAGTAACGGTCGCGGCGCAGGTTCAACTGCAGCTGGTGCGGGCCAAACTTGCCCTCGTAGCCCACGTAACCCGAATCGACACGGCGCGTGGGCGCGTCATACGCATCGCTGTCGATGGTGGTTTGCGCATGTTCCAGCCCCACCTTGAGCAACTGCTCGGGCAGGAAGGCCCAATCGTTCTGCCAGCTTGCCTGCTGGGTGCGCGTGTTGAAGCGGCCGTTCTGGGCGGTGTTCTTGAAGTTGAGGTTCTTGTCGTCGCCTTGCGAGAGCGTCAGGCGCGTCTTCCAGTCCTGCGTGACCTTGCCATCCACATAGGCCGACATCGAACGCACTTGGTTGTGCGCGATATTGATGTCGGTCGGCTTGGTTCCAAAGCCGGCGTTGTCATAACTCACGTCGCCCCAGGTCTGGAAGTACGTCAGCCCCGCCTGCCAGTCTGCCGAAAACCGATGCGACAACTGCGCCGACACGCTCTTGTTCGTGTAGTAGTTGTCGCTCGGGTTGGCCTTAGGCGCCTGCTGCGGGTTGATGCTCGAAAAGCCCGTCGTCTTGAGTTCCGACACCGACACCGCAAACGACGTATCGCCGCGCTCGCCCAACAAACCGTTGATGCCCGCCTGCGCGCGCTTGGTGTTGCGTGCACCGTACTCGATCTCGGCGTTAGCCAGCGGCGCATGCCCTTTGCCGTTGCGGGTGAAGATCTGCACCACGCCACCGATCGCATCCGACCCATACAGCGCCGACACGTTGCCGCGCACGATTTCGATATGGTCGATCTGGTCGGCCATCAGTTGCGCGATCTGCGTGGTGCCCAACGTGCCGGAACTCACGCGCACGCCGTCAATCAGAATCAGCGTTTGGTTGGAGTTTGCGCCTCGCATGAAGATGCTGGCAGTCGCGCCCGGGCCGCCGCTCTGCGCAATCTCGACGCCAGCCTCACGGCGTAACAGCGTCACGGCATCTGGCGCTTGCGAGCGCTCGATGTCGGCACGGCTGATGACCGTGGTGTGCGGCAGCGCGTCAGCCAACGGCTGCTCGCTCCGTGATGCCGTCACCACCGTCGGATTGAGTTCACCCACTGGCGTGGTTGCCACCTGGGTGTTGGTTTGTGCCAGGGCCGGCGCAGCTGCACCCGCCAAAACCCCCAAGGCGCCAACTTGTGCAAAAACACGCGCGCGCGTGGCCGTCTGGATCATCCAGAGTGGCCGCTTTGTAATCAAGCTCATGTTGAAAAGACAAGAAGCGTCAGCCGGACCCGTTCCCCCGCAGGTCGTTGGCAGCAGGATCTCGATGCGGTTCCCTCCCAGGTCACACATCGGCGTTGAGATCCCCCGTCCTGGCCGGTATCCGGGCTGGCGAAGCGGCTTGTCCGCCTTCCCATTCCACAAGGAACAGTGGCTTTTCGGACACACCGCGCGGCGCCCTCGCTCTTCTCACGAGAGATGCGGGCACACGCGACATTCGCTTACCGTTGCGGGGGCAGCGCAGGTTGGCGCATCACTTGGGGTGGGCGCTCCCTGCTTCCCGTTTAACTGCAGATGGTGCTGCGGGCACCAGGACGCCGCGCAGTTTACCGGAAAAGGCCCGCCCCAACGCCCGGCTACGCGTTGTGTGCGTGCCGTCACCCTTTGCCGTCGTGCTTCGCGCATCCATATGGAGGACAGGCGCAACAGCAACGATCGGCTAAAATCCCCCCACTCGATTCTGATTGACACCCAATGCTGAACGAACTCGAACACC
The DNA here is from genome assembly GCA_966433195.1 of uncultured Ralstonia sp. Taxonomy (GTDB): domain Bacteria; phylum Pseudomonadota; class Gammaproteobacteria; order Burkholderiales; family Burkholderiaceae; genus Ralstonia. Next base: position 138,968 of record CBJMVH010000004.1, read on the forward strand.
TTGCCGACAAGTTCGCGCGCGTGCTCCGTCACGCCGATGCGCTTGCGGCCGAGAACCAGCGCCTGCGCGCAGAAGTCGAGCGGCTGACCGCAGAAGCCGAAGTCTCCAAGACCGAGCGCGACGCCATGGTCGCCGATCGCAGCGTGCTCAATGCCAAGATCGAAGAAGCGCAACTGCGCATCCAATCGATTCTCGACAAGCTGCCCACGGCCACCGATGCCCGCCAGCTTGACCTCCTCGGCCAGGCCGCCGGCACCGACGACACGACGCCCGCCCCCGCCCCGCACTCGGAGACCTGAGCATGAGCAGCAAGCAAATTGAAGTGAACATCGCCGGGCAGGCTTACAAGTTTGCCGTCTCCGCCGACAACGAAGCCGCCCTACGTGAAGCGGCCGCCATGGTCGACAACCAGATGACGCGCATCAAGAACGGCTCGAACACCAAGGGCATTGAGCGCATCGCCGTCATGGCCGCCATCAGCATCGCATCCGATCTGCTGTCGATGCAGCGCCAGGCCGCGTCCGATTCCGCCCTGCCAATCGGCACCATCCGCGACAAACTGGCCGAGTTGAATGCCCGCGCCGACGAGGCCTTGCGCCAGTACGGCGAAGTTGTTTGACTCAGTACAAAACGTGTTTGTAACCGGATCGCATCCGGGCTTGGGTTCGGATGCGAAGGGGTGTATAGTGTCACCCAATGGCTACCGGCCGACTCCCGCAAACCCTTGCAGCATAAGGCTTTAGCGGCTACAGGGTCAGCAAATCGGTTGCCTGCGATGAATCTTCAGACGCATCATCATGCCGCCGCGTGGTGATGCGTCTGACAGTTTCCCTGCCTGGTTCGCCATGGCCATTAATTCCTTGAACCGATAAGCATTTGCTTGGTGCGGGATATGCCGTGTGGGCGAGCGCGTCTTCCAGCGCATAGCGTGCGACGCAAGTCGTGTGCTCCCTGTGCCGGTGATGTACCCAAAATGCGGCTTCCGCTGCCACTCTGAACCTCACTTGGGTTCAGGATGCGGGTCTAGCGGCCAAGGTGGGGACCCAACAAAGGCGGTAGTGCATGTACGTGCGCTACCGCCTTTTTCTTTGTGTGCTGCCGTTGTGTGCGCGTTTGCCGCACCGCCAATGGCAAGGCCGTAGCGGTGTTGCTATGCTGCGCACACCGTCACTTCCGCACGCCGCCCGCGTTCCGCACGATGGCCGCCCAATACTGGTTGATGAAATCCGAGCCCGATGAGGCCAGCATCGACACGCTGCAAACCGAAGGCACCCTGCCCTGGACTGGCGTGCGCAATTATCAAGCGCGCAACTTCATGCGCGACCGCATGCGCATCGGCGATGGCGTGCTGTTCTACCACTCGTCGTGCCCGCAACCGGGCATCGCGGGGCTGGCAGAAGTTTGCTCCACCAGCTACCCCGATCCCACGCAGTTCGACGCCAAGAGCCATTACCACGACCCGGCATCCAAACCTGAAGCACCGCGCTGGATGCTCGTCGATGTGAAGTTCGTGCGCAAATGCGCCTTGATCGATCTGCCGACGCTGCGCGCGCAGGAGCCACTTGCCGACATGATCGTGCTCCAGCGCGGCAACCGGCTGTCGATCACGCCGGTCACGCCGGCGCAATGGCGATACATCACCACCAAATTGATGCGGGATCCCGAGTGAATCCGTCTTACCTGATGGGTTTTGTTACAAACGTGATGAACGATGCGCCCCGCCACCAGTCAGACGCATCACATTGCTTTTCTGGGAGAACACAATGAAATCCGTCCTGGCCGCAACTATTTTGGGGACCGCAATGATGACAACTGCTTTTGCACAAGCCGCTCCGGAGACGAATCATTCGGGCGTGCTTTCGCTGGACGCCCAAGCCGTGGCCGAAGTGCCCACCGATACCGTCACTCTCACGCTGGGTGCCGAACAGGAAGGCGCGGACCCGGGCGCAATCTCCACCGCGCTGTCGCGCAAGGCGGATGAGGTCATCGCGCAGGCGAAGCGTACAACCGGCGTGCAGGCAGAAACGGGCGGCTTCAACATCTACCCGAACACCGATCGCAACGGCAAGATCAGCGTCTGGCGCGGCCGCGCCGAGGTGCGCCTCACGTCGAAAGACTTCGCGGCTGCGTCCAAATTGGCGGGCCAACTGGCCAACCAGATGCAGGTGCAGAACGTGAACTTCACGCTCTCGCGCGAGGCGCGGACGGCAGCTGAAGCCAAGCTGATCGACCAGGCGGTAAATACCTTCCGCGACAAGGCGCTGACGACAACCAAGCTGTTCGGCTACACGAGCTACACGATCCGCGACGTACACGTGAGCCAAGGCAGTAGCAACCCCGGCCCGCGCCCGATGATGGCGCGCATGGCAGCGGCGCCCGCGTCGTTTGATTCCGCACCGGTCCCCATCGAAGGCGGCAAGGCGCAAGTGACCGTGACGGTTTCCGGCGCGGTGCAGATGCTCAAGTAAGCGGACCCCGCGCCCATAAAAAAGCCACCGACCCCGGTGGCTTTTTCTTTGCGTCGATGCTGCATCAGGCGTGTGCTTGAGCGTTCGCGCCGTTGCGACGGCCGCGTCGGTACGCCCACACCAGCATCGCAATGCCCGCCAGGATCATCGGCAGCGACAACCACTGCCCCATCGACAGGTTCATCGCCAGTAGGCCGAGGAAGTTGTCCGGCTCGCGTGCAAATTCAGCGGCGAAGCGGAACACGCCGTAGCCAAGCAGGAACGCGCCCGACACCGCGCCCATCGGGCGGGGCTTGCGCGCAAAGAGCCACAGCAGAATGAAGAACAGGACGCCCTCGCCGGCGAACTGGTAGAGCTGCGACGGATGGCGCGGCAGCATGTGGTACTGATCAAACACGGCCTGCAGACCACTTGTGACCGCCTGCTGGGCGTGCGACAGCAGCCACTCGCGATCTTCTCCCTGGGCCTGCGGAAACATCATGGCCCACGGCAGGTTGGGCGACGACACACGCCCCCACAGCTCGCCGTTGATGAAGTTGCCCAGGCGCCCCGCTGCAAGGCCGCACGGCACCATCGGCGCAATGAAGTCGGTCACCTGCATCCACGAGCGGCCGCGCATCCGCGCATACACCATCATCGCAATGACCACGCCCAGGAAACCGCCGTGGAAGGCCATGCCGCCCTCCCACACCTTGAAGATATCGAGCGGGTGGGCGAGGTACCAATCCGCCTTGTAGAACAGCACATAGCCCAGACGCCCGCCCAGGATCACACCGAGCACACCGTAGAACAGCATGTCGTCGAGATCGCGGCTGGTCCAGCCTTCGGCGGCGATGTGCGGCTGGCGCGTGCGCAGCCGGCCGAACCACAGGAACATGATGAATGCCGCCAGATACATCAGGCCGTACCAGCGGATGGCGAGCGGCCCCAGATGCAGGGCGACAGGGTCGAATTGCGGATGGATGAGCATGAATCCGGGGGTCAGGTTAAGTGTTCGTGCCCGATGACGGGGGTCGGCGTAGCGCGTTGGGGGTAGACCACGACGCCATGCGGCAGGTTGCATCGCGGTGTGAGCAGAGGCATCCCCGCCGCCGCGCGCGGCATGATAGCCGGGAATGGTGTCAGCGCTGCGGCGTATGCCGCTGCGTCGACAGCGCGTCTTCCAGCGCCGCACCAAGCCACTCCATCAGCCTGGCTTCCAGGGTGCGCGTGAGGTCGGCCGCCAGTTGCTCGCTCAGCAGCGACAGGCGCGACTCCAGCGCCTCCCGGCATTGCGTCTCGATCAGCGCCGGCCATTCGGTCTGGAAGCGCCACATCACGTGGCCCATCATGCGCGCGGCGTCCGTGCCCGCAGGCGGCATGGCGGAGGTCGGCGCCAAGCCTTGCTCGCGCAGCGGGGGTGGAATCACATCCGCAGAGGGAGCGTGCGCAGGCGGGGCTGCAACCGGTGCAGCCACGGGCGTGGCGTCATCCAGGTCGACGATTTCCGTCAACACGGGGATGTTGTTGTCCACGTGCGATTTGGGATCGGTCATGCGCGCCCCACGTCGTGGTGTTGAATCGGATAGCCTCGATCGCGGTAGAACCGGAAGCGGTCTCGGGCGGCGGCCCGATCCGCATCGTCATCACCGACGATTTCGATCAGCCGCTCAAAGCGTGCAAACAGCGGCGGCGGCTCAGTCGACAGATTGACGAGGATGTCGTGATGCGGCGCGTCGTCCAACGGCTCGGACGCATCAGCCAGCAGAATGGGCGTCTGATCGGCCAGCGGGTGACGCAAACCGCAGTGCGGCAGGAAATCGAGCTGGCTGAACGTCCACAACTGCGTGTCGAACGCTTGCAGCGCAGCCTGATCCCCCACCACGATCACCTTCTGGCCCGCGCCGTAGGCCTTACGCACGAGCCGGCAAGCGTAGGCCAGCTTGCCGGGGACGTTGCTGTGGAAATCGACGCGGGTCATACGGTGCAGTACCTCAGAGGCTTCAAGCGCGGTCCATCAGGAAGCGCGTCAGCAGCGGCACCGGGCGGCCCGTGGCGCCCTTGGCCGCGCCGCTCTTCCAGGCGGTACCGGCGATGTCCAGATGGGCCCAGTCGTACTTCTCGGTAAAGCGCGCCAGAAAGCAAGCGGCCGTCACGCTGCCGGCCGGGCGGCCACCGATATTGCCCATGTCGGCAAAGTTGGACTTGAGCTGCTCCTGGTATTCCTCGTCCAGCGGCATGCGCCAAGCGGTGTCGAGCGATTGCTTGCCCGCCGCGATGAGCGAATCCGCCAGTGCATCACTACGCGCATACATGCCCGTGTTGACATGGCCGAGCGCGATGATGCAGGCGCCGGTGAGCGTGGCCACGTCGATCACCACGGCGGGCTTGAAACGCTCCACGTAGGTGAGCGCATCGCACAGGATCAGGCGGCCTTCGGCGTCGGTATTCAGAATCTCGATCGTCTGGCCCGACATGCTGGTGACGACGTCGCCCGGCTTGGTGGCGATGCCGCTGGGCATGTTTTCGCAAGTCGGCACCACGGCGATGACGTTCTGCTTCAGGCCCATCTCCGCCACGGCGCGCAGCGTGCCCAGCACCGAAGCGGCGCCGCACATGTCGTACTTCATCTCGTCCATGCCCTCGCCCGGCTTGAGCGAGATGCCGCCCGTATCAAACGTGATGCCCTTGCCCACCAGCACCACCGGTGCCTGCTTGGCGGGACCGCCCTCGTAGCGCAGGACGATGAACTGCGGTGGCTCTTCACTGCCCTTCGTCACGGCTAGGAAGGCGCCCATCTTCAGGGCTTCGATTTGCTTGCGGCCGAGCACTTCGACCTTGAGTTTGAATTCCTTGGCGATCTGGCGGGCGGTGTTGGCCAGGTACGTCGGCGTGCAGATATTGGACGGCAGGTTGCCCAGATCACGCGTGAGGTCCATGCCGTTGGCGATGGCGCTACCGCGGGCGGCGGCCACACTGGCAGCCTTGGCGTCAGCGGCCGGCACGGCCAGCACGACCTTGCGCAGGCCGTTGGAGGCGCCGTTCTTGTCGCGCTTGCTCTTCAGTTCCGGGTGACGCTCGATGAAGCGGTAGCTGGCTTCACGGATGAGCGTGACAGCGGTCAGCACGGCCCAGGCGGTGTCCTTGTCACGGGCGGCGTGCTCGGTCAGCGCCCATGTCACGTTGGCGGCCTTGGTGCCAGCCAGTGCGCGCAGCGCGGTGCGCACGGCTTCAGCGTAGGCGCGGTCGGTGAAATCGGCTTCCTTGCCCAGGCCAACCAGCAGCACGCGCGCGGCGCCCACGCCGGCCACCTCGTGCAGCAGCAGCGAGGTGCCGCGCTTGCCCTCAAAGTCGCCCAGCTTGATCAGGCGGGCAACCAGGCCCTTGGTGGCGGCGTCCAGCGCCTTGGCGGCGCCGGTCAGGGTCTGCGACTCGAACAAACCGATCACGAGGCAATCGCTCTTGGCGGCCAGGGCGCCCGCTTTGGCCCAGTCCAGGGCTTTTGTGCTAAATTCCATCGCGCTTCTCTCTATGAGGCGAGTCAACGAAAGCCCACATTATCCGCGATTTTGCGCGCGGGCTCCGATGGAACCCAGATGGGGCACCTATCGTCCCAACTGCGGTCCCAACCTGGGTCTAGACCTCGCCCCCCATCCCGCACCCGCATGATTTTCGAACAAGCCCTGCGACGCGAGCTGTCCTTCACCGCCGGCGCCGTCTTCCTCGTGCTGCTGACGTTCATGCTGACCACGCTGGTGATCCGCATTCTCGGCATGGCCGCCAACGGCGAGGCCAACCCGAACGACGTCCTGCTCCTCATCGGCCTGGCCACACTCGGCTACCTTGCGATTCTCTTGTGCGCCACCCTCTTCATCTCGGTGCTGCTCGTGCTTACACGCTGGTACAAGGACTCGGAGATGGTGGTGTGGTTCACCTCGGGCATCAGCCTGACGGATTTCATCCGCCCGGTGCTGCGCTTCTCGCTGCCGTTCATCGTGCTGGTGGCGCTGCTGGCGCTGTTCGGCTGGCCGTGGGCCAACCAGCAGAGCGCGCTGTTCCGTGACCGCTTCGAGCAGCGCGACGTGCTGTCGATGATCTCCGCCGGCCGCTTCATCGAGCCCGCCCATGGCAACTACGTGCTCTTCATCGAGGGCGTGGACAACGGTATGAAGCACGCGCGCAACCTGTTCGTCGCCAATGCCGAGCAAGACAAGATCGGCGTGGCGCTGGCCAAGACCGGCGAGTTCACGACCATGCCCAACGGCGACCGCTTTGTCGTGCTCGACAAGGGCCGCCGCTATGAAGGCACGCCCGGCAAGCTGGACTACCGCATCGTCGAGTTCGACAAGTACGGCGTGAAGGTCGCCAACAAGCCGCCGCAAGCGGACGCCAACTTGCCGACCAAGAGCCGCTCCACGCAGGACCTGCTCGCCAACCCGACGCCCGAGAACCTCGGTGAACTGGTGTGGCGCATCGGCCTGCCGCTGCTCGCGCTGAACTTCGTGCTGATCGCCATCCCGCTGGCCTACGTCAACCCGCGCCTGGGTCGCTACACGCCGATGATCTTTGCCGTGCTGATCTACCTGACCTATTCGAACCTCCTGAACCTGTCGCAGGCGTGGGTCTCGCAGGGCAAGATGAACGTGTTCATGGCTTGGTGGCCGATCCACTTGGTGGCCTTCATCTGCGCGATGCTGCTGTTCCGCTTCCGCCATTACAGTGCAGCCGGCCTGAAGGGCATCTTCGCTCTACTGGGCTTTGCACCCCGATCGGCTTCCAGCAAGGCAGGCGCATGATCAAGATGCCGGTCTACGAGAAATACTTCGCGCGCCAGATTTACGGCGTGTTCGTCTTCATCCTGTTTGCGGTGCTGGCGCTGTTCATCTTCTTCGACATGCTGGGCGAGTTGGGCTCGGTGGTCGGGCGCTACACCACGCTCATCGCGTTCTTCCACGTGATGCTGCAGGCGCCGACGCGCGTGTATGAGGTGATTCCGGTGGCGGCACTCATCAGCGCCATCTATGTGTTCTCGCAGATGGCGAGCCAGTCGGAGTTCACGATCTTTCGCGTGGCGGGGCTGGATACGCGTCGCGCGCTGCTGTCGCTGTTCAAGATCGCGCTGCCGCTGGCGCTGGTGACGTACATCTTTGGTGAATTCATCGGTCCGAAGGCAGAGGAATACGCACAGAAAGTTCGCCTGGAAGCGCTCGGCGCCACGGTGTCGGCGGGTTTCCGTTCCGGCGTGTGGGTCAAGGACCGCGGCCCGGCAAAGCCGGACGGCACCGGCGGTGAAGTCACGCGCTTCGTCAACGTGGGCAGCCTGCAGCCGGATCAGTCCATCAAGGGACTGCGCATCTATGAATTCGACGCAGATTACCGACTCACGTCGATTCGCGTGGCGCAACAGGCGCACTATCAAGGCCACCAGAACTGGCAATTGAACGACGTCACCGAGACGCACTTCATCGAGTTCCCCCGTAAGGCCGGCTCGGTAACGCCGCAAGACACAGTGCAAGCCGTGCCCGGCGCGCCCGATGCACTCGCGCCCGACTTCCGTGGCGAGCAGATCAAGCTGCCGCAGCAGGAGATGCGCTCCGAGCTGACACCGCAGATTCTGTCCGTGCTGATGGTGACACCCGATCGCATGGCCACGCTGGACTTGTTCCAGTACATCCGCCACCTGCGTGACAACAAGCAGGACACGCAGCGCTACGAAATCGCCCTGTGGAAGAAGGTGGTCTACCCCTTCACCGTGTTGGTGATGATGGCGCTGGCCCTGCCCTTTGCATATCTGCATGCGCGTGCCGGCGCCGTCGGCCTGAAGGTGTTCGGCGGCATCATGCTGGGCCTGTCGTTCCAGTTGGTGAACAACCTGTTCTCGCACGTGGGCCTGCTAAACACTTGGCCGGCGATCTTCACGGCCATCGTGCCCGGGGCGCTGTACCTGGCATTGGCGCTGGTGAGCCTCCGGTGGGTGGAGCGCCACTGATGAAAACGACGCGCGCGCTCGTCCTGTTCGCGCATGGCGCACGCGATGCGCGCTGGCGTGAACCGTTTGACCGCCTGCGCCAGCGCCTGGCCACGCAACAACCGGACGTCGATGTCCGCCTCGCTTTTCTCGAATTGATGGCGCCCGATCTGCCGAGCACCATCGACGACCTCGCCACCAATGGCATGCAAAGCGTCAGCGTCGTCCCCGTGTTCTTTGGGCAAGGCGGTCACTTGCGGCGTGATCTCCCGGCCTTGGTGGCTCAATGTGCGCAGGCCCATCCTGAGCTTGTCATCCGCTGCGCTGACGCGGTGGGCGAAGACGATGCCGTACTCGACGCGATTGCCGGTTATTGCGTACGGCAACTCACGTCGGCGAGATGATCCGCCATCCGCCGGCAACCCGTTTAAGACGGCAGAAGCCCGCCTACGGCGTTGTTGCAGGCCCCTTGGAGGGCGCCGCTCCCAATACTAGGGGCGATCACCGGGGCCAGATCCACCACGGTGCGACCGAAATCCACGCGCGTTGCATACCTGGGTGTCGGCCCACCATGGCAGGCCATGTAGGGCAACAGCCGCCCGAGGGCCGCACCGACCGTCGGCGCCAGCTGCCCCAAGATATCGGTGAAAACCCCTCTGGGCTGCGGCGCGGTCATGTACGTCTGATGAATGGGGTTGTATGACGCCGCATTCTCGTCGGCAGCGGCAAGAATCGGCGCAAGTTGACTGTTCAAATGGACAACGGTGGTGTTCACGTTAATCGGCGTAGCGCGCGAGGCCAACATTTGCGGTGACGCCAGTTCGGCAGGGTCATCGTGTTCGCTCAGTTCCGCCACAAGGACCGACGTCACGATCGATACGTTCACAATCGCCTCGTGCTCACTGGCCGGCAGTTCCGGCAGCACCGAATACAGCGTCGGATCATCCCCGCTGGCACCGTCTGCCGTGACGAGCAGCGGGGGCGTCAACCCGGCAAGCGGGATCTCGTAGTGGCCCGCACCGTCGGTGACCGTGCTGAATGTCTTGCCTTGGGCGTCGGTCACGCTGACATACGCGCCCGACAGCGGATCGCCCATCGCCACGGTACCGCCCATGATGCGCGGGGCGGATGCGGTGCTCGCGCTATCGTCGCCACCGCCGCACCCGGCCAGCGTTGCGAGCACGGCAACAAGCGGCGCCCAGGGCCTGAGACGTAGGACAGACAGGTGAATCGACGGTGGGGTAGCAGGCATGGCTGTGAGGTGGATGTCCCGCGCTCAAGCGGCGGGCGGCCGGATACTCCCATGGCAACCGCGCGGGCTCAAGCCTGCCAAGGCGTGGTGAGCGCGATTGGTGGCGGTATCTCACCAAGCTTGCGCCATGTCTCACGCCACGCCGTTCAGCCACTCTCCCTTTCGAGCCGTGCAAAGCGCGCATGCACGTTGTTTTCAACATGGAAACCGTGCACGTCAAACTCCACCAGTTCCAGCGTCAGCCCCAGATAGCGACGCGCAAACACATCCGCCAGATGCGAGCGCATGGCGCTGAACATCTGCGCGCAGATTGGCCCCGTCACCGCTTTCGGGCGCCCCGCCCTGATACGGAAGACCACGTGGATGAAGGCATCATCCTCGGCGCCATCGGCCATTCGATACTGGTCAAGACGCAGCGCCCGCGTGCGGATGCCCCCGGGCGGAAACACGTCGGCATGATCGAGCAGCACGTCATTAAGCACCCGCATCAGCTCGGGGATGCGCGCGTCGGCCTCGACGTTGGCGGTGTATTCGATGATGACGTGCGGCATCGCAGGCGTCCGGGAAGATAAGTTAGGTGATTAACGCGCCACTGCGCTCTGCGTGCACAAGGCGGATTCCAGTGCATCCACCACGCGAGACAACCGTCCGAGCGACGGCGCGCGCTGTACGCAGACATCCCATTGGGCGGGCGCGGTCGCAAGCGCATGAACGGACAGCACACCCTCCTCGATTTGCTGCTGAATCAGCCTGACGGGCGCAAACCCCAGGCCAAAGCCCTCGGCCACCAACGCATGCTGCAATGGCACGGATTGCACCTCGGCCGCGACATTCGGCGTCAAGCGGTCCGCCTCGTAGCGGCCGAGCAGCCACGCACGCATCTCACATCCGGGCGGGTTCAATACCCACGGCTGGTCTCTGACATGCGCCATCGACAGCGTCCGAGGCAACTTGCGCGACGGCGCAGCGATGAGGCCCACGGGCTCCGTGCCGATGACGCGAACGTCGGCTGCCAGGTGATGCCCCGGCGCATTGGACGGCGCGAGCCACAACGCCGCATCGAGCTCGGCACGGCGCAGCCGCTCCCGTAGCACCCCGCCCCACTCGCAGCTCAGCCGAAACGACACCGCCGGATAGCGCTCACGCAAGCCCGACAGCACGCGTGCAAACCGCGCGTCGCCCACCGCGTGACTCACGCCTACGCGCAGCAGGCCCTCCGGTTCACCGTTGGCTCGCACACTGCCACGCAGCGCTTCGAACTCGCTGACGATGGCGCGACAGCGTGCCAGTACCGCCTCGCCTTCGGCCGTCAACCTGAACGGCTTCACGCGCCGATCCAACAGCACGGTACCCAGCGCCCGTTCCAGCCGCTGGATCTGTTTTGTCACCGCCGGCTGCGTGAGCGGCAGGCGCTCTGCCACACGCGCAATCGAGCCGGTCTGGGCCAACAGAACAAAGGTGCGCATTTCTTCCAGCATGGCGACATTCCTCGTTGTTATGTTTTCTCTGACCAAATTGAATTGGATTCATCTTAGAGGACGCGCCAAAGTAGCGCAAAACACCAACCCCATCACCTCCCCAACACTACGACGAGGCTCCTCATGAAAGCTCTGGCATTGACCGACGGCTACGGCATCGACGCACTCCGCGCCATCGAACGAGACGACCCGCAGCCCGGCCCGGACGAGATCATCGTGCGCACGCGTGCGGCATCACTGAACTATCGGGATCTGGAAATCGTGGCTGGCAGGTTCTTCACGCGCTTTCCCTTACCGCTAATCCCGCTGTCGGACGGCGTGGGCGAAGTCGTTGCCGTGGGCGCCAACGTATCGCGCATACGCGTGGGTGAGCGCGTTGCGGGCACGTTTTGGCAACGCTGGGATGGCGGGGATTTTTGTAATGCCGATACAGGCCGCATGCTGGGCGGCCCAATCGACGGCTGGCTCGCAGACACGGTTCGGCTCGATGCAGGCGGCGCCGTAGTCGTGCCGGCACACCTGAGCGATAGCGAGGCGGCAACGCTGCCCTGCGCGGGTCTGACCGCGTGGCATTGCCTGGTGGAAACCGGCGGCTTGCAAGCCGGCGAGACGGTGCTCGTTCAGGGCACCGGCGGCGTGGCGATGTTCGCCGTACAGTTTGCGCTGATGGCCGGTGCGCGGCCCATTGTGCTGTCGAGCAGCGATGCCAAGCTCGAACGCGTGCGCACGCTTGGGGTGGCGGAACCCGACACGATCAACTATCGGACGGCACCCGAATGGCACGAGGCAGTACTTGCGCGCACGGACGGACGCGGTGTCGATCACGTCATTGAACTGGGCGGAGGGGGCACCTTGCAGCGCTCGCTGAAAGCGCTGCGCCTGGGCGGGCAGATTCACCTCATCGGCTATCTGGGCGGGCGCGAAGGCAGCGTGAACCCGCTGGAAATCTTCGCGCGCAAGGCCGTCATCCGCCCTGCCTCAGTCGGGCCGCGCGCCTCGTTTGAGGCGATGAATCGGGCCATTGCGTTGCACCGTTTGCATCCGGTCGTAGACCGGCTGGTGCCATGGCAGCAAGCGCCGGAGGCATTCCGCGCAATGGAAGCCGAACAAGTGTTCGGGAAGATCGCCCTGGCGTTCTAGTCTATGGGCGGTCGAAGCGGTTCATGCGGCCAGAACGTGACGCTCGTGCCGGGGAGCATCCGCCGCTGCGCCCGCGCGGGTGGCAAAGGCTTCGCCGATCATCAGCAAACTCGGATGCTCGGGGTTGATCCACGCGGCCGCAGCGCCATCGGCCATCTGCTGCAGCGTGAAGCACGCTGAGCGCTGCTCGGGCGTGGTGGCAGCCTCGACGACCCAGGCGGGCGTGGACGGTGCGCGGCCACGGGCGATCAAATCCGCCGCAATGGAAGCGGCCTGATCGCGGCCCATGTAGTACACGAGCGAATCGGCCTGGGCAGCCGGCTCAGGCGTCACGCCTTCGGGCTGGGGCGTATCCGGATCGGCTGCCTTGGCCTGCGTGACGAACGCCACACTGCGTGCCACACCGCGCTTGGTCAGCGGCTGGCGGATAGCAGATGCAGCCGCCAGCGCTGCAGTGATGCCGGGTACGACTTCGTACTCGATGCCGGCTTGCTCCAACGCCTGCAGTTCCTCATCGGCACGGCCGAACAACATCGGGTCGCCGCCCTTGAGGCGCACGACACGCTGGTATTTGGTGGCCAGATCGACAAGCTGGCGGTTGATGAAGCGCTGCGCCGTCGAACGCTTGCCGCAGCGCTTGCCGACCGCGATCAGCACCGCCTGCGGGCAGTATTGGAAGACCTCGGGCGAAACCAGTGCGTCATGCAGCACGACCTCGGCTTCGCCCAACAACCGTGCACCGCGCACCGTGATGAGGTCTGCAGCGCCGGGGCCTGCACCAATCAGGCTCACACGGCCCAGCGTCTTGAGGGTTTTCGCTTCCATTTGCCTAGTTTCCTTTGCTTTTTCCTGCGGGGCGCAGATTACCGTACCCCGTCCTATCAGGAAAATGCACGGATCATGCCTGCCGCAACGGTGTGATGCGTGGCTTCGTCCACCAGGATGAACGCCCCGGTGGCCGGATTATCGCCATACGCGTCGCATACGATCGGCTTCTGCAGGCTGATGTTGACCGTGCCGATGTCGTTCAGGGCGATCTGCTTGCGGCCGGTTTCGTGCGACAGCGTGTGCACGTCCAGCACGCGCTCGACTTCCGACACGCGTGCGAACACGGTGGCGGTCGTGTGCTTGAGCACGTATTTGCGGGCCGGGTTCAACTCGTGTTCGTCAAACCAGCACAGGTCCGCATGCAGCTTCTTGGCGGCGTTGGCGGCTGTCGTGGGCGCTGCGACGATGGTGTCGCCGCGCGAGATGTCCACGTCGTCCGCGAGCCGCACGGTGATGGTTTCGCCGGGGCCGGCGGAGTCAGCAGCACCGTTGGGCGTCAGCACTTCAGCGACGGTCGTTTCGCGGTTGGCGGGCAGCACGCGCACGGCCTGGCCGACGCGCACGGTACCGGCTTCCACACGGCCCATGTAGCCGCGGAAATCATCGGCCTGCGAGCCATCCTGGCGTGCCACGAACTGCACGGGGAAGCGCAGTGCGTCGTCGCCTACCGGGGCCGTCTCTTCCACCTTCAGGTCTTCAAGCAACGCCAACAGCGGCTCGCCCTGATACCACGGCATGGCTTCCGATGCGTGCACGATGTTGTCGCCGCGCAGCGCCGACACCGGCACGTAGCGCACGTCGCGCAGGCCCAGTTGGGTGGCCAATGCGTCGTAGGCGGTGCGGATCTCGTTGAAGCGCGCTTCGCTATAGTCGACCAGGTCCATCTTGTTGATGGCCACGATCACGTGCTGCAGTTCCAGCAGCTTGACGATGGCCGAATGGCGCTTGGTCTGGGCCAGCAGCTCGGTCTTGCCGTCAACGGTGGTCACACGCGTGGCGTCAATCAGGATGATGGCGGCGTGCGCGGTGGACGCGCCCGTCACCATGTTGCGTGTGTACTGCTCGTGGCCCGGCGTGTCGGCAATGATGAACTTGCGGCGCGCGGTCGAGAAGTAGCGGTACGCCACGTCAATCGTGATGCCCTGCTCGCGCTCGGCTTCGAGGCCGTCAGTCAGCAGCGAGAAATCGATCTGCTCGCCGGCGGTGCGCTTGTTCTTGGCGTTGGCCAGCGCTTGCAGCTGGTCGGACAGCACGGCCTTGCTGTCGTACAGCAGACGGCCGATCAGCGTGCTCTTGCCGTCGTCAACGGAGCCAGCAGTGATGAAGCGCAGCAGGCCTTGGTGCGATGTTTGATTCGTCATGATCAGAAGTACCCTTCCTTCTTGCGCTTTTCCATCGAGGCTTCGCTCGTCTGGTCGTCCATGCGCGTGGCACCGCGTTCGGTGATCTCGGTGATGGCCGTCTCGGCGATGATCTCGGCCGGCGTGGCGGCAGTGCTCGCCACCGGGCACGTGCAGCTGATATCGCCCACGGTGCGGAAGCGCACCGACAGCACTTCGCTCACGTCGCCATCCGCCTTGGGCGTGATCGGCGTCACCGGCACCAGCAGGCCGTTCTTGCGCACGACTTCACGTTGATGCGCGTAGTAGATCGGCGGCAGGGCGAGGTTCTCGCGGGCGATGTACTGCCACACGTCGAGCTCCGTCCAGTTGGAGATGGGGAACACGCGCATCTGTTCGCCTTGTGCCATGCGGGCGTTGTACAGGCTCCAGAGTTCTGGTCGCTGGGCCTTCGGGTCCCACTGGCCGAATTCGTCGCGGAACGAGAAGATGCGCTCCTTCGCGCGAGCCTTCTCTTCGTCGCGGCGGGCACCGCCCATCAGGGCATCGAAGCCGTTGGCTTCAATGGTTTCCAGCAGCGTGACGGCCTGCGCGGCGTTGCGCGAATCGGTTTCCTTGCGCAGGCGCACGGTGCCGCGCTTGATGGAATCTTCCACATGGCCGACCACCAGACGCGCCCCCAGCTTGGCGACCTGCTCGTCGCGGAACTGGATCACTTCCGGATAGTTGTGGCCCGTGTCGATATGCACCAGCGGGAACGGCAGTTCGATCTTGCGATCGCCCAGGCGGAAGGCCTTGAGCGCCAGGTGCAGCATGACGATCGAATCCTTGCCGCCCGAGAACAGCAGCGCCGGGTTGCGGCACTCGGCCACCACCTCGCGGATGATGTAGATCGACTCGGCTTCCAGCCAGTCGAGGTGCTCGTTCTGCACGGGCGTCAGTGCCGTGCCGGGGATTTCGCTCATGACTCCCATGATTCTTCCTTAGCTCTCGCTCAATTCTTTTGCGACAGATTCGTCGCATGCAGACCGCATTCCTTGCTGTCGCGCGATTCCCACCACCAGCGGCCAGCGCGCACATCTTCACCAGCGCGCACCGCCCGCGTGCAGGGCTCACAGCCAATGCTCGGGTAGCCCTTGTCGTGCAGCGCGTTGGTGGGCACGTTGTGCTGCTCGAGGTAGGCCCAGACTTCAGGCTCAGACCAGTCGAACAGCGGGTTGTACTTGGCGATGCCACGCGCGTCATCTTCCTCGGCAAACGGCAGGTCGGCGCGGGTAACGGCTTGCTCGCGGCGCTGGCCCGTGAGCCATGCGTCGGCGTCTTTGAGGGCGCGATTCAGCGGCACCACCTTGCGGATGTTGCAGCAGGCCTTGCGCAGCTCGATGCTGTCGTAGAACGCGTTCAGGCCGTTGTCACGCACATAGGCTTCCACTGCGCGGGCGTCTGGTGCGTATTGCTCAATCGAATAACCATAGTGCTCGCGGATGCGGTCGAGCATCGCCAGCGTTTCGGCATGCAGACGGCCCGTTTGCAGCGTGAAGATCGGCAGGTGCACGCGCACGGCCTCCGGGCTGCGCAGAATGGCGTCGGTGACGACCATGTCTTCGGCGGCCAGGCTGGTGGCGAACTTCGCCACACCGTGCTTGGCGGCAATCTCCGCCAGACGTTCGAACAGCGTCGCTTCCTTGGCGGCCAGCGCTTCCGCAGTGCCGGTGTAGGCCGGACGCGTCCACAGTACCGGGCGCCCGATGGCGGACACCGGCACTTCGGACACGGCGATGTCTTGGGTGTCGCTCATGCTGCGTTGGCCTCGGTTGCGCGCTCGCGGCGGAACAGCGGACGCGGCTCGTCGACAGCGCCCTGGTAGCGCACGCTGATCTCGCCGAAGCCGTTCAGTGCGTCGTCGATGTTCTTGTCGGCGCGCACGGCGTAGGCGTCGAAACCGCAGCGGCGCATGAAGTCGAGCTGATCGCGCAGCACGTCGCCGATGGCGCGCAGCTCACGCGTGAAGCCCAGGCGCTGGCGCAGCAGGAATGCGGTGCTGTAGCCACGGCCATCGCGGAAGACGGGGAAATCTACCGCCAGCAGCGGCAGGCTCGCCAGATCGGCTTCCAACGCGAACGGCTCGTCGTCCGGAGCTAGCCACACGGCCAGCGTGCCGGCGCGAGCACGCGTCAGCAGCGCGTCGCGATTGGCTTGCCAGAAGGCCAGCGGCACGATGGCGTGCGCGGCGGCATCCACGTCAGCTTGCGTCAGCTCACCACCCTCCGGAGCGCGCAGCACAGTCCACTCATCGGCCACGATTTGCGGGGCACCGTTTTGCAGCTTGATGATCTTGCTCATGTTCGTATCCCTCGGCGTTTAGGCTTCTTCACGGGCGTAGACACGTTCCTTGAACGGGGCCATGCCGATGCGGTGGTAGGTGTCGATGAACAGCTCGTCTTCCGTGCGGTTGGCAACGAAGACGTCGATGATGCGTTCGATCACATCGGGCATTTCTTCGGCCTTGAACGACGGGCCGATGATCTTGCCGATCGCCGAATCGTTGCCCTGCGCGCCGCCCAGCGACACCTGGTACCACTCTTCGTCGTGCTTATCGACCCCCAGGATGCCGATGTTGCCGACGTGGTGATGGCCGCAAGAGTTGATGCAACCCGAGATGTTGAGCGACAAGTCGCCCAGGTCGTGCACGTAATCCAGATCGTCGAAACGCGCTTGAATCGCCTGCGCGATGGGAATCGACTTGGCGTTGGCCAGCGAGCAGAAGTCACCGCCCGGGCAGGCGATGATGTCGGTCAACAGGCCGATGTTGGCGGTGGCCATGCCATGTTCCTTGGCGAGTTGCCACAGGTCGAACAGATCGTGCTTTTTCACATCCGGCAGGATCAGATTCTGCTCGTGCGCGACGCGCAGTTCGCCAAAGCCGAAGCGCTCGGACCAGTCGGCCACCAGTGCCATCTGTTCAGCGGTTGCATCGCCCGGCGGCAGCGCCACGCCCGGCTTGAGCGACAGCGTGACAGCGGCATAGCCCGGCACGCGGTGCGCATGCACGTTGCGGCTGACCCAGCGTGCGAACGCCTTGTTCTCCAGCAGTGCCTTTTCGTAAGCGGCGTCGGTATCGGCCAGCTTTTCATACGCGGGCGGTGCGAAGAACTGTGCCACACGGTCAAACTCGGCCTGGGTGATGGTCGATGGGCCGTCCTTGATGTGCTGCCACTCTTCTTCCACCTGGCGGGCGAACTCTTCCGCGCCGATAGCCTTCACGAGAATCTTGATGCGGGCCTTGTACTTGTTGTCGCGGCGGCCGTAGCGGTTGTACACGCGCACGGCAGCTTCGATGTACGACAGCATGTGCTGCCACGGCAGGTCTTCCTTGATGATCGCGCCCAGGATCGGGGTGCGGCCCATGCCACCGCCGGCCAGAATGCGCAGCAGCGTCTGGCCGTCCTTCTCATAGGCGTAGACGCCGATGTCGTGCAGTTGCGTCACGGCGCGGTCTTCGCGCGAGGCCGACACGGCAATCTTGAACTTGCGCGGCAGGAAGGCGAACTCGGGGATGAACGTCGACCATTGGCGCAGTATTTCCGCCAGCGGGCGCGCATCGATCACCTCATCCGGCGCCACGCCGGCAAACTGGTCGGTCGTGATGTTGCGGATGCAGTTGCCCGACGTCTGGATCGCGTGCATTTCCACCGAAGCCAGCTTGGCGAGAATGTCCGGCACCTCTTCCAGCTTGATCCAGTTGTACTGGATGTTCTGGCGCGTGCTGAAGTGGCCATACCCGCGGTCGTGCTCGGCCGCAATGTGGCTGAGCATGCGCAGTTGGTTAGCACGCAGATGGCCATACGGAATCGCCACGCGCAGCATGTAGGCGTGGCGCTGGTAGTACAGGCCGTTCTGCAAGCGCAGCGGCAGGAACTCTTCTTCCGTCAGTTCGCCCGAGATACGGCGGCGCACCTGGTCGCGGAACTGCTCAACGCGGTCGGCGACGAGGCGGTGATCATAAGCGTCGTATTGGTACATGACTGTTCAGTCCAATCCGGTCTGTGCCGGCGTGCAATTCAAATTGGGGGAAACGGTTCTGATATGGCTGCTGCCGTCGACTCAGCGACAGCAGCAACACACAAGCAGGGCCGGCATGGAATCACGCATCACGACACCAGCTTGATGGCCGTGATCGTCAGCGTGGCGGCAAGCGCGCCGCGCACCAGACGTTCCGGCAGATTCTTCGACAAGCGCGCACCCAGCCAGATACCCGGGATGGAGCCCACCAGCAGCGACAGCAGCAGGTTCCAGTCGATCGTGCCCAGGTACATGTGGCCGAGGCCCGCCACGGCGGTCAGCGGCACGGCGTAGGCGATGTCGGTGCCAGCCACTTCGGCGCTCTTCAATTCGGGATACAGGATCAGGATGAGCGTCGCGCCCACGGCACCAGCGCCGATGGACGACACCGTCACCAGCACGCCCAGCACCACGCCGACGATGACGGTGGCCACGGCCAGCGTCGTGCCTTGCAGGCGATAGCGCGGGTTGCGGGCCAGCCAGCCCAGCACGCGCTGGCGGAACAGCAGCGAGATCACCGTCAGGATGACCGACACGCCAATCGTCACGCGGATGATGTGCATCCACTCGGCGTCGAGGTTGCCCACGCTCTTGAGCACCAGCACCGTCACCAGCGCGGCGGGCAGGCTGCCCAGGCAGAGGCGCTTGACGATGTCCCAGCGAATATGGCCGTGGCTGCGGTGGGCAATCGTGCCGACGCCCTTGGTCAACGAAGCAAACGCCAAGTCAGTGCCCACTGCCGTGGCCGGCGAGAAACCGAACATCAGCGTCAGCAACGGCGTCATGAGCGAACCGCCGCCCACGCCAGTCAGGCCGACCAACAGGCCGACCAGCAAACCGGAAACCGTATAAGCGAGCGTCATGGCGCAGGGGACATTAAGGGCGTGTTATCACGAGTTCGAGCATCGTAATGAAGTGGCCTCATATCCCAAACCAATAAAAAATTGTTTGTTTATATGGGCTCGGTTATAAGTAACGATCTGATCGCTCGCTTTTCTTCGCATCCGATCGCCAGCCATGAACCTTCATCAATTTCGCTTCGTTCGCGAGGCCGTCCGGCAGAAATTCAACCTGACCGAGGCGGCAAAAGCGCTCTATACATCACAACCCGGTGTTTCCAAGGCCATCATCGAGCTTGAGGAAGAGTTGGGTGTGGATATCTTTACCCGGCATGGAAAGCGCATCCGGGGCCTCACCGAGCCGGGGCGGCGCATCCTGGCGTCGGTCGAACGCGTGCTGGAAGAGGTCGAAACGCTGAAACGTGTCGGCAAGGACTACGCCGCCCAGGACCAGGGCAACTTCACCATCGCCACCACGCATACGCAGGCCCGCTATGCCTTGCCGAAGGCGATTGCCGAATTCACCCGCAAGTACCCCAAGGTGCGCCTGTCCATTCAGCAGGGCACGCCCGCGCAGATTGCCGAGATGGTGCTGCACGACCAAGCCGACCTCGCCATCGCCACCGAAGGCATGTCGCACGTGAAGGATCTGATCTCCATCCCCGGCTATCAGTGGCAGCACGTGGTGGTGACGCCACCCGACCACCCGTTGCTCGCGCGCCAGCACCTGACGCTGGAGGACCTGAAGGGCTATCCAATCATCACGTACGACCAGCATTTCGCCGGCCGCCCCAAGATCGACCACGCCTTCGAGTTGCGCCAGATGAAGCCCGACATCGTGCTCGAAGCCATCGACGCGGACGTCATCAAGACCTACGTGGAGGTGGGCCTGGGCGTGGGCATCGTGGCCGGCGTCGCGTTTGATGCCGAGCGCGACCGTAACCTGCGCGCCATTCCGGCCGGGCACCTGTTCGGCACCAACGTCACGCACCTCGGCATCAAGCAGGGGGCGTACTTGCGCGGCTTTGTCTACACCTTCATCGAACTGTTCGCGCCCACACTCACCCGCAAGCTGGTGGAGCAATTGCTGTCGGGCGAACACGAAGCGTACGAACTCTGATTCGCCAGACCTTTCCGGAGACTCCATGACGACCCGACGTCGCCTGCTGTGCGGCCTCGCGCTCTTTGCCAGCGCGGCTGCCCTCGCCTTGCCCGCCCAAGCCGATATCCGCGTGGGCGTGGTGCTGTCCACAACCGGCCCCGCTGCCGCCATCGGCATCCCCAGCAAGAACACCGTGCAGATGTGGCCCGCGACCATCGGCGGCCAGCGCGCGCAGGTCATCATTCTCGATGACGCGTCCGACCCGTCGATGGCGGTGCGCAACGTGCGCAAGCTCATCGCCGAGGACAAAGTCGACGTAATTGTCGGCCCGACGATTGTGCCGACGGCGTTGGCCTCGCTCGATGCTGTGGCCGAAGGGCAGACGCCGATGGTTACGCTGGCCGCCTCGGCGTCCATCGTCGAGCCGCAGGACGCCAAGCGCCGCTGGGCCTTCAAGATGCCGCAGAACGATTCGCAGATGGCCACGTTGGTCACGCAGCACATGGCAGACAACGGCGTGCACACCGTCGGCTTTATCGGCTTTACCGATGCGTATGGCGAGAGCTGGTGGCGTGAATTCTCGAAGCTGGCCGATGTGCGCAAGCTGAAGGTCGTCGCCAACGAGCGCTTTGCGCGCACAGATACCAGCGTGACCGGCCAGGTGCTCAAGCTGATGGCCGCCAAGCCTGATGCGATCCTGATTGCCGGCGCGGGCACGCCCGCCGCCCTGCCCCAGCGCACGCTGGTCGAGCGCGGCTACAAGGGCCGCATCTATCAGACGCATGGCATAGCCAGCACGGAATTCCTGAAGGTGGGCGGCAAGGACGTGGAAGGCACGCTCTTCCCGACCGGCCCGGTGGTGGTGGCGCGCGAGTTGCCGGCCAACCACCCCGTGCGCAAGGTGGCGGTGGAATTTGCCGAGCGCTATGAAGCCAAGTACGGCCCGAACACCGTCACCCAATTTGCGGGTGACGCCTGGGGCGCATGGCAACTGCTCGACAACGCCACGGCCCGCGCGCTGAAGACCGGCGCCAAGCCCGGCACCCCCGCGTTCCGCGCCGCACTGCGCGACGCACTCGAAACCACGCGCGACCTGACCGTGCCCAATGGGGTGCTGAACCTGAATGCCCAGGATCACCAGGGCTTCGACCAACGCTCGCGCGTGATGGGCATCATCAAGAACGGCCGCTTTGCCTACGCCGGCCCGAAGTAAGGAAACAACGAGACACACGCCATGACACGCATTGCCTTCATCGGCCTCGGCAACATGGGCACGCCGATGGTCCAGCACCTGATTGCCGCCGGCCACACCGTGCGCGCCTACGTGCGCCGCCCCGAAGCCGCCGACAACGCCCGCGCCATCGGCGCCGACCCCGTCAACACACCGGCTGAAGCCGCACGCGACGCCGAGGTCATCTTCACCAACATCACCTCCACTGCCGATGTGGAAGGCGTGCTGCTGGGGCCGGATGGCGTCATCCACGGAGCGCCGCGCGGCGCGGTGTGCATCGATCACAGCACGATCTCCGCCGTGGCCACGCGCCGCATTACCGCCGAGCTGGAAGCGGCCGGCCTGGAGTTTCTGGATGCGCCCGTCTCCGGCGGCACCATGGGCGCGCAAAAAGCCACGCTGTCGATCATGGTCGGCGGGAAGCCGGAGGTGCTTGAACGTGTGCGCCCGCTACTGCAGCTGCTGGGCAGCACCATTACGCACATCGGCGGCCACGGATCGGGCCAGGTGGCTAAGGCGTGCAACCAGATCGTGCAGGTCATCAATATCCAGGGCATCGCCGAGGCCATGCTGTTTGCGCGCGCCCAGGGCACCGACCCTTCACGCGTGCTGGCCGCCATCAGCCCGGGTTTTGCCGGCAGCCGCATGCTCGACATGATGGGGCCCAAGATGGCCGAGCGAAATTTTGCCGCCGGCATCGAGGCACGCCTGCACGACAAGGATTTCGGCCTCGTGCGCGAGATCGCCCACGAACTCGGCCTGCAGATGCCGGCGATGGAGTTGGTGGCCTCGCAGCTCAACACGCTCGTCGCCAACGGTTGGGGGTATGACGACACGGCGTCGCTGCTGCGTGTGCTCGAGCTGCAGAACGAACGTAAGCCGGATTGACCATCGGCGGAGCCCGCCTTGTGAGGTCTGGCAGACTTCTGGCATAATTGCTGGCTCATCGCACCTGCCCGGGTGGTGAAATTGGTAGACGCAGGGGACTCAAAATCCCCCGCCGCAAGGCGTGCCGGTTCGATTCCGGCCCCGGGCACCAGATTCCAAGCCGCTTCTGTTCACTCAGAAGCGGCTTTTTCGTTGGGCGCTCATTGGGGCATACCCGCAACGCGCTTCCCTAGCCGTGGGATAATGGCGTTTTGCCCGGGCGTGGCTCAAGAGGTTGTTCGCACCGGCGCGCGAGGGCCTGTATCCGCGTGGCCCGTTCAGTTTTGAACCTTCTTCAGCACCCCACCATGCCCACCTACCGTTCCAAAACCTCCACCGCCGGCCGCAACATGGCAGGTGCGCGCTCGCTGTGGCGCGCCACCGGCATGAAAGACGAAGACTTCCAGAAGCCGATCATCGCGGTGGTCAACTCGTTCACCCAGTTCGTGCCCGGTCACGTGCACCTGAAGGATCTGGGCCAACTCGTCGCGCGTGAGATCGAAGCCGCAGGCGGCGTCGCCAAGGAATTCAACACCATCGCCGTGGACGACGGCATCGCTATGGGCCACGACGGCATGCTGTATTCGCTGCCCAGCCGCGACATCATTGCCGACTCGGTCGAGTACATGGTCAACGCGCATTGCGCCGATGCCATGGTCTGCATCTCCAACTGCGACAAGATCACCCCGGGCATGCTGATGGCCGCGATGCGCCTGAACATCCCGGTGATCTTCGTGTCGGGTGGCCCGATGGAAGCCGGCAAGACGCGCCTGGCCAACCCGGTCACCAAGGCCGTCGAGTTCAAGAAGCTCGACCTGGTGGACGCCATGGTGATCGCCGCCGACCAAGCCTACTCCGACGCCGACGTGGCCGAGGTGGAACGTTCCGCCTGCCCGACCTGTGGTTCGTGCTCGGGCATGTTCACCGCCAACTCGATGAACTGCCTGACCGAAGCGCTGGGCCTGTCGCTGCCGGGCAATGGCACGGTGGTGGCCACGCACGCGGACCGCGAACAACTCTTCAAGCGCGCCGGCCGCCGCATCGTTGAGCTGACCCGCGAATACTACGAGCAGGAAAACGAACGCGCGCTGCCGCGCTCGGTGGGCTTCAAGGCGTTTGAGAACGCGATGACGCTCGACATCGCCATGGGCGGCTCGACCAACACGATCCTGCATTTGCTGGCCATCGCGCAAGAAGCCGGCATCGACTTCACGATGAGCGACATCGACCGCCTCTCGCGCGTGGTGCCGCAGCTGTGCAAGGTCGCGCCCAATACGAACAAGTACCACATCGAAGACGTGCACCGGGCCGGCGGCATCATGGCCATCCTGGGCGAGCTGGACCGCGCCGGCAAGCTGCACACCGATGTGCCGACTGTGCACGCCCCCACGATGAAGGACGCGCTGGACCAGTGGGACATCGTCCGCACGTCCGACGAAGCCGTGCAGACGTTCTACCGTGCAGGCCCCGCTGGCGTCCCCACGCAGGTGGCCTTCAGCCAGAACACGCGTTGGCCGAGCCTGGACCTGGATCGCGCCGAGGGCTGCATCCGCTCGTATGAGCATGCGTTCTCGAAGGAAGGTGGCCTGGCCGTCCTGCGCGGCAACATCGCGCTTGATGGCTGCGTGGTGAAGACGGCTGGCGTGGACGAGAGCATTCTGGTGTTCGAAGGCACGGCTCACGTGACTGAATCTCAGGATGAAGCGGTCGAAAACATCCTCAACGACAAGGTCAAGGCCGGCGACGTGGTGATCGTGCGCTACGAAGGTCCGAAGGGCGGCCCCGGCATGCAGGAAATGCTCTACCCGACGAGCTACATCAAGTCGAAGGGTCTGGGCAAGGCGTGTGCGCTGCTGACGGACGGCCGCTTCTCGGGCGGCACGTCGGGCTTGTCGATCGGCCACTGCTCGCCGGAAGCGGCAGCGGGCGGCGCCATCGGCCTGGTACGCGACGGCGACAAGATCCGCATCGACATCCCCAACCGCACGATCAACGTGCTGGTGTCGGATGAAGAACTCGCGCGTCGCCGCGAGGCGCAGAACGCCAAGGGCTGGAAGCCGGCGAAGGCGCGTCCGCGCAAGGTGTCGGCGGCGCTCAAGGCGTATGCCAAGCTGGTCATGTCGGCTGACAAGGGCGCGGTGCGTGATTTGTCCCAGCTCGAGGACTGACGCGGTGGGCTGCGTGCCCATCTGCCGCACCAGTCAATGAGCCGCTCTCCGGAGCGGCTTTTTCTTTCTGGATGTCCCGAACGGGGCACAAGATGTCACCGGTCCGTGCGCCGAACTCCGTGTGGCACGGGCTGTCTAGCGACTCGTTTCCATCTTCACAGCAGGTTCCCCATGATGACTGTCGGCCCGTTCTCAGTGCACGTGATTGTCGTGGTGCTGGCAGCGCTGATCGCGTGGCTCGTTGCCCGATCGATGCAGCGAGCCGAGCCGGACGTCCCACGCAAGACGGCGGCCAATCTGTTGCTGGATGCCTTGTTTGTGGGCCTGATTGCCGCGCGCATCGGCTATGTCGCACGCTGGTGGCCCGAGTACGTTGCCTCCCCCCGGTCCATCATCGCGATCGGCGATGGCGGGTTCGACTGGTGGATCGGTCTGCCGACCGCCGTTGTGTTCGTCGGCTGGAAATCGCGCCATGCACGCGCATTGCGCCGACCCGTCCTCCTGGGCATTGCCGCCGGCATGCTGGCGTGGGCAGCAGCACAAGGCACCTTGGCGACGCTGCAACGTGCTACGCCGTCGCTGTCGGCACTCCAGCTTGAGGGCATGGACGGCGCCGCCGTGTCATTCGACAAGCCCTTCGGCAAACCCGTGATCCTGAATTTGTGGGCCACCTGGTGCCCGCCCTGCCGGCGTGAAATGCCGATCCTCGCGCAGGCGCAAGCGCAGTACCCCGGCGTCGTGTTCCTGATGGTTAATCAAGGCGAGCAGGCATCGACGGTGCAGCAGTTCCTCGCCCAGCAGGGGCTGACGTTCAACCACGTGCTGCTGGACCCGCTCTCGGAAGCCATGCAGACGTTCGGCTCGCGCGGGCTGCCGACCACGCTGTTCTTCGACGCGCACGGCAAGCTCGTCGAGTCGCACATGGGTGAGATCACCGCCGCGCGCCTCAAAGACGTAGTGGAGCATCGCCTCCAACCCTAAGACCTAATGCCGGCATGCCGAGGCGGCGCGGCATCGCCAATTCAGTCGATTCCGATATGCGTTACGACATGTGTTTTCTACAGTCGGCCGCATGAAAACATCGATCCGACGTTTCGCGAGCATCGTGCGCCACGCCGCCAGCGATGCCGTCAGCCCCGCACGATTCCAACGCAATCTCGACCTGGCAACACTGGCGCTGATCGTTGCCAGCGTGCTCGTCGTCATGGCCGACAGCGTGAAAGACCTACACGCGCAGTACGGCGATGCGCTGTATGTGGCCGAGTGGGCATTCACGCTGCTGTTCACCGCGGAATATCTGTTCCGCCTGCTGACCGCGCCCAAGCCGGTCGCCTATGCGCGCAGCTTCTTCGGCATTGTCGACCTGGTATCCGTGTTGCCGACCTATCTCGCGTTCTTCTTCCCCGGCCTGCACGCGCTGATTGATGTGCGCCTGCTGCGGCTGCTGCGCGTATTCCGCATTCTCGGGCTGGCGATTTATCTGGAAGAAGGACAGGCGCTCATTCGCGCGCTGACCCGCGCACGCCGCAAGATCTTCGTCTTCATCGGCGGCATGTTCGTGCTGGTGGTAATCTTGGGCACGGTGATCTATCTGGTGGAAGGGCCGGAGAACGGCATCACGAGCATCCCTGTAGGCGTGTACTGGGCAGCCGTGACGATGAGCACCACCGGCTACGGCGATCTGACGCCGCAAACCCCGCTGGGCCGGTTGATTACCTCATGCGCCATCCTGCTCGGCTACGGCATCATTGCGTTCCCGACCGGCATCATGGGGGCGGAGCTCATTGCGACGGCGCTGGAGCGCAATCGGTCATCCACACCATCGGCAGACACCATCGACACAGCGCGATGCCCGTACTGCGGCGGGGCGGTCTCTGCCGAAGGACCCGCCGCTGCATGCCAGGCTCCGGACACCACACCGCCGCCCGGCCCCCCACACTAACGCGCCCCATTCCCCACCCGAAGGCCAAGCCACAGCTTGGCCTTTTTTCTTGTGCGCGTCGTAACCGTGACGGCCGCACCGCCGCCGATATCGACCCCGTCAAATATGTCATGTTGTGATATATTTCGCCGAAACCGCTTCATCACACTATGTCAGCCGCCCCACCCCGCCTGTTGTCCAAGCAAGATTTCGAGACCCTGTCCGATTTCCGCTATCACCTACGCCGCTTTCTGCGCGCGTCTGAAAATCTGATCCAGTCCAAGGGGATCACGCCGCTGCAATATCAATTGCTGCTGCATATCAAGGGTTTTGCCGGCCGCGAGTGGGCCACCGTTGGTGAATTGGCCGAACGCTTGCAAGCCGCGCCGCACGGCACAGCGGCACTCGTGACGCGCTGCGAAGAGATCGACCTGGTCGAGCGCCGCCCCAGCGATGCCGACGCGCGTCAGGTGGAAGTCCACCTCACCAAGAAGGGCGACCGCCTCGTCGCCCT
The DNA here is from genome assembly GCA_966433195.1 of uncultured Ralstonia sp. Lineage (GTDB taxonomy): Bacteria > Pseudomonadota > Gammaproteobacteria > Burkholderiales > Burkholderiaceae > Ralstonia. The sequence continues at coordinate 166,185 of CBJMVH010000004.1, forward strand.
GCTGGCCGCGCTGCACCAGAGCGAGCTGGCCGCCTTCAGCCGTGCCTTCAAGATTCCCCACCTCGATTCGTAGCCGGCCATGCAGACCCTCGAACACCGGCGCGATTTTGCGACCGATACCACGCTGTTCCGCACCTCCGCGCTAGCGGTGGTGATTGCGGCATTTGCCACGCTGGCGGCCGTGGTGTTGCTCAACCTGATCCGCTTCTTCACCAACCTGTTTTTCTTCCAGACGCTGTCGCTGGCGGATCATTCGCCGGCCACCAACACGCTGGGCGTGTGGGTGATTGCCGTGCCATTGCTCGGCGGGCTGATCGTCGGGCTGATGGCGCGCTTCGGTTCGGAGAAGATCCGCGGCCACGGCATCCCCGAGGCCATCGAGGCCATCTTGTTTGGCAAGAGCAAGATGTCGCCCAAGGTGGCGGTGCTCAAGCCGCTGTCGTCGGGCATCGTGATCGGCAGCGGCGGACCATTTGGCGCAGAGGGGCCGATCATCATGACGGGCGGTGCGATCGGCTCGCTGTTCGCGCAGTTCTTCAAGCTGACGGCCGCGGAGCGCAAGACGCTGCTGGTGGCCGGCGCCACGGCCGGCATGACGGCCGTGTTTGGTACGCCGGTGGCTGCGCTGCTGCTGGCCGTAGAGCTGCTGCTGTTTGAATGGCGCCCGCGCAGCATGCTGCCCGTGGCGGTGGCGTGCGCGGTGGCGGGCTTTCTGCGCGTACTGGTGCTGGAAGCCGGCCCCCTGTTTCCACTGGAAACGGCCCCCGCGACACTGCCTGCGCTGGGCTCCTGCGTGGTCGCAGGCCTGTTGTGTGGTGCATTGGCGCGCGCGCTGTCGATGGCGCTGTACAAGACTGAAGACCTGTTCGGCCACCTGCCGATCCACTGGATGTGGTGGCCGGCCATCGGCGGATTGGCCGTGGGCATCGGCGGTTATTTCGAGCCGCGCGCCCTGGGTGTCGGTTACGACGTGATCGGCGATCTGCTGCACAACCACCTGGCCATCCGGGTGGCGTTGGCGCTGTTGCTGGTCAAAGCCATCATCTGGGTCATCGCACTGGGCTCGGGCACGTCGGGCGGTGTCCTGGCGCCGTTGCTCATGATGGGTGCAGGCCTGGGCGTGCTGCTTGGTCCTGTGCTGCCGGGTGGGGATCCGGGCCTGTGGCCGCTGGTGTGCATGGCGGCCATGCTGGCCGGCGTGCTGGGCGCGCCGCTCACCGCCATCGTGTTCGCGTTCGGCCTCACGCACGACGTAAACGCCCTTCTGCCGATCCTGCTAGCCGTGGCGGTGTCCTATGGCTTTGTGGTGCTGACCATGCCGCGTTCGATCATGACCGAGAAGATCGCCCGGCGCGGCTTCCACATCTACCGTGAATACGCCGTCGACCCTCTGGAGCGCCACGCCGTTGAGGAAGTGATGACGCGCGCAGTCCAGACCATCGACGCCGCGGCATCCGTGACCGATGTCCTGGCCGAGCGATTCGGCTCCGCGCAGGCCCATCGTGCCTTTCCTGTGGTGCGTGACGGTGCGCTCATTGGCGTGCTCGACCGCGATGCCCTGCTGGCTGGCCAAGCGCGCGGGGCACGCACCATTGCTGAACTCTTTGGCGCCAATGCGCCGGCGATGGCGCTGCCGGGCGAGACCTGCCGCATCGTCGCAACACGCCTGGCGGTGCATGGGTTGGAACGGCTTCCGGTGGTGGCCGATTCGCAATCGCGGCAGTTGGTGGGCATCGTTTCGCGCAGCGATTTGGTCAAGCCGTCGCTGGCGTTCTTTGATGAGGAGCAGCGGCGCGAGCGCTTTCGCCGTGTGCCGTTATCAGGCACGCGCACGCAGCTTGAACTGCGTCGTCGACGCGCGGGCCGGGGGCGGTAGCTTACCCGGCCACGTGCCGGTTGCGTCCGCTTTCCTTGGCACGATACAGCGCCTGATCTGCGCGCTTGAGCATCTCCGCTGCGGTATCGCCTGGTCGGCAGGCGGTCATGCCCATGCTGACGGTCATGGTCAGCCCGGTAGGGAATGTCTCGTCGGGCTCGGCCACAGCGGCACGTAGACGCTCCACCGCCTCAGCGGCGGCCTCGAGCGTGGTGCGGCCCATGACGATGGCGAACTCCTCGCCGCCCAGCCGGCCTACCAAGTCACTGCTGCGCAGCACGCTGGTGGCCAGCGATGCGAAGCGCTGCAGTGCGAGATCGCCCACCGCGTGGCCCCATGTGTCATTGATCCGCTTGAAGTGGTCAAGATCCGCCAGCACCAGCACCAGTGGCTCGTTGCGGTTGTGGGCGCGCATGAGCGCCGTGTCGAACAACGCCAGAAAGCGACGCCGCGTCAGCACACCTGTCAAATGATCAAAGTGCGCCTCGTTGGCCAGCGCGCTGTTGGTGCGCTGCAGCCGCTGGTTCAGGTGACGCTGCAGGCGATGATGCTGCCGCTCGCGCGCCAACGACCACACCACCAGCACAATGGTCAGCAACACGCTCAGGAACAGCACAAAAGCGATCGTGCGATTGCGGTCATGCGTTGCCAGGTGCTGGCCCCAGGCGGGCAGCGGTTCCACCACCATGACGGTGAGGTCCGCACTGGCGTTGCGTGAAATCGTAAGCGAGGGCATCGCGCTGCCCTCGCGCCACACAAGCGCATCGCGCACCTCTGCTGGCACCCATTCGGGCACGCTGCGCTGCGCCTGCGCGGTAGGCAGATACGGCCACGCCTCGACATCCACACGCCGGTACGCGGCGTAGCGATCGCTCGGGCTCATGCTGTGCACGCGTGCCGCTGGCAAAGCCTTGCCCACCAGGGACGTGTCCGTGGACAGAATCACCAGCCCATTCGGATCCGTCACCAGAGACGTCGGATGCGACACCCAGTGCTGCAGACGCGTCAGGCTCACCTTGATGCCCATCGCTGCGACAAGGTAGCCACTGTCGTCATACACCGGCGCGGCAAAGAACAGGCCCGGCACGCCCGTCACCCGTCCGACGGTGAACTGCTCGCCCAGACCACCGAGCATCGCCTCCTGGATATAGGCTTGCATGCTCGAATGCACGCCCACGAACGAATCGGCGCGGGCGGCGTTATTGGCCATCACCACGTAGCCGCGCTGGTCGATCACCCAAACGTAGTCGAGCCCAAGATTGCCCGCGGTTGTGTTGAGGAATGCGCTGCTGTCGACCACCTCCTGGTGCGACATCGCCTCCTTGGCGCGCGAGCCCTGGTCCATCAGGCTCCAGCGTCGCGTGTCGACGCGCGCCACGGCCTGCGGGATGGCATCGATTTGCGCAAGCGTTTGCGGAACCGCCCGCAGCAGCGCCACATCGGCGGTGATCTGGTTGGACATGCCCTCGGCCACTTGCGCCGCCAGTTGACGCCGGACCTCAACCATCTGTCGTACGTCGTGCGCTGCCATCACACTCGCCACCATGTTGGCGGCAAACCAGCACAGCGCCACTCCGATCGCGGCCCCCGCCAGCACAAGCGCCAGCCGCACAGCGCGCAGGCGCTTGGCGGGCGCAAGACTGGGGGTGTGCGATGCAGGCGCGTTCATCTCAAGGCTCGCAGCGCAGGAAATCTGCCACGGTCGGATAGCGCAGTGCGACACGCAATTCGCGCGTCAGCCGTGTGTTGCGCAGCCGGCGCGATTCGCTCATGAACGACAACAGCGTTGGTTCGATCTGCGCAACCGCTTCCGCCCGCGAAATGCGCGGGGGCCGCGGCAAGCCGCGTGCATCCGCCACGGCATCGAAGTAATCACCCATGCGCAGCTCCGATGCATCGCTGGCGTGGAGCACGCGCTGTGGCTTTCCACGGAACAGCGCGGCAATCAATGCACGCGCCAGATCGTCGGCGTGGATGTGGTTGGTGTAGACGTCGTCTTCCGCGCGCAAGGCCGGCGTGCCGCGCTCCAACCGGGCAACCGGCAAGCGCTCGGCGGCATAGATGCCGGGGATACGCACAATCGACGTGCGCCAGCCGCCGCCCGCGCCAAACCAGCGCACGCGGCGCTCCGCAGCCACGCGGCGCTGCGCACGGGCGGTGGTTGGGTTCACCGGACGAGATTCATCCACCCAGGCGCCCCCCGCATCGCCGTACACGCCGCTGGTGCTGGCGTACACGAACGCCTGCGCTTGGAGGCGGGTTTTCAAGCGGCCGGTCAAGCCACCAAACCTGCGCGCCCGCTCGGGTAAAATGCGACGTTTTGTGGCTCGAGGCAGTTGAGCCGGACGCGCCAACCTATGCAGCAATGCGGCGGTACGTGGGTCGTCGTTGCCGGCAGTCGGCGGCGGAGCCAGATGCAGCACGCGCGGGCTTAAGCCTGCCAAGCGGCGCAGTGAAGCGGCATCGTCCAGGTTGGCGACCACGGGCACGGCACCGGCTTCCCGCAAAGCTGCGCGCCCCGCCTCGCGCGAGGTGACGGCAAAGACGCGGAAACGCGAGCGCAGCATCGTCAAGCAGCGTTGCCCAACATCGCCGCAGCCGACGATCAGCACACGCGGAAGCCCCAGGCGTGGCATAGGTTTGGATGGCCGGGCAGCGGTTTGGCGCATCATCGGGCGTGCCGCCATCGCTTGACCGGACGGGCGACCAGACACTCTTTTCAACATATTCGGAATTGTAGTATGGCTTACCAGATCAACGTGCTGCCCAGCGGCCGCCAGTTCCAGGCCGAAGACGGCGAAACCATTCTGGCAGCGGCGCTGCGCCAGGGCATCGGCCTGCCGTACGGCTGCAAGAACGGCGCATGCGGCTCTTGCAAGGGCCACGTGCGTGAGGGCTCCATTGTCCAGGGCAATCATTCGCCCAACGCGCTGACGGCCCAGGAAGCCACCGAAGGCCGCGCCCTCTTCTGCTGCGCCACGCCGGCCACGGATGTCACCATTGAAGTGCGCGAAGTGCAAGGCGCCGGCGACGTGCCCATCAAGAAAATCCCGTGCCGCGTGGCATCGCTGGAGAAGGCCGCGCCGGACGTCACCATCGTCAAGCTGCAACTGCCCGCCACCGAGCGTATGCAATTTCTGGCCGGGCAGTACGTGGAATTTCTCCTGCGCGACGGCAAGCGCCGCAGCTACTCGATCGCCAACCCGCCGCATGAGGAAGGCCCGATCGAGCTGCACATCCGCCACATGCCGGGCGGCGCATTCACCGACTATGTGTTCGGCGCCAAGGAAGGCGCCCCCGCCATGAAGGAGCGCGACATCCTGCGCTTTGAAGGGCCGCTGGGCAGCTTCTTCCTGCGTGAAGACTCCGACAAGCCGATCATCCTGCTCGCTTCGGGCACCGGTTTCGCGCCCATCAAGGCCATCGTCGAGCATGCGCAATTCATCGGCAGCACCCGCCCGATGACGCTGTACTGGGGCGGCCGCCGCCCGCAAGACCTGTACATGCACGCCAAGGCCGAAGAATGGGCACGCACGATCCCGGGCTTCACCTACGTGCCGGTCGTCTCCAACGCGCTGCCCGAAGACGCCTGGACCGGCCGCACCGGCTTCGTCCACCAAGCCGTGATGGCTGACCACCCGGATCTGTCCAACCACGAGGTCTACGCCTGCGGCGCGCCGGTGGTGATCAACTCGGCCCGCGCGGACTTCGCCGCCCAGTGCAAGATGCACCCGGACGCGTTCTTCGCCGATTCGTTCACCTCGGAGGCGGATCTGCATCCGGCTGGCTAAGGCCACCGTTGCACAAATCCAAACCAGGCCGAAATTTCGTTTTGACTTGACTTGGCATCCGTCTTATTCTTGCGCCCTATGAACCAAGCCCTGCACCTCCGACGCCGCCGTACGTTGCTCCCTCCGGGAAGCCACGCGGCTGTCTGCTGATTGCATATCGGGTTCACAGGATTCGACGATCACAAGGCCACGGGCTCACCCCGTGGCCTTTGTCTTTTTCCCTTGGCGCTTTTCACGCTTTTTTCATTTCCCTGCCGCCTTTTTCTGGAGCTTCGCCATGGCCTTTGCCGATTACCCCGTCCAGTCCCTGATGTACATCACCAACCGGCCCGAGATCGTCTTCACCGAAGGCAAGGGCTCGTGGCTGACGGATCACAACGGCAAGCGATACCTCGACTTCGTGCAGGGCTGGGCCGTCAACTGCCTCGGCCACTCGAACGACGGCATGATCGAGGCGCTGAACGCGCAGGCCAAAAAGCTGATCAACCCGAGCCCGGCGTTCTACAACGAGCCGATGGCCAAGCTGGCCGGCCTGCTGACCGCGCACAGCTGCTTCGACAAGGTGTTCTTCGCCAACAGCGGCGCCGAAGCCAACGAAGGCGCCATCAAGCTTGCGCGCAAGTGGGGCAAGAAGCATAAGAACGGCGCCTTCCAGATCATCACGTTCGACCACAGCTTCCACGGCCGTACGCTCGCCACCATGAGCGCATCGGGCAAGGCCGGCTGGGACACCATCTTCGCGCCGCAGGTGCCGGGCTTCCCGAAGGCCATCCTGAACGACATCGCCTCGGTGGAAGCGCTGATCACGGACGAGACCGTCGGCGTGATGCTCGAGCCGGTGCAGGGCGAAGGCGGCGTGCTGCCGGCCACGCCGGAATTCATGCAGCAACTGCGCGCACTGACCAAGAAACACAAGATCCTGCTGATCGTCGATGAAGTGCAGGCCGGTTGCGGCCGTTGCGGCACGCTATTCGCCTACCAGCTCTCGAACATCGAGCCGGACATCATGACGCTGGGCAAGGGCATCGGCGGCGGCGTACCGCTGTCGGCCCTGCTGTGCACTGATGAAGTCGCCAGCTTCGAAGCCGGCGACCAGGGCGGCACGTACAACGGCAACCCACTGATGACGGCCGTCGGCTGCTCGGTGATCGAGCAACTGCTGGCTCCGGGCTTCTTGGCTGGCGTGCAGGAGCGCGGCGCCTACCTGCGCAAGCAACTGCTGCAGCTGTCGGAAGAATTCGGCCTAGCCGGCGAGCGCGGTGAAGGTCTGCTGCGCGCCCTGCTGCTCGGCAAGGACATCGGCGGCCAACTGGTCGAAGCCGCACGCGAGATGAACCCGACGGGTCTGCTGCTGAACGCGCCGCGCCCGAACATCCTGCGCTTCATGCCCGCGCTGAACGTGACGACCGAAGAGATCGACACGATGATCGGCATGCTGCGTACGCTACTCAAGGCGCACGCTTAAGCTTCAACGCATCACCCAGGGCGGCGCGCAATGCGTCGCCCTTCACTGCTCCTCCGCTGTTTCCCACCCTGAGGTTCACCATGGCCGCAACGCTTGTTGTTCCGGCCACGGGGATCGTTTTGTCTGACGATTCCGCGTGGCTTCCGCTGGACCAGATCTACCACTTTCTCTCGCAGGAAACGTACTGGGCCCGGGGCCTGCCACGCGATGTGTTTGACCGATCGATTGCGAACTCGCTCTGCTTCGCGGCCTATCACCTGAACGACGACGGCACGCATGGCAACCTCGTCGGCTTCGCGCGCGTCATCACCGACCGCGCAACGTTCGCCTATCTGTGCGATGTGTTCGTGCTGCCTGAATGGCGCGGCAAACGTGTCTCACACGCGTTGATGGATTTCCTGCGCGAGCATCCGGAGCTGCAAACGTTGCGCCGTACGGTGCTGGTCACGACGGGCGCCGACTGGCTCTATCGCAAGCACGGTTTTACCGATGTGCCCAGTGGAATCGGCTTCATGCAACTGCACCGGCCGAACGTCTATCAACCCGCATCGACGTAGCGCACCAAAGAAAAAGCCCCGCAACTGCGGGGCTTTCTCATAACGCTTGCGGGTGCTTACTCGCCGAGGTAGGCGGCACGCACCTTCGGGTCGTCCAGCATCTGCTTGGCTTCGCCGCTCATGGTGATGAGACCGGAGTCCATCACGTAGCCGCGATGCGCAGCCTGCAGCGCCAGGCGCGCGTTCTGCTCGACGAGCAGCACGGTCACGCCCTGTGCCGAGATGTCGCGCACCACCTCGAAGATCTTCTCGACCATGATCGGCGAGAGACCCATCGACGGCTCGTCCAGCAGCAGCAGCTTCGGTTGGCTCATCAGCGCGCGCGCCATGGCCAGCATCTGTTGCTCACCGCCCGACATCGTGCCGGCCAGCTGATTGGCACGCTCCTTCAGACGCGGGAAGATGCCGAACATACGTTCGATATCGACCTTGATCTGCGCATCATCGTTGCGCGTGAAGGCGCCCATCTGCAGGTTCTCGGTGATGGTCATGCGCGCGAACACGCCGCGGCCTTCCGGCACCATCGCCAAGCCCTGCTTGAGCAGGTTGTAGCTGGGCACGCCCTTGATGGACTTGCCCAGATACTGCACGTCGCCGCCCGCCCAGCCTTGCAGGCCGGTGATGGCCTTCATGGTGGTCGTCTTGCCGGCGCCGTTGGCGCCGATCAGCGTAACGAGTTCGCCTTCGCGGATCTCCAGATCCACACCCTTGACTGCCTGGATGCCGCCGTAGGCGACCTTCAGACCGTCGATCTTCAACATCACTGGTTTCATTGTTCCGTTCCTCCGCATCAGTGCGCCGATGCGCCGAGGTAGGCCTCGATCACGGCCGGGTTGCTCTGCACTTCCTGCGGCAGACCTTGTGCGATCACCTTGCCGTAGTCGAGCACGGTCAGGCGGTTGCACAGGCCCATCACGAGCTTCACGTCGTGTTCGATCAGCAGGATGGTCTTGCCGTCGGAACGGATCTTGTCCAGCAGGCCGCGAAGTTCCACCTTTTCCGTGGCGTTCATGCCGGCAGCCGGTTCGTCCAGAGCCAGCAGCTTGGGCTGCGTGGCCAGGGCGCGCGCGATTTCCAGACGACGCTGGTGACCGTACGACAGGTTGCGCGCCGTGTAATTGGCGTACTTGCCGATGCCGACGTACTCCAGCAGGTCGTGCGCCCAGTCTTCGATGGACGCTTCTTCCTCACGCGCAGCCTTGGTGCGGAACACCGCGCCGATCAGGCCGGCCTTGGTGCGCACGTGGCGGCCGACCATGACGTTTTCCGCCGCGGTCATGTCGCCGAACAGGCGGATGTTCTGGAACGTGCGGGCGATACCCGCCTTGGCCACTTCATGCACGGCGGTCGGCTGGTAGGGCGTGCCGCCCAGCACGAACTCACCGGCATCCGGCGTGTACAGGCCCGTGATCACGTTGAAGAACGTGGTCTTGCCGGCGCCGTTCGGGCCGATCAAGCCATAGATCTCGCCTTCGCGGATCTCCAGGTTCACGTCGGACAGCGCCTGCAGGCCGCCGAAGCGCTTGCTCACTCCTCGGATCGAGAGGAGGACGTTGTTGTTGCTCATGTTGCGTGCCTCCAATCAGATGCGGGACAACCCACCGACCCGCGACTTCTGCGGGCGGTCTTCCTTGCGCGGCGAGGGCCACAGGCCCGCAGGGCGATACAGCATCACCACCACCATCGCCAGGCCGAAGAGCAACTGACGGAGCACTTCCGCTTCCACGATCACATGGCCGAACAGCTTGTTCTGCAGGGGCTCAGCCAGGGCACGCAGCAGTTCCTGGAAGCCCACCAGCAGAATGCCGCCCAGGATCACGCCCGGGATATGGCCCATACCGCCCAGCACCACGATCGCCAGGATGTAGATCGACTCCCACAGCACGAACGATTCCGGCGACACAAAGCCCTGGAACGACGCGAACATCGCACCCGACACGCCACCAAACGAAGCACCCATGGCAAAGGCCAGCAGCTTCACGTTGCGGGTGTTGATGCCCATCGCCTTGGCAGCGATTTCATCTTCACGAATGGCAACCCATGCACGACCGATACGCGAGTTCTGCAAGCGCAGGCACACGATGATGATGATTGCGGCCAGCAGCACGAACAGATAGTAGTACATGTAGACCGAGTCGAAGCGGATGCCGAAAAAGTCGTGGCGCTTCGAGAAGTCAAACCCGAGGATCTTGACCGGCTCGATCAGGTTGATGCCCTTCGGACCGTTGGTGATGTTCACCGGGCGGTCGAGGTTGTTCATGAAGATGCGGATGATTTCACCAAAGCCCAGCGTCACGATGGCGAGGTAGTCGCCACGCAGCTTCAGCGTCGGTGCGCCCAGCAGGATGCCGAACAACGCCGCCAGCCCCGCGCCCAGCGGAATCACCCACCAGACAATGAGGTGCAGCCCGTTGGGGAACATCTGGTGAATCCACTCGAACTGGTTCGACAGATGCGGCGAGCCCAGCAGCCCCATCATGTACGCCCCAACCGCGTAGAACGCGATGTAGCCAAGGTCAAGCAGGCCGGCAAAGCCCACCACGATGTTCAGGCCCAGGGCCAGCATGATGTAGAGCAGCGCGAAGTCAAGCACGCGCACCCAGTAGTTACCACCCGCGGCACCGACGATGAACGGTGCAAACAGGGCCAGAATCAGGAAGCCGTAGAGCGCAGCGCGCGTCTTCTTCGGAGCCTTGAATTCGGTTGCAGTTTCTGTCATGGCGCTCCCCTTTCTTATGCGCGGTCCGCAACGCGTTCACCCATGATGCCGGACGGGCGGAACAGCAGCACGCCAATCAGCACGATGAATGCGAACACATCCTGGTAGTTCGAACCGAACACACCGCCAGTCAAGTCACCGATATAACCGGCACCCAGTGCTTCGATCAGGCCCAGCAGCATGCCGCCGACCATGGCGCCTGCCAGGTTGCCGATGCCGCCCAGCACTGCGGCGGTAAACGCCTTCAGGCCGGGAATGAAGCCCATGTAGAAGTGAGCATTGCCGTAGTTGGTCGCCATCATCACGCCCGCGACCGCTGCCATGGCAGCACCGATCATGAACGTGGCGGAGATCACGAAGTTCGGGTTGACGCCCATCAGGCCTGCCACACGCTGATTCTCTGCCGTCGCACGCATGGCGCGGCCGAGCTTGGTGCGGTTGACCAGCAGGATCAGCCCCACCATCACCAGAATCGACACCAGGATGATGACGATTTCCTTGCCCGTGATGGTCGCGCCCGTGGAGCCGATATCAATCGGGCTCGAAGGCAGCAACTGCGGGAAGGTCAGCGGGTTGCGCGACCAGATCATCATCGCCAGCGTCTGCAGCACGATCGACACGCCGATGGCGGTGATCAGCGGCGCCAGGCGCGGCGCATTGCGCAGCGGCCGGTAGGCGACCCGTTCAATGGTGTAAGCCACGATGGCGCAAACCGGCATGGCAAACAGCAGTGCGAAGACGAGCGTGAGCCAGTCAGGCAGATTGGGAAAGTATTTTTGTAGGAAGTTGATGGCGGTCAACGCGGACATTGCACCGACCATCAGGACATCGCCGTGGGCGAAGTTGATGATGCCGAGAATACCGTAGACCATGGTGTAGCCAAGTGCGATCAGCGCGTAAATGCTGCCGAGCACCAGGCCGTTCACGATCTGCTGGATAAAGATATCCATGAGAACAGCTCCTGCTATGCCTTGCTTTGTTGTAGGCGACGCTGTGGCGAGCCCGCAAGGTATGCGATCAATCGGATGGGTAAGGTGAGGTTGCTGGTAAGCGGCCTGCCGACGCGCCCATGGTGAGGGCCTTGTGTAACTGGCGAGGCTATAAAAAACGGCACCGCTAGGGTAGGCGCGGTGCCGTTTTTAGGGCGGTAACCCTTCGATTACATCTTCACAACGTCAAGAACGGTCTTCTTCTTGTCCTTGTAGTTGTACAGGGTGATCGAACCTTCCTTCAGGTCACCCTTGTCGTCGAACGCGATGTTGCCGATCACGCCGTGATAGTTGGTTGCCGGCATGGCAGCCAGGATCTTGGCAGCATCGGTCGAGTTGGCACGCTTCATCGCGTCGATGATCACGTTGACAGCGTCATACGTGAACGGTGCGTAGATCTGCACCGGCGTGTTGAAGCGCGCTTGGTACTTCTTCTCGAAGTCTGCGCCCTTCTCCATCTTCGACAGCGCCAGACCCGCTTCCGAGCAGACGATGTTGTCGATAGCGTCGCCAGCCAGTTCAGCCACCTTGTCGGTACACACGCCGTCACCGCCGACGATCTTGGCCGTGATGCCCAGTTCCTTGGCTTGCTTGGCGAACGGACCGCCGGTGGCATCCATGCCGCCGTACATGATCACGTCCGGCTTCTTGCCCTTGATCTTGGTCAGAATGGCCTTGAAGTCGGTCGCCTTGTCGTTGGTGGCTTCACGCGCCACGACGTTCACGCCGTCAGCCTTCGCGGTCTTCTCGAACTCGTCGGCCAGGCCCTTGCCGTAGGCGGTGGCATCGTCAACGATGGCCACGGTCTTGGCACCCAGGGTCTTGGCGGCGTAGTTCGCCAGTGCCGGACCTTGCTGCGCATCGGTCGCAACCACGCGGTAGGTCGTCTTGAAGCCTTGCTTGGTGTAGTCGGGGTTGGTCGACGACGGCGAGATCTGCACGATGCCTGCATCGCTGTAAATCTTCGAAGCCGGGATCGAAACGCCCGAGTTCAGGTGGCCAACGACGGCAACAACGTGCTCGTCAACCAGCTTCTGCGCCACGGCAGTGCCAGTCTTCGGGTCGCCCGCATCGTCTTCACCGACCAGTTCCAGCTTGATCTTCTTGCCGTCGATGGTCAGGCCTTCCTTATTGGCCTCTTCAACGGCCAGACGTGCGCCGTTTTCGTTGTCTTTGCCAAGGTGAGCAATACCGCCCGTGAGCGGTGCAGCATGACCGATCTTGACGACGGTCTCGCCACCACCAGCAGCTGCGGCCGGAGCCGACGTTGCTGCAGGTGCAGCAGCTTGGTCTGCGGGCTTTTCCTCGTTCTTACCGCAAGCTGCTACGAGTGCCACGGCAGCCGCAAGCGGCAGAACTTTGGCAAACTTAATTTGCATGAGTGATCTCCTAGATCTCGCAAGAGCAAGGAGAGCGTCCTGCCTCCCGGCCGCTCCCCCCGCGCCGATTGTTTCAATTTGAAACGCGCGCATTGTATCCCCTTTTTTTGCGGATGCAATACGCGTCGCAACAACGATTTTTACCGTAATTACGCCGTTTTACGGGCTTTCCCCAATGCCCAAACAGGCGTCATTTCGCGCAGGCATTCGCGA
>CBJMVH010000005.1:0-141660 GCA_966433195.1 uncultured Ralstonia sp.
CAGGTGGGTCAGGTTTACTTCGGCGGGTGGGTCAGTTTTACATCGGCGCTAACACTTGAGCGCATTCGCGCGCTTGATGCCGGCAAGCAGGCTGCGCTGCTGGCAAAGGTGTTTGAGGGGGATTACCGGACGCCCTCGTGCCCGGCTTGTGGGGTGAAGCTGGTGGCGCGGAATGGGAGGAGTGGGGCGTTTTGGGGGTGTACTAATTATCGGACGGGGTGTCGGTATAGGTTGCAGATAGTTAGGGGAACTTGGGCATCATCAGAAATATAGACTGTTTTCAAAGAGGAAATTAATTTGTCCAGCTTGCGCTCCGAAAAGATAACCATCCTGGTTATTACGGGTTGGGTCGGGCCTTAATTTGATTAAAAATATTTAACAGAATTGTTGAGGGGCAATGGGATTCTTTATTCTGCCTAGGGGTGCAAAGACTCCAGATTCCGGTAGGGGTGACGTATATCTAAAAATAGATCATTGGAATGATTTTTCCTTTGTCACAATGTTCTTCATGTCGTTGCATGACGAAATGGGGCGGTATCATGATATTGGTCTTGTAAAAATAGGATTCAGAGATCAAACCACAGATGTGCCGACTTATAAGAAAGCGCCATCAAACTTTATAGCACTAGGTGAGGAATTTTTTTCCCTGGGACAGGATGCTGATTTTTATAAAAAAGTGGCGGCTCTAGGTGATTTCGGAAAATCTGTGTTGCTATCGTTGAGGGACTTGGTTTTGTCCCCAGGGATTATTGATGATGTGAGGGACGAGAAGGTTCTCAAGATTTCTCTGTTGCGAGATATAAGTCTTTCGGTCATGAAGGGCCAGTTCGCGAGAATTCTTGAAGGAAGACCTCAGCTAACTGATTTTAAATTCAGATTCTCGAGGCCGGAGACGGAGGACCTCGGGGCTATCGATCTGAGTTTTGATGTAAATATGGGGTCGATTCCAAGTACAAATATTCACGCGATTATCGGGAGAAATGGTGTTGGAAAAACGACTTTGCTGAATGGAATGATAGAGGCAATAACGAGCGAGAACAGTTCAGCAAAATTCTTGAATGTTGGATGGTGGCAGGAGGAAGAGATCTCGAAGGACTACTTCAGTAGCTTGGTCTCAGTATCGTTTAGCGCATTTGATCCATTTACTCCGCCGGCTGAACAGCCAGATCCGAGCCGGGGGACATGCTATTTCTACATCGGCCTCAAAGATTCTGCCAATCCCGAGTATCACAGGAATATCGGCGAACTACGTATTGATTGCGTTAAAGCGCTGATCGCATGTTTCTATAATTTAGAAAAACGTAATCGCTGGTTGAGAGCTATCAACAAGCTTGGCTCGGACGAGAATTTTGCTTCGATGGGGTTGGAGCGCTTGCAGCTAGTATATGAAACTACGTGCCAAGATCTGGGGGAACGGGTTCAACCTGACTCGGACGAATTTCTAGCCGAATATACAAACAGGATTCAGAAGTTTTTGTCACGAATGAGCTCGGGGCATGCAATTGTTTTTTTGACAATAATTCGGCTGGTGTCGAAGGTGGAAGAGAAAACGCTGGTTTTGCTAGACGAACCGGAAAGCCATTTGCATCCGCCTCTTTTGTCTGCATTCATACGCGCCATTTCCGATTTGCTTAATGATAGAAATGGCGTTGCGATCATAGCGACACATTCTCCTGTGGTGCTGCAAGAGATACCAAAGTCCTGTGTGAGGAAGATTTATCGTACTGGCGCAAGCATAACGTCTAGTTGGCCCTCGGTCGAAACGTTTGGGGAGAATGTTGGTCTGCTAACTAGTGAGGTTTTTAGTCTGGAGGTGGAGCGATCAGGGTTTCATGATTTACTGGCTGATTCGGTTAGAGGTGGCGGGGCGTACAGTGAAATAGTTGCTAGCTATAATAATCAGCTTGGTCTTGAGGGTAGGTCGATTCTAAAGGCGCTTGTTGAAAATCGCGATAGAGGCCACAGCCATGATGAAATTGCGTGAGCCTCAGTTTAGTTTTGAACAGACTTTGGATGCGTGTTTTTCCGGAATTACGGGGAACAATGCCTTGCGAGAGAGGCTGGAGTCGAATAAGAATATTTTACTTGCTGAGGAAGGTAGATATGTTAACGCGGCAAGTACAGCGGGTCTGCATACAATTGAGTCGATCCATAGACTGGAAACTGATCCAGTTGTCGTTGGTGCTATAAGAAAATCTGATTTGGTGAAGATGTACGATCAGTATTTCGTTTCAGAGGATAAACCAGCGAGAAGAGTATATGAGGCAATTTTAAACGCTGCGAAGGATGACTGCCCATTCTGCGGGGGAATTGGAACGCCGAGAAATCTAGATCATTTTCTACCAAAAGCGCATTTCCCAGGCTTTTCTGTTCTTCCTAAAAACCTGGTTCCAGCATGCCGTGATTGCAACATGGATGGGAAGGCTCATAATTTTGCAACTAGGGCTGAAGACCAGATAATTCAGCCATACATTGATCATGAGCGCTTTTTCTCTCAGCAGTGGATATTTGCCGTGTACCGTGTAGGGACCGACGTTGAGCCAGGTTATTTCGAGTATTTTGTAAAGGCTCCTGAAGTTTGGGACGCCGTGGACCGGGAAAGGGTGTTAAATCACTTTAGGACCTTTGGGTTGGCTAGGCGATATGCAACTAGAGCTGCTCAGTATTCCGGTGCGTTACTTGGACAAATAGAAGCCATGAGGGCAAGGGGGCAAGGTGGCGAAGAAATTAGCGAAGTTCTTCTGGAGCCAGGGGTGAGGGCAGCTCCTTTTGTAAATCACTGGCAGAGGGGGATGTTTCAAGCCATGATGGATCTTGTTGGTGGTTAATAATGCGATCGGGTGGATTTATTTATTGATCTTTTCTGGCTTGCGGGGGTGCTGTTGTACCCGCTAAACTGCCCCCGCTGCGCCAACAACCGCAGCCGGGACTGCAATCCCGAATTCAGCATTTCCCGTGAGAGCCGTTATAGCTCTCGCGTGTCGTCGTTCGCCTATACGGGCGGGCCCGATAGGGAGGGCTTCGGCCCTGCCGGTTTTTGGAAACGCTGATCGGTATTGCAGACCTTGTCGTGTGCCCGCCCACCCTCGCCGGTGGGTGGCTCCCTACTCAACCAGCAGAGGGCAAGACAATGGATCAACCGACCACGCCGCACCCGCCGCACGCCGGCATTACCCCGCAACGCCACCTCCCACCTGCATCGCTTGTCTGACATCGCGCCCACGGGGCGGAGGCGCGCGATGAACCTGCATACCAATCACTGCTATCTGCAAGGTGCGCTTGGCGGCCGCGATTTTCTGCGCCGCACGCAGGTGGCCTTGAAGCTGCATCGGCAGTTCGAACCCAGGGCGCTACGCTCTGAATACCAGCGCCACCTCCAAGACAAGCCCGCCGAATATCAGGCCGGGTTTCTGGACGCGATTGGCGCGTACATGCTCATCACGCTGGAGGGCGTGCTTGTGGATGTGAACCGGTGGGAAATCCTGCGCGTGCTGGAGTGCGCAGACCAACAGAAATAAAAGAACCGCAGCAAACGCAACCCCGAGACGGGCGGGGAAGCCATCCCCGGGCGCAACGCTCAGCCTTTCGTGTGCCGAGCCCAGCGCCGCACATGCGCAGCTCCAAGGCGCGGCCGCCAGAGTCCAAGGGCCAACTGCCGAGCCGAAAACTCCAAACACCGCAGTCAGAGATTCAAAACGCCGAGCGCAAAGCGTCGTGCTCCGGCCTCAAACCGACGAACGCGGGGCCCAAACTGCCGAACCCCGAGCTCAAAGGCTCAAGTGCCGGGCTTCAATGCCCAACAAACCGGAGCTCAGAGGCCCAAACGCGGAGTTCAGAACGCCAAACGCCGAGCTCAGAACTCGGAACGTCGAGCTCGGAACTCGAAACGCCGAGCTCAGAACTCGGAACGCCGAGCTCAGAACTCGGAGCGCCGAGCTCGGAACTCGGAACGCCGAGCTCAGAACTCGGAACGCCGAGCTCAGAACTCGGAACGTCGAGCTCAGAACTCGGAACGTCGAGCTCAGAACTCGGAGCGTCGAGCTCAGAACTCGAAGCGCCGAGCTCAGAACTCGGAGCGTCGAGCTCAGAACTCGGAGCGTCGAGCAACGGAGCGGGCGAGCCTACACGGCTTGCGTCTGCCCTTCCTCCGCGCTCTTCTCTAGGCTGTCATCGTAGACAGGGCGCCACTGCTGCGCGCTTGAGCCGTTGAACCCGTAGGTCCAGATAATGTTCCCGTCGGTCACCGCGCTTGCCTTGTCGTCGATCACGAGGCCGGGTTGGGGAACACTGCGGATGTAGCTGTTGTCGTCATACATCCATTGCTGCGTGCTCTTGACGTTGCTGGGGTCATAGACGCTCAAGAAAAAGTTCTGCTGGGGTGTGAGCTTCGCGGTGTCCAGCACCAGAACGCTGCCTCCCGCAGTCAGGAGGAAGGTGTTGTCTTCCTGCTGGGTCCACTCGTACAGGTCTTTGCTCGGCGCCTTGCTGGTATCAAGCAAAACCACTTGCGCGCCGGATATTGCTCGCTTAACGCCAAAAGCAAAGTTCGTCTGACCCAGGTAGAACCGCGTTGGCGTCAGCTCCATGTCTTTCTTAGTCGTCCACTCTTGGGCGGGGGAGGCGTTATAGGCGTGAACAATAATGGGGTTGCCATCCTTGGCCACGCGCTTCTGATTATCGATGGCGAAATTCGGATTGCCTACGTTACGGTAGTGTTTGGAACCATCGTCGATCCATCGCTGCGTGGGCAGAACCTTTGATGAGTTGTAGAGGCTCAGCTTGAACTGCTGAAAATCAGCGAGATTCGCAACGTCGAGAATAAGCGACGGGTCCGATCGCAGTGCAATCGTGTTGTCGTCCCGGAGGATCCACTCGTAATACGCCTCCTTTACCGATGGCAATGTGGTATCGCGCAGAACGACGGGGGTATTTGCGATCCTGTCATTTACACCGATGGCAAATTTCGGATTTGCGGCGTAATAAAGCGTGCATGGCGTGGCTGGCATTGTCTCACCCTCTTAATGTCAAAGTTAATCTCGGCGCTGCCGTCGTTTTACGAGGCATCGAGAATTGTTTGCAGGTCCAAGTTGGGCTGCAGGGGGAGATTATGCTTGCGAGGGTGCTACAGCAAATTCTGATTTTCGAATTCTGATTGTATTAACGAATGAGTTGCGCCAATCTTAATAGTTAAGGCATTATAAACAAATGTAAAGATAAACAAATGCAAAAATAAATCCCGCCTTCGCGTAATCCTCGCCATGCCTTGCCATGTTGAATACGGGTGGGTGTTCGCGTTGCCAACGGCACCTACGCACGGGCCGCTTCAATGACGCCGCTCCTGCCGTCCAGCAGGTCTTGCGCACGCGCACGAATCTGTCGGCAGTGCTTTCGCCAGAGCGCTTCGTTGATGATCCCGGGTGGGATGGGGAGGTCTTCTTCCATGAAGAAACGACGGGGCGCCGTATGTAGACGCGCTGCTGCTACTAGCCGGCAACCTGCCGGCGTTCTGACACGGCCATCAACGCAAAACCGACCATCCCCAGCAAGAGCAGCCACGGGAAGGTGTTATCCCATTGGTAGTGCCACGGGTTGTTCGGATAGGTCACTTTCAATATCAGGTAGGTCTGAATCAGGTACGCAACCAAGAATGAAGCCAGCGCAATCAGCATCAGCGCGGCTTCGGTTGCGGCAACGGTCAGTTCACCCATGATGTTTCCTCCCGCAAGCATGACCACGGCTGCCAAGGCGATATAGGCGCCGGTGTGGACTTCCACGCCCGCTGAAACAGATGCTTCCGGCGGCATGAACCTCGCGGTCAGGATGACGAACAACACGAATGCAGCGGTCCAGTAGAAAGACAGGCCCACGACTTTCCTGACGCCGCGCCATCCGGGCCTTTTTATCTTGTGCGCGCGCCATGCTGTGGTGGGTGACATTGCCAGCATGATGACCGGGATGACCGCAAATGCGAGACCACACAAAAACCGGGGTGCGGCAAACTTGATCGTCAGCAGGTTGACTGCCTCCCATACAAAAAACAGGGTGATGAGAGCTGTTTTTGCCCATCGCTGTTGGCGCAAGAGCCCGATCGCGATGCCGACGTTTGCCACGGTGAGTACGGCCAACCATCGCCATTGGTTTTGTACCGACAGAGAGCAATCGGGAATGAGCGGCGCCGTACCAAAGTAACCGGCGATGTGCATGCGATAGAAGGCCAAGAGCACCGTGGTGGCACCCAGCAACAGAAAGTAGGCCGCGATGGTCGGCAAGACGGGTTTGTTCATGAGGGGAGCGCTTGGTGGGCTTTGTCAGCAGCTTTGGCTATCGCATTCGCCCTGGGGCGCGGCGCGGTTGGCAGAACTTGACGGCGCTCGATACTAAGAGGGCGGCGATGTGTGGGCAAGGCGTCCGAAAGAGGGGGCTCTCGAACACGGCTCCGAGTTTTCCTCTGGGCGGCCTGGGAAGTCCAGCGCGTGCTGGACCGAAAGCCGTCAACGGCACGCTCGTTGTGCGCTTAACCTAGCGGCCCAGCGCAAGCGTGAGAAAGGTCAGGAGCGGTCGCCGGGCCGAAAACACGGCGGGGCAGCCGAGGCCGCTGCGCTGGCTCTTGTTAGCGGCGCTGACTACGTTAACCCGTCTGTGGGACGGCCAACGAGCCAGCCTGCTCGTTTCCACTTTCTTTTGGAGAGCAACGGTTTCGCCCTTCGCGCGACGCCCCGGGCGTGTTGAGTTCATATTCGGGGCTATTTGAGATAAAGGGGAATTCCATGGGTTTGTGCGTTTCAAAACCGCGAACAGGCGGGGCCGACTATCAGTATGGCGGTGGGCGGGAGCAGTCTGCAGGCACTTCCTCGGCTCAAAACACGCCATCCTCCCCTCCCCGCAGTCCGTCTTCATATCACCTCGAGAATCTGCCCCGCAGAGCCCGCCACAAGGCGAGAGCGCTGGAAGACGCTGTCAAGCATTCATCTGTCGCGCATACCCATCCTCAATTGGCTGCATATGCCGACGCGGTGTTGAGAGCAGCGGGCAAAGATGGCGTCAATCCAGAAATATCGACGCTCGACGCCGAGAACATCGAAACATTGGCGGCGACTTACAACGCAAGGCACCCCGATCTGAAACTTGAATGCTTTCCGAGCGCGCAAGCCTTCCTTACGAGGCTCTACACCTCGAATGAGCCGGCATGGCGCGGACTGTTCCGGCTGACCATGCAGAACAGGCATCGGATCGCAGCGGATATCAGGACGCACCCGGACGGGGGAAAGACCGTGCTACTCCTTGAGTCGGCGCTCTCCCATACCTGGGATAAAGACAAGCAAGAGCATAAATTTATTGCTGGCATTCAGCCGTTTCAAAGGGATGTGGAAACACATTTTAGAAACTGCAAAATGGCTGTCATCGATGTCGAGGCGCAAAAAGCCAAGATCGGGTGCACAATATTTTCACTGAATTTGCTGCTTAATGCATACCAAAAAGACGATCTATTTAATAGCCTTCATGAAAGATTGAATCAAAATGGAAGGTGTTTTGACCGCCACCAATCAGAGTTCCTAGACGGCATGGAGTACATTGAGGGAACGAAAATACTCCCGCCCGTCTTCTATAAGCATGCGCAGTCGCGTGGAACGATAGAAGACTTTGTGGAGCACCAACCCGATCATCAGAATAGCAATGTGAGCACCAGCCGTTCCGGCCCGCGCGAAACGCTTCAGGAGCGTCTTCAAAACTTCCGAGTGACCCGTGGGAAGCTGTCCTACAGCATGTCCATCGAGGCGTCCCGGATGCGGAAGATCAGGAAGGCGATTGAGGACTTGTGATGCCCCAGGGGTCATTCCCCGAATCCCAATGAAGCGAACGCGCGAGCCTAGATCATTCGGTGCGAAATTTTCAGAGTGATGCGAAATATTGACGGAGCTTTCCGCCGCGTACATGCGGCCGCGACCTCATCCGACGGGCAGCAGGAGGTGAATCGCAGCGCGGACACTTCAGCCCCGAGCCCCATGGCCCCACGCTCGCGTGAGCTCGTGGCCACGCGGTCAGGAGCGCTCGCAGGCCTGCAACCCTATGCTCGTCGCCGACCCTTGGCCGATGATGTGCGTGAGGACAACGCGCATACCGGGCATACGGAGGAGGCCACAGCGCTTGCCGTATCCATTTCGCTCCGCACGCCCGGTATTCCGGACATGCCTGCGCGTGCCCTCGGCCCGTTGGTAGGGCGAGGAAGCCAAAAAGACGTGTACAGGCTGGCCGACGAACCGCGCCATTGCGTAGCACTGGTTCGTACCGATGCAATCGGTCGTTTCGACACCCCGGCTACCCACGCCCAACGGGAGATGGACGCATTATTGAAATTGCGCGCCCGAGGCTTTCGCACGGTCGACACGTATCGTCTCGTTCGTATCGGCGACCGTGTCGGAATTGAGCAGGCTTACTTGCACCACGCAAAACGTTCTGCGGACATCGTTGGCGCTCCCAGCAAAGTGCCGGAAGGGCAATACCTCACACAAAAAACCGTCGAACAATGCAACTCGACAATCGCCACCTTGCGTGAGACCGCCACGGTGATCGACGACCTTCAGTTTTTAGTTGAGCCCCGGGGCGACGTACATATCAGCGACCCACGGGCGGTGATGGAAGGCAATCCACAAAAGAACGTCGACACTGTAAAAGCGCTGCGAGGCGCGGCAATTGAGCGCCTGTTGCCCTCTGACGACGAAGAATGAAGTAGACCGCGTCGATACTGCGCAATGATCGACGCGGGAAGCGGGCGAGGGGGGTGTGAATCGGACGCCGCGGCCGGCTTGTCAGCCCATCACCACCGATACCTGACGCTCACAAGCCCAGACCACCCGGCACTGGACCCCGACAGATGCCGCCTGCCAGCCTCCATCGTCACGGCCAGACGTTTAGCGGGGCCGAATCCTACCGACCCGCCCAGCGCCACTTGATAGCCGCTACGCCGGGCGGGGGCGGCGTCGGCGGTGATGCTGCCACCGTCTTTGCTGGCGGTGATGGACAGATCGCTGCCGAAGGTTTCCAGGCGCGCGACGCGGCCATAGATTTCGTGCGAGCCCACGCTGTTCGTGCCCGTGTGCTTGAGCGTGACGCCGGCATTCACCATGCCGAAGGTCTTGCGGTTCAGGTCGGTGGATACGCCGGCAGACGTCACGCTCTGGTCGCCAAACATGACGCCCGCCATTGCGGCGGTGGAGGGTTCCAGGGTAACGCCATGGCCGAGGTCGAATGGCCATCCGGCCGCGAGCGTGGTGCCGAGCGTCTTGACGTTGAACTTGCCGTTGGTGTTGGTGCCTTCCTGGTCCGTGGCGTTGTAGCTGTTGCGCAGTGTGGCGCCGCTGATGCCGCCGCTGACATATGGGCCGCTGTTGGCCTGCAGCGTGGCGTTGACGCCGACCGACGTCATGTCGATCGTGCCCGAGCCCTGCGTGTAGCCGACGTTTGCGCGCCCCTGCGTGATGCTGGCGCCCACGCGCACGGTGCTCCGGTCGCTTTGATAGACGCGGCGGTCTGCGCCGAGGCTGAGCGAGGTGATGGTCTCGCTGGTCTGGCGTCCGTAGGTGGTGTCGATTGTGTCGCGGCTCGTCATTGGGGTGAGCCAGACGCTGCCTTCGGTGTTGTTCGTCTGCGGGGGCGTGATGATGCCACCGGTGCCCGTGGTGCCGGGCAAGGCCGACGTGCGAAACAGCAGGTTACGCATGGCCGCTACCGATTCGGATGCGGTGAGCACAGCTTCAGCCGGGCGAATGCCGGAAGACGTGGCCAAGCCGGTGGAAAGGGTGGGCACCGTCGGCGTGGCCGGGCTCGTCGGATTGGTCGGATCCGTCGAGCCCGGGCTGCCGACGGTGCCCGTTGAAGCGCCATCGTTGCCCGCAATCTGAATGCCGGTCAGCAGTACCTTGTTGCCGTCGCTCGATACCGCTACCTGCGGCGTGTACGTGAACGACACCAGCGCGTTCTCATACGTCCTCGTCCACGCGCCGGGCGTGCCCGCAACGGCGCCGAGCCTGGCTGCGCCGCCCGCAGCCGCGCTGGCATCGACGATGGTGATGGGCGATGCCGCGCTGAACGTCTTGCCGGTCTTGACGGTGTTGGCGTTCACCCACGAGGTGTCTTGCAGCACGGGGTCGTAGGCGATCTTGATGTTCTGGGTGCCGCTGGCCGAGAAGTTGCTGATGCCCGCGCCGAACACGACCTTGTCTGCGGCGCCGTTGCGGACATCGCTCAGCAGCGTGAAGGTGGCGCCATCCTTCAGGTTGACGCTGGCGCCGCCGGCTGCGCTGCTGTCGATCGTGACGGTGCGCAGGTTGTAGGCGGGGATGCTGCCCGGCGCAAACGTGCCCCAGCTGCGCGACAGGTCGATGCCGCCGCCAGAAGCCAGCGTCAGGCCACCGGCACCGAAGTCGTTCGTGGTGTTGCCGGCGCCGGTGGGGACCCACGTTGCGCCGTTGGCGAAGGTCAGCGTCGTTGCGCCGGCCACGTAGTTGGTGGTGTCGGTGGTCAGCCCGGTATTGATGTACGGGACGAGGTCGCCCTTGAAGTACGAGTCTGGCGTGTTGAGCACGACGTTCGTGCTGCCTGTGTTGCTGCTGGCCGCGTAGTTGGCGGTGGTGATGTCGCCATCCAGCGTCACCTTGCCGGCGCCTGCCCCGTTGATGTCGAGCGTGGCGTTTACGCCATTGGCGGCGGCGTTGGCAATGGCAAAGGCTTCGCCCGTGCCCGTGGTGGATGCCTTGACCTGCGCGCCACCCGCCATGGTGATGGCGCCACCGTTCTGGTTGATGCCGAACGCGCTGCACGTTGCGCAGTTGGACGCCACGTTCAGCGCCACCGTATCGCTGGCGGACGAGAAATTCATCACGCCGGTGTTGTCGATGCCGAAGGCCGTGGTGACGGCGTTTACCGTGGCATTAACGCCCTTGCGGAACGTCATGCTCGAGCCCGTGCCGTAGTGGGCCTGAATGGCGGCCGGTAGCCCGAACGGCGTGTACCCCGACGTGTTGACGACGTGGATGTCGGCGTTGCCGCCCACGGTCAGCCTGGCCGTCCGGTGCGTGTTGGCCACACCAAATGCCGAACGCGGGCCCGTGGCCGTCATGGACATGTCTCCGCCAACGGTAAGCACGCCCTGGTTGCGGATACCGAACACGGTCGACCCATTCGAGACGGCAGACAGGTTGAGGTTGCCGGTGATGGTGAGCCGTGTGTTGATGTTGTCGTTGTAGATGCCGTGGACGTTGTCGCTCGGGTGCTCGCCCAGAGAATCGATGGTGACGTTGCCGTTGAACGTGACGTTGCCGGCGCCGCCCCCGGAGTTGTAGATGCCGTCGTTGTCGGTTCCGTGGCCTCGCACGGTGATCGTGGTGTCGCCGTTGAAGGTGACGTTGCCCCGATTGATCCAAAGCCCGCGCGAATAGCCCGGCGTGCTGGTCGAGATGGTCGTGTTGCCGTTGAACGTGGCCGTGCCCTGGCTGACGTAGACGCCTTCGATCTCGCTGTTGGCGTTGTCGGTGCTGGCGGTGACGTTGGTGTTGCCGTTGACGGTGAGGTTGCTGCCGCCCTCCACGTCGATGCCGTGGACGATGCCCCAGGCCGTCACGCCCGTGCGGGTGGCCGATACCCCCAGCGTGCCGGTGCCGTTGCTGCCGACCTGCAACACCACGGGCGTGCTCACGCCCACGAGGTTCACCGCCTGCAGGTTGGCGAGCTGGTTCGTCGCTGCGGAAACCGTGTCGCCGTTTTGTAGCGCATACACCAGGCTGCCGGCGGCGTTGGTGGAGGTCGAGTAGGCGGAATCGGTGGTGCTGTTTCCGGTGATGGTGCTGGTGTAGTCCGCTGCCATGGCATAGCGCGCCGGCGCCGCCGTGGCGATGGCCGCGCAGACCGACATGGAAATCGCGGATCGTCGCAACCCCGGTCGCAGTACAAGGCGCCTGGCCGACAGGCGGCGCAGATCTGCGGGCCGCATGGCGAGCGGGCGGTTGCCCGCCTGCGTGCTGATCGGCCTGTACCGGAGCAACTGCCCCCCAAAGTGGGTGCGCAGTTTCTCGGGGTTGCGGTCAAAGAACATCATCTGGCCGTGGCGCTGTTCATGGGGCCCCGTGGGCGTGCAGCCCGGGCGTGCCATCTGCCGGAACCGTTCCGCCGGAATCGACAGCGACGCGTACACCTCGCGCCCCTGCTTGGAGACGCCCACCACCTTGAGCAGCCCCTCGCCAGCGCCCCGCAATAGCCAGCGCACGGGTGCGTCTTCTGCGGGCGCATTCACGCGGTAGGGGCGCAGCCGGATGGCCGATGGCGCCTGTTCGAGCGCCGCCATCAACGCAAGGCAATCACTCAGCGAGTACCGCAACAGGATCCACCCGGCGGTCGTCTGCTTTGCATGCGCGTGGCGCGAGCGCAGGCCGATCACCAGATGCTGGACGGGCTCGCCAGCCATTTGCCGCACACGATGCGATGCCCCGGTGGAATCGTTGGAGTCGGCTCCGGTGGCTCCCGTTGCGGTGCGCCGTTGGCTGTCGCCATGCAAAACGGGTCCTTGGCTGCCTGGTGAGCCTTTCGATTTCATGCCGGTTGCGGTGAAGAGAGAGAGTTCCCCGAATGTACGGGGAGCGACGCACGCGATCCTGAAAAATCCTCAACTACCGCTTGTGTGGGGTACCGGTCGGTGTTGGCGTGTGCGTGGCCCTGGTGACACGGGGTGGCTGTCCAGGCCGCACGGCGCTCGCGCGATGGGCTGCCGTGCATGGGCACGGTAGTTGCGCCTCGCCAACGGGTGCGATGTGGATGTCGGCACATCGCTTTTGACCAACCCCGCTTTTGACCACACATCACGCAGCGAGGACACGCAATGCATTGGATCGATCCTGAGAGTCTTCCGGAAGTCAGTGGCACGGTCAGGCGCTTCCTTCTGAACCCAGACGGCGACGTGGATGGCTTTGTACTGGGTGGGCGCAGGCTTCGGCAGGTTCACGTTCCGCCTCACTTGTCGCGACACATCGCCCGGTATGTCGCCCTGGGCGACAAAATCCGCATACGCGGAGTCAAGCCGCGGGGCGCCGACATGATTGCGGCGATCGCGCTGACGACAGCGAGCGGCAAGCGCATCGTCGATGAAGGGCCGCCCGCCAATGGCGCGCCGCATCCCAAACGTGCCGGCACGCGGCGGCCCATGGAAGCGGCTGGCGAGGTCACGCTGTCGCTCTTTGGGCCTAAGGGTGAACTGCGCGGGGCGTTGCTGGACGACGGCACATCGCTGCGCATGCCACCCCATGCGGCCACGGAGCTGGCCGCTTACCTCATGCCCGGTGTGCACGTTCACGCCTGGGGGCACGGGCTCAAGAACAAATTCGGCAGGACACTCGAAGTGGACGAAATTGCGGAATTGGTCGATGCGCCGTGAACGGTGGTGACGCGCCGGCACATCGGCCGATGCGTGCGTCACCCCATTTCACTGGTCCGCCAACATGGCGTGCGCCGCTTCGACAATGCGTTGCGCTTCTGCCGCGCGCTGTTGGGCCGGCACGCCGAGTTGTTCGGCCACGCGCGCCGCCAGCGCGAAGCTCTGCGCCGGGTTTTCAAGCGCGGCGAGTTTGGCCTTCACGCGGCGCGAGAAGTCGCCGTCGATCACAGGCTGCTCGCGCCAGTGGCCCATGCCGCTGGGCAGTACGGAGTCGATGAACGCGGCAAAACGGGCAGTCGGCGTGGCCTCGCTTTGCACGCGCCGTGCAACTTCGGCCGGCCCGGCAGACCGTGCTTCCAGGACCACGTCGTTGGCTGTTATGCGTGCGTCGCGGCCGGTTTCTGCGTTGTAGTGCAACAGGCTTTGCAGCCCGCCGCGTCGCTTGGCAAAGCGCGCATCAGCGGCGAGCACTGCGGGGCCTTTGGCCCAGGCGTCCATCACGATCGTCCGCTCTGGCTGCTCGGCTTCAGGGGCGCTGGGAATGCGGCCCTCTGCAAAGGCGTGTCCAGCGGCGGGCGCATTCACGTAATGCACTTCTTCATTGGGCGCCAGCCGACGGCTGTGATAGACGCTGGTCGTGCTCGTGTGTTCTCCGCAATTGCCCGCGCCAAATACCGACGCTGCCGCAGCGGAATACGGCGCCCGCTGTTCGAACGCGTTCCAGGGCACTTTCGCCTTTTGTTCACGTTCCTGCCGGAACGTCCGGGCGGCCTTCATGCGCCACGTACTTTCGTTGTTGGTGGCGCGTACGTCCACATCGACGTTGCCACGGCCGTGCTTGAGCAGTTGACGGGTTTCATTGACGCTGGCGTTCGCCAATCGCAGGCGAGCAATTTCCGGTGCGGCCACGGGGCGGCCGTCCACGGCGCGCATCAGCAGGTAAGCGGCCAAGGGCAGTTCCGCCTCGGTAATCTTGGCCGGCGCGGCGGAAACCCGCGCAGCGCTGCTGATGCCGCTGGTGCCGCCAGCGTGTGAGGCGGGAAGATGCTCAAGCGCAGCGGAACGCGTACGCGCCGTCGGGCGGGTTGCTGTTTCGTGCGCTGCTTGCTGGGTAGGGGATGACGACGGTGGCAACGCAGGAATGTTGCCCGATACGCCTGTCACGTTCTTGACCATGCCGGACCTCCAATCGGAGGTTGGAAGGGTACCGAGCGATGGCCGGTAGATTGTCCGTATCAGGCGAAGGGACAGGGCCGGAGGCGAAGCGGGATGCTGCCAAACCACCCGCACCCGCCGATCCGGCTCAGACGATCGGCAATCGCTTCGTCGATTTCACCTGACGCAGCGAGATGTTTGAGCGGATGCCAAAGACACCGGGCAGCTGTCTCAGGACCTTTTCCACGAAGCGGCTGTAATCGTCCAAGTCATTGGCGACCACCTGGAGCAGGTAGTCGGCTTCGCCGGTGGTGTTGTCGCAGGCCAGGATGTTGGGGCTTGCGAGGATGAGCCGTTCGAACTCCGCCGTGACTTCCTCGGTATGTTGGGTGCACATGATCTGCACGTACACCATGACGCCGAGCCCGAGCTTGCGGCGGTTGAGCGCCGCGTGATAGCCCTCGATGAGGCCGGCGTCATCCAGCCGCTTGAGCCGCCGCCAGCATGACGCTTCACTCAACGCAAAGCGCTCGGCCAGCTTGGCGTTGGAGACGCGTCCATCCTGCTGGAGTTGATCCAGCAGACCCAGGTCGATGGCGTCCAGTTCTTCCATGAAATCTCCTTTCCGTGGCGTGTCGGAATCAGAAAGGGTGCTTCGAAATCCCCCGGAAACACCCTGAAATTAGAAAGATACTTTCGTCTACTGGGCCTTATATTGCAACGCTGATCCGACATGCGTTGAAATCATGAAAGCCATAGTCTACGAAGCATTCGGCAGCGCGCCGAAGCACATGAACGTTCCCGACCCGACTCCAGCAGCAGACGGCGTGGTCGTGCAGGTGATGGCCAGCGGCGTGTGCCGCAGCGACTGGCACGGGTGGATGGGACACGACCCCGATATCGAACTCCCGCACGTGCCCGGTCACGAGCTGGCAGGCGTGGTTTCAGCGGTCGGTGCCGACGTGACGCGCTGGAAAGTGGGCGATCGCGTAACGGTGCCGTTCGTGGCCGGCTGTGGTCACTGCCCTGAATGCCACGCAGGGCATCAACAGGTGTGCGAGCAGCAGTTCCAGCCGGGCTTTACGCATTGGGGTTCGTTTGCTGAATACGTCGGCATTCGCTATGCAGACCTCAACCTCGTGCGGTTGCCGGAGGGCCTGGACTTCACCACGGCGGCAAGCCTGGGCTGCCGCTTCGTGACGGCATTCCGCGCGGTGGTTGACCAGGGCAAGACCTCCGCGGGCCAATGGGTGGCGGTGCATGGATGCGGCGGTGTGGGCCTGTCGGCCATCATGATCGCCAACGCAATCGGCGCGAACGTTGTGGCCATCGACATCTCGGACAACGCGCTGGAGCTGGCGCGTTCGCTGGGCGCTGTCGCCACCGTTGACGCTTCACGCGAGAGCGATGTCGTTGACGCCGTGAGGAGCATCACGCATGGCGGCGCTCATCTTTCGCTCGATGCGCTGGGCCACCCGACAACGTGCTTCAACTCCATCAGCAATCTGCGCCGCCGCGGCAAGCATGTGCAGGTCGGCCTGATGCTGGGGGATCACGCAACACCGGCTGTGCCCATGAGCAAGGTGATTGCCCATGAGCTGGAGATCCTTGGCAGCCATGGCATGCAGGCCCATCGCTATGGCCCCATGCTGGACATGATCCGTACGGGCAAGCTGCAGCCCGGACGCATGGTGCGCCGGGAAATCAGCCTCAGCGCTTCGGTGGAGGCGTTGACGAACATGAACCGGTTCGAAGGCGCTGGCGTGACCGTCATTACGGATTTCGCGTGCTGAACGAGGCCATGGGCTGACCCGGGCGGTGTCGATCGGATCACTTGCGCCGGGTTGGGGCGGCTGAAAAGGGGCTGAAAACGCGCAATTGGCGGCTGCCTCGCCACCGCATCGCTAGTCATAGCGATGGATGAACACAGTGTGAACGCTATGCTTTTTCAAAAGATAACAAAGAGAACAAGCGGGGTGGGCGTATGGATCGACCCCGCATCGTCGGGGATTTGCCATGAAGTTCGCTGTACTCACCACCAACCCAGCCAGTTTTGCCTACGTGGCGAGCTGCCTGTCAGCCCAGGGCGCCACGTGCGTCCGTTTCGATGACGCATTGGCCGTGATGCGCGCCGGGCAAACTGAGGTCTTCAGTTTGCTGATGATTGATGCGGAGCAGTTCAGCACGGCGGGCCGACTGTTGCTCGCCGGACGCGAGCGCAGTGCCAATCTATGCTGGCCCACCTTGGTATTTGGCCACTTTGCCGGCCGTCAGGACATGCTGAGCGCCTTTGAGGCGGGCATCGACGACATCATCTCCGGCCACTTCACCGCCGAAGAGCTGTGCGCGCGTGTTCGCCGCATCCTGCGCGGGGCCGACAGGTCAATGCAGGCCACGCTTGACACGCAGGTCGTGGTCGGGCCCTACCGCTTGTGCCGGCTGACCCGCACGGCCACATTGCACAACGAGCCCATCCGCCTGACCGCACGCGAATTTGCCACGGCTTGGCTGTTGTTCTCTTCGTCTGGGGCGTTTTTGTCGCGCCAGCAGATTGCCTCGGCGGTATGGGGAACGGAGGCCTGCATTGCAGAGCGCTCGATCGAGCAGCACATCTACAAGCTGCGCAAGAAGCTCGGCTTTGGAGCGGCGACGGGGGTCGAGCTCAAGACGGTCTACTCGCGCGGCTATCAGTTGGCCGTGCAGCAGCCGGGCGGGCAGTCGCCCAGCGTTGACCCGAAACTGATGATGGCGGCTTGATGCACGGAACCATGCACGCCGACACACCGCTTACGGCGCATCGGCGGCCAACCGTGGTTGCCGTTACTTCAGCAGGTCAATGGCGTCGAAGGCGTAACCCGGGCTGAGAAAACCGTCTCCGGCGTTCCCGCTGGTGACGTTGATCGCGAGCACGTTCTGGCCGACCACGAAGGCCGAGGCCGGAATGTCGAACGCAAAGGTGGCATTGTTGCCGCGGTAGGAGCCCGCCGTGAGGCTACGGGTGGTCGGCTCAATGGCCGGCTGCGGCGCGGCTGTGCTCCACTGGTTGACCGTGATGCTCGGGCGGGCGTGGGCGAAGGCCGTGGTAATGCCGATGCGCAGCCGGTGATCGGCAATGTCGTGTGGCGTAAGGTGGAAGCGCACCACCAGCGTGCCGTTGATGGCTTTCCACTGGTATGCGGGAAAGTCGTTCGCCGGGGTGGAGTGCCCGACAACGTAATCGGAGGCGGTCCACGGCTGCATGCGGACATCCGATGGATGCATCACCGTGACCTTGTCGCCGTTGCGGAACTCGCGCGGGCTGCCGTCCCAGGTGCCGATGCGCCATAGCGCGGCATCGTGTTGTGGATCATGGTCGATGCCGCCGCACGCGCACGGTGTCGTGCGGCCGGCTTGAATGTCGACGTTGAAGCGTTTCACCTGCAGCTCGTTCCGGTATAGCGTGGCCTGATACTGGCCAGGCAGCACGTCACGCAGGTGAAAGAGGCCGTCTCTTGCCGCGACCTCACCCCAGTACTGCGCATGCGCGTTGCTGAGCGCCAAGGTGTACGGGGCCTCTTCGGTCAGCCCGGTGAACCGGCCTTCGAGTGCGCCGCGCTGGCTCTCTGGCACGTAGCCGGGCAGGTCCATGCCCTGGAACCAATGGGTGTCGACTTCACGGGGCGGTTCGCCGTCGGTAAAGGCAAGAACGTAGCTGTTGAGAACGCCCATCCGGTACGGTTCGGTCTGGTTCTCGCCGTAGTTGACGATGTAGGTCAACTCCTGGTCTTCGGCGCCCTGGTCGAGAAGGCTGCGGTAGAACGGGCCGCCCGATCCGCCTTCGTTGTTGTCGCGGACCATCCACATACCCACGCCCGGGCCGGTTGCGCCAAAGTACTGCCAGTCCTTCAAGCGCATGTTGGAGTAATGCTTGGAGCGGGTTTCGCCGTTGGCCAACGCAAAAACGTCGTGGGCTTCCACACCGCGCACGGCGGTGGTGATGTCCGCGCATTGCGGCCCATCGGGCAAGCGCGCGTGCGGCACCCGCACGACAAAGCGCACCAGGTTAGGCTTCGGTTCGGCGGTGAAATACGTCGCCATGTAGATGTTGGGGTGCCCACGGCGCGCCATGTAGACGTGGGTCAACGCCCCGGCGCTGACGGTGATCTTGATGGCGTCATTGCCGACACGCACGGCGTCGACATTGACACGGTCGTCTCCGTCATACAGGCCGGAAAAGCCGGAGTTCACCTGGCTGCCCTTGCGCGCGTCCTGATACTGCACGCCGTGCCACAGCAGGGAGACGATGTCGCCCTTGCCGCGCTCACCGCCGTTGGCACCTCGCGTTCGGACCTTGAAGACCAGCCCGGCGCCGGTATCGACGGTATAGGCATTGCCATCCGTACTGATGCCGAATTGGCCCACCTGCACAGGGTGGCTGGCAGCGCGGACGTCGTGGTCCGCATCGACAGGCGCGTCATTGCCGATCCGGCACGGTACCGCGCGATTGTGGAGCGGTTCGGCACCGGCAAGCTGCGCGCACACGGGTTGCAGCGCAAGGATGAGCATGCCGAACAGTCTCAGGCTGAGTCGCTGGGTCCAGTGGGTGTTGGGCACGGAGCGTGTAATGAGCGTGAACATAGTGGGCAGCTAGCCGACGACCAGATAGTCTCCGCCCTGCTTGACGACATAGTGATGACGAATGCCGGATACAGGTGAAGCCACGGCCAGAACGCTGAGCGTAGCAAAAGAGGGGTCAGGCGGCGCGCTATCCAAGAACCGCCCGAGCATGCCTTTGGTAGACAGTTCGTCGGCGATCTCCAGCCCTTGGCGTTTCATGTGCTCCCAGCGAAGCTTGCTCGGCGCTTCTCCCTCGGACGGCTCAGCGGTATCGACGTGATTCACCCGGGTTTCACCATGCGCGTTGTAGATGGCCATGGTGCACCCAGTAAATGGGCCGCTGATGGTCGCTTGGCCTTGCATCCTCGCGTAACTGATGGCCCCCGCAACGTAGGGCAGGACATTGATGCTGTGTTCTCCGGATGGGTCAGCATGGAACGCGACTTCGTTGCCACTCACGGTGTAACTGCCGTTGAGGCCACGGTGAAGCTCCCCGTTGTCGGCACCAATAACACCGCCTCCATCCAACAGTCGGGCAAGGCCTTTGATCACCATTCCCTTTCGGAGTGGAAGCGCATCGTCTGCGGCCGCCAACGGAGGCTGCGATACCGCACCCACGGTGTTCCGATGGCGCGGCTTGGTCGAACGGCCTCGTAGGCGCGGAGCCAAGCCACCCAGCGGCCCGCTGACGCGCCTGCCCTGGGGTTCGCTTCCAGAGGTCTCGTGGGTTCCTGACGCGGCGGTGCCTGCCTTCTCTGTGGGGCGCAGGCAAGTGGAAAGCAGATGCGGGATTTTCATGGCGTGATTTTCGCCAGGGGTGGGGGTGCGCAAAAGCTATGGGGCGAAACGGGGAGTAACCGGGCGAAGTTCAGGGGCGCTGACGGCGACACCACCGCCAGGCCAAAGGGGCAGCAGCCTCGGCGTTATCACCCAATATTCCACTGCGGCGCAATCGCCAGCAGTTGCCCGCGCAGTTGTTCCACCTCGTGGGCAAAACCGGCCGCCAGGGCGTTTTCGACCGTCGCTGTGCCGGGCGGTTGGGTGGCCTCTGCACCATCGGTCACGCGCGCATGCGCCAGGCGCGCCACCGTCCCAAACCGCAACGCGCGCGACATGCCGATCAGCGCATCGCGCAGGCGCCGGTCGGCCGCGCCAGGCGGCACATCCGCACGGGGTTCGCCCACGGGCCGGCGCGCGGCGTTCAACAACTCGAGCGTGCTGATGCAGATGCGCAGACTGCGCTGGATGTTTTCCAACCGCTCCAGCGGCACATCAATCTCTTTGGACACCGACGGCATGAGCGAGCGCAATTGCACCAGCAGCGTATTGAGCTTGCCGAGCTGCTTGCTGCGCTCACCGGCCGCTGCACCGCCTTCACCGAGGCTGGCATACGCCCGGGCGCATTCCCGCAGCGCGTCGGCCAGCCGATAGCGCCACGAGTACGTGGCATACAGCGGCAGCGCAAACGAGAACAGCAGCGCAATCGCAATCCCCACCAACACATTGAGCGTGCGCCAGGCGCCGTCGAGCAGGTCGTTGTCACCATGCCCCACCACAATAACGAGCGTGATGGCGGCCAGCAGGGCGATATACCCGCCCTTGCCGATGGCGTGATACGCGCAGATGCCGCATGCCGCTGCAACGAGCGCGTAGGTGAGCGGCAGGTGGCCAAGCCAGGTCTGCTGCACGATGATCAGCAGCCCCGCGGAGGCGCCGATCAGCGTGCCCCAGGCGCGCTCGGCGGCGCGCTTGCGGATGTTGCCGTGGTGCTGCAGGCCGGCAATGACGATGAGCAGGGAGATGGTGGCCCATTCCCCATGCGGCCAGCCGAAGCCCGCGGTCACGGCAATCGACAGCAGCACGCCCAGGCCCACGCGCGTGGCGTGGATGTACCGCGCATGGCGATAGCGCCGATGCGGGTCGCGCAGGAGCCGGAGGACGGAAAGAAGCGGAGCAGGCAGTTTCACAGTGCGGGGCGCACGAATGGAAATCGACATAAGCAAGATCGTTGCAGATTCTGGGGCACGCCGTGCACGGGCTGGGCGCCGCCGTGGTGCCGATGCTTCATCACGGTGCAAGGGGGCGACAAAACTTCGGGTTTCCCCTAGGTATTGCACGAAGCTTGCCATAGGCTGTGAGGCTTTTTCGCGAGCAAGTGCTTCAGTCGCGCTGTGGCGCTGCCGTTTATCGGACGTAGCCCGATAGCGGCATCCTGCGCAGACCCTAGGATGTTGCCGACCCCATCTCGCACCAGATCGAGCTTTATGACGACGCAAGCGCTATCGCCATGGCTCCGGCTGTTGACCGCTGCAGAGCGGTTCGACCGGGCGCCGTACTTCATTGCTGTCCGCCGCGGGCTGGCGCTGGCCCTGCCGCTCATCATGGTTGGAGCGCTGTCGCTGCTGCTGCGTTATCCGCCCACCGCCGGCATCCGGCACCTGCTGTTGGAGACATTTGGCGCGCGGCTGGATGTCTTTTGCGAGAGCGTGCAGGCCGGTACGTTTGGTATTGGCGCGCTGGTCGCGCTGTATGGCTTTGCGGATGTGCTGGCGCAACTGCATAACCAGCGCGTGGGGCACCGGGTTGTCAACCCCACGGTGGCGGCCGTGGTGGTGGTGTCGTGCTTCTTTACGCTCATCGCGCCGGATGCGAATGCGCCCCTGATGGCGTCGCTGTCGCTGGGGCAGGGCCTGTTTGCCGCTTTGCTGGTGGCGTCGCTGGGGGGCAGCCTGTTTCTGAGGCTGTGTGATATCCGCCGTCTGCGCATTCCATCAAACCATCTGGGCAACGACCTGCTGGTGGGCGACGTGCTGACAGTCATGCCCGCCGGCATGCTGACGATCCTCACGTTTGCCGTGCTCAAGGTCGCCATGGTCTGGGCGGGCTGGTCCCAGCTCATGGAGGCATTCAACACGCTGCTGGCAGCGCCGTTCTCGGTGGTCTCCAACAGCCTGCTGTTTGGTCTGGGCTACGAAACCGCCGCGCAACTGCTGTGGTTGTTGGGCATCCATGGGCCGAACGCGCTGTACACGGTTCATCAACACATTCTGGCGCCGGCCACGCAGGCCAATGTGGCGGCGGTTGCCAGTGGTGGCCATCCGGCGTTCATCTTTACGTACCACTTCTTCGCGGTGTTCGCGCGCATGGGCGGGTCGGGCGGCACGCTCAGCCTGATCCTGGCGCTGCTGATGTCCAGGAATACGCAGCGCGGGCGCAAGATGGCGCTGGTGGTGATGCTGCCGGCGCTGTTCAACGTCAACGAGCCGTTGCTCTTCGGGCTGCCGCTGGTGCTCAACCCGGTGTATGCCATTCCGTTTGTGCTGGCACCGGTGGTGCAGATGCTGATTGCCTATGTCGCCATCGTTGCCGACCTGATGCCCAAGACGGGCTACAGCGTGGCGTGGACCACCCCCGTGCTGTTCAGCGGCTATGCGGTCACGGGCTCAGTGGCCGGTGCGGTGGTGCAACTCATCGGCCTGGCGGCGGGGGCGGCCGTTTACCTGCCGTTCGTGCGTATGGCCGATGTTCTCTCGGCGCGGCGCAGCCAAGAGGTGCTTGCCTCGTTGCAGCAGATTGCCGAGTCGGCCGAGGTGAGCCTGCAGGGCCGGCGGTGTCTGGACCTGCCCGGCGACGAGGGCCGCATGGCCGTGGCCCTGGCCAGCGACCTGGAAGACGCCATCAAGAAAGACGGCCAGATCTTTCTGGAATTCCAGCCGCAGGTGGATTGCTCAACTGGTCGCGTGTTTGGCGCGGAGGCGCTGCTGCGCTGGCAGCACCCCGTGCTGGGGCGCGTGGCGCCACCGATTGTGGTGGCACTGGCCGATGACATTGGCCAGATCGACCAGCTCGGCCTGCGCATCCTGTCGCTCGCGTGCCGCCAGCGTGCTGCGTGGCGCGATGTGTTGCCGGCCGACTTCGTGGTCGCCGTCAATCTTTCGCCACGGCAGTTGTTGAACCGCGCGTTCCACCAGAACGTGATCGACATCCTGCGCCGCGAAGGGTTGTCGCCCACCTTGCTCGAACTGGAGATCACCGAGTCGACCATGCTGCTGCCTGACGTCAACGCCATCGACAATCTGAAGCGCCTGCGCGAAGCGGGCGTGAAAGTGGCGCTGGACGATTTCGGGATGGGCCACACGTCGCTGCACTACCTGCGCGAGCTGCCGCTCGATACCGTCAAGATCGACCGCTCCCTGGCGGACGTGAGCGCCGGCAGCGTCAACGAACACATCGTGCGCAGCATTGCCAGCCTGAGCCGCACGCTGAACCTGTCGACGGTGGTGGAAGGTGTGGAAACCGAACAGCAGCTCGCGCGCCTGTCAGCGCTGGGCTGTGACCGGTTTCAGGGGTATTTCTTCAGCCGCCCGCTGGCGGCGAACCTTTGCCAGCAGTTTGTGCTCGATGCCAAGCTGCGGCCATTGGCCCCTGCGGTTTGACGCAGCAGATACCCGGCCTATCGGTACCCGGCGACAAAGTGCTCGCACTGGCGAACCCGGCCAACCTTTGCCGCCCATCGATATAAGGCCACCACCAGGCCCTTGCTGACGGTGACCGGCTGGTTGTTTACGAGGCCAAGCAATTCCGGCTGGTTGGGATAGGGCTTCTCGAACAGCAGCCGGATCTCGCTGCCGCCACCCAAGGCGAGGTAGACCGCCTCGCGCGGCTCGAACTGGAGCGTGAAGGAGTTGGCGCGCACGCTGGTGGCTTCCATGGCTTCGACCAGGTTGGCGATGAGCGCCGGGTCTTCGGTCGTGTACTCGCAGCCGGCGTCTTTCAGGCGCGCTTCGTCCACGGCCTTGAGCGGCTGCTGGGCCGGGTCCATCAGGTACAGGGAGATCGCCCTGACCTTGCGCATCTGTGTGCTGAGGCCTTCAGCGGCCCAATAGCTTTGTTCCACCTTCGCGACGGGCTCGACTCTTGGTGCGACGGGGTCCGCCGGTGCGACGGGGTCCGGATTCGGGCTTTCCGCCTGCGGTGCCTGCAACTGGAGGGTTTCAGCTTGCAGCGCTTCGGTTTGAGGCGCGTCTATCAGAGGCGCTTCCGTCGTGATTTGTCCGAAGACCGCTTGGCTCACGCAGCAAACGCAAGCCAAGGCCAGAGAGCGGATTCTGTGCGCCAAGTCCTACCCCTTCGAAACATACGTTGTTGTGTTGTGCCACTGAGCCGCAGAGATCATTGCCCCGCGCTGAGACGGCGGTCCGCAGTCGCGAATGCTCAGAATGGAACGTGTCGCGAAGATAGCAGATGGTTGCTTCCCTTCGTTGCCCGCACGCAACCCATGCGCGCATTGCCCAGGAGCTTGCCTTCGCTGCCCACATCACACGTCATGCCATTGATGGAATGTCGCGGCTTGCCCGTGGTAGACGCCATTGCTGTCGACGAGATTCCACACGGTGCCGCCTTCGATCCAGAACCGTCTTCCGGAGCGCGAGATGCGCACGCCGCGATACCCGGTGGCGAACCCGTGCGTGCGCACGGATTCAAGCAGCCGCGCGCGTTCTTCACGGTTCGGTTGCTCCGCTGAAAAACGCGACTGCAATGCCGTGATGCCGTTCCAGTCGTATTCAAAGCAGCGCTGCGCGGCCCGATTCGCGTAGATGAACCGCGGGTCGGCATCGGTGTTGTGGGCCAGCACGCAAAACGGGGCGTCTTCGTAGAGCCAGCGGGCTGCATCTGCGCGCGCGATGGTGTTGTCGACGAGCGGTGCGCCGACGAGCCGTTGGTGGCTGTCGGCAAGGAGGTCGAAGAACTGCGGGTCCAGGCTCAGGGATACCGTCATCGCGTTGTATCGAGGGTTTGTCAAAGGCGGGCTGGATTCTATCAACGGGTGGCTGCGGCGGCAGTCTTGGTGGCGCTACAACGCTCGGCCGAGGAACAACGTGCCCGGCACCGGGTTGAACGTGACCGGCGGGGCGGGCGTGAAACCCAGCGATGCATAGAGCGCCTGCGCGGCTTTGAACTCGGGCAACACGTCCAGGCACATGCGCGCGTAGCCGGCGGACTTGGCGTCTTGCAGAAGACGCTCGACCAGGCGACGGCCGAGCTGTTCGCCGCGCGCGGCGGGGCGCACGTACACGCGCTTCATTTCGCACGTGGTGGCATCGACCTCGCGAAACGCGGCGCAGCCAACCACGGCATCGGCCTTCCATGCCAGCAGCAGGCACCCGCGCGGCGGGGCGTATTTGCCGGGCAGGGCGGCGAATTCGGCTTCGTAGTCCTGAAAGTCCAGGCTGACGCTCGGGCTGGCAACGTATTCCCGAAAGATGGCCTGCACGGCAGCCATATCGTCGGGAAACTGCGCGGGGCGGATATCGATCATGGTGGCAAGTCCTTCGGGTTGCGGGTCGGGCAATAAAAAACCCGCCTCGGGAGGCGGGTTCTGGCTGGCTTGGCGGCCACGCACTACCGTCCCGTGGGCGGGTCGGTGCAAATAATGTGCGAGGTGGCGGCTGGCATGCGTTGCATGGCGCCATGTTGCCACTGGTGTGCGTTGCGGGACAAGCGGCACAAGCGGCACAAGCGGCGCATGGGTCAGCCGACCAGGTTGCCGTTGCTGCCGATCATCGTTACGTCTACGTAGTCCAGCCCGGCGTGGTTGTTGCGATCGTAGTGGACGCGCACGCCGCCAAAGTCGCGCGTGCCGAAACCTTCCAGCGCCTGGATGAAGGCGTCGCGCGTGGGGTTGCTGCCGCAGGCACGCAGGCCGTCCACGATGACGCGTGCGGTGAGAAACCCTTCCACCGCTTCGTAGGTCTGGTTGCTACGCTCGCCAAACTTGTCGTTGGCTTCGCGAAACGCGCGCACCAGCGGTTGCGTACGCGCGTTGGGGCCGGGCATGACCTGCGTGACAGCCACGCCATGGGCGAGCGCGCCGGCTTTCTCGAACACGGTCTTGGGCGTGGTGACGGACAGAATCCACGGCTGCGGCAACGGCAGGGGGCCGTGCTTGGCTTGATACCGCGTCAGCATGTCGGCCACGGAAACGGGCGACGTGAACAGCAGCGTGGTCTGCGGGTTGGCGGCAGCAATCTTGTCGACCACCATGTCGATGTCGTCGCCCTTGGCGTTGTGCGGGATGAGCGCGACGATCTGCGCGCCGAACTTGCTGGCGGCGGTCTTGGCGGCGTCGGCATTGCCGGAGCCGAACGGGTTGTCCTGATAGACCACGGCCACGCGCTTGAGCCCGATGGTGGTGGCGTGCTGCACCATCTTCGTGACTTCGTCGGCGTAGCTGGCGCGGGTGTGGAACAGCGGCGCGCTGGCCTTGCGCGCGGCGCTGGCGCCGGTCATGGCACCCACCATCGGCAGGCGATATTGCTCCAGCAGCGGCAACGCGGCGATGGTGTTGCCGGTGCCGCCCATGCACACCAGCCCGAACACGCCTTCCTGCACCAGCGTCTTGACGTTGGCCACGGCCTTGTCGGGCAGGTAGTTGTCTTCCAGCCGCTTGACGACCAGCTTGCGGCCGCCCACGCCGCCCTGGGCGTTGACTTGCTCAAAGCCGGCCAGCAGGCCGTTGGTGTAGTTCTTGTACAGCCCGCCCCATACGCTGTCGAACCCGACCGTCTGCCCAAAGACGATCTTGTCTGCAAACACGCCGGCTTCCGCCGCGCGCGCCATGGGCGCGAGCATCATCGCGCCGCCCAGTGCCACTGAACTCCGTACGAATTGCCTCCGGTCCATACCTGTCTCCGCCCCTTTTTTATTGGTGGTGTGGCAAGAGTGTCGAAAAGGCGGGCTCCGCCCGAAATGGCGGATAACCCTGAGGCGAACATTTTTGAGAAACCGGGATGCGCCGGCCGAAAACCGTGGTATCGCGTGCTAGCGGGCCGCGAGCGGGGCACACCCGCACGGCAACACAAACGCTGCGCCGCTGCGCCCGGCCAATTCAAAGTACACGCTGCCAGGCGGCAGCAGATCGACGATGCGGAACGCGCCCCCCGCGTTGAAGACGATGGCGTGCGATACCAGCGACACCACGACGGACCCATCAGCATGGCGCGGGTTGGCGGGGTCGGACAGTGCCGGTACCGTCCAGCCGCTCAGGCCCGCGCGCGCCATGGCCGCGAGGATGCCGGCATGAGCTTCTTCTGCGCTGGCGGGCGGCGGGTCGATCTTGCTGAGTTCTTTGCGCAAGCGGTGCAGGCGCTGCCGCGTTTCCAGCGTCCGCAAGGCTTTGACCCGCGTTGGCGCTGCGGGTGGGCGTGCAGCAGTGGGTTTGGGCAGTTGCATCAGGCCGGCGTCGGCGGTACGCGGTGGGCAGGCGGGCGGTGGTGCAACGCGCGCGGGCAGCCCTGCGTGCCGCACGCCGGGCGCACTGTCATGCCGTGGCGGGATACCGTTCGCGCTGCTGATCTTCGACATCAAGAATGGAGATTGCCCTGAGAGGCGGCTGAGGATTGACGGTCATGCCCATGATGTTGTGCATGACCGTCGGGCCCGGCATGACCGCTTGTAGCGATCTGCCGAGAGGGCGACATCTTAGGCAACCGACGCCGCCGGGTCATCGGTCAGCCCGGCGATATGGCGCGGTGGATTCGTAATTGCGGACAACGCTTCGGGTGCAATACGGCCGTCGAACCCGCCCAGGATTGAATTCTCACTTTTCCTCACTGATATACCAATGCAATAGCTCTGATATATCGTGAAATGAGGGTGTGGTCTGCCCAGGTGGCACCGAAACGCTGCGGTTGCGGCGCCGAACACCAAGACAGGAGTGAGACAGCGATGAACATGCAAACCAAGGCCGGGCTCGTGCTGACCGCATCCTTGCTGGCGGCGGGCGCCACCGGGGCACAGACATTGGCCACCGGCGACAGCCGTACCGTATCGCAGCCGACGTATCCGACCGTCTGCAAGATGATCAACGCGCGGTATTCCAGCGCGCAGCGCGCGTCCCCGCCGTCGTCCTCGTCGGACGACACCAGCGTCATTCAGCAGGCCCTGACCGATTGCAAGGACACCGGCAAGAGCGTCGTGCTTGCCGCATCCGGATCGAATGATGCGTTCTACACGGGCAGCCTCACCATCAGCGGGGCGGGCCTCGTCGTCGGTTCTGGTGTGACGCTGTTCGGTAATGACAGCTACAGCAGCAACGCCAACCTGCTGTCATTCACGGGCGCCAACGCATCGCTCATGGGGCCGGGCACGGTGGATGGCCGCGGCGACATCATCACGGGCACGCCGCGCCTGGTGCAGGCCAGCAACATCACCAACTTCATCGTCTACAACGTCACGCTGGCACAGGCGGCGCATCCGAACCTGTACGTGGAAGGCGGCAACGGCTTTACCGCCTGGGGTGTGTCGATCCGCACGCCGGCCACGCGCAAGAATGCAGATGGCATTGATATCGACAGCCTGACCAACGCCACCGTGACGCAATCCGATATCGAGGCCGGCGACGATGGCATTGCCGTCAAGACGAACTCGGGCAACATCTCGAACGTGACGGTGTCGAAGACGAAGCTGCATGGCACGCATGGCCTGTCGGTGGGCAGCATCGACAAGAACACCGTGTCGAACATCCTGTTCACCGACAACACCGTGTACGGCAACGACCTGAGCGGCACGCAGTCCACCAACAACAACGGCATCAACGTCAAGACCGGCCCGTGCGCGCTCACGGTCAAGCAGGTGAGCTACGTCAACACCTGCATGACCGGCGTGAAGCACCTGATCGTGATGGACACCAACTACAATGCGTGCACCACGGGTGGCAGCCCGTCGCTGTCGAACATCGTCGTCAATGGCGCGTATGCGACGCAGTCGGTATCGGGCGCGTATTCCAAGATCGATGGGCGCAACGCGAGCTTCCCGGTCAACGCGTACCTCTCCAACGTCAGCCTGGATGCCACCGCACAGAGCGGCGATCAATATGCCAACGTCGGCTTGTACAAGTCGAACGTTGTGCCCTCCGGCACCGGCGTGACCACGTCC
Organism: uncultured Ralstonia sp.; assembly: GCA_966433195.1. Classification (GTDB taxonomy): domain Bacteria; phylum Pseudomonadota; class Gammaproteobacteria; order Burkholderiales; family Burkholderiaceae; genus Ralstonia. Next base: position 29,108 of record CBJMVH010000005.1, read on the forward strand.
AGCTTCACGATGTCGGGCAGCGTGCCGAGCTGCACGTTCTGACCGGCTAGGCGGCATGGCACAGCGCCAGGAGACGCATGCGCATGCAATCTGGAGGCCACCGCGACAGGACAGGCGTGACGCTTTGCATTGCGGCCGCAGTTTCGGCCGCGGTGGGCTTGATGATCGGGGTGTTCACCGCGCGCATTGACGAGCCGGATACGTCCGCCAGCGCGGGGCAGCCGCTCAATGTAACGGTGCCATCTGCTGCGAGCACGCCCACGCCAGCGCCCGGTGTGTCGACGGCAACATCGCCGGCTGCCATCGACGTGCCGAACCTGACGGTGACGGATCGGCAGACGCTCGTTGTCGACACCGCGCTGCTCGACGTTTTCAACGCTTTTCTGCTGAAGGCCGATGCCGACCGCGCTGACCAGCTGAAGGCGGCCCTCAAGAGCAAGTTGCCACCACCGGCCTATGCCGAAGCGGTGCAGATTGCCGAGCGCTACCAAGCCTACATGCGCGCGCATGACGAGTTGCTCGCCGCGCAGCACCTGCCCCGGTTCACACAGGCAGCCGACGTCGATATCGAACGTGTGGAGACGTGGCGCCAGCAGCGCGACCGACTTCGCCAGCGCCTGCTGGGCGAGCGTGTCACCCAGGCCTGGTACCAGAACGACGATGCACGGCTGGACCAGGTGCTGCAGGAATGGCGCCAACGTGCCGCCGATGCGCGCGGCGCGTCCCCCGTTTCCGCCGATGCACGCTACCCGGTGCCGCACTGGCGCGATCCGGCTGAGGAGGCGACGCACCTGCAGTACATGCTGGTGGTGGTGCGGGAGGCGGTGAGGGGGTATGGGTTGTTACGTGCGCCGCGGTAGAGCGGTAGACGCGCGACCCGCCGCTCGCTAGGCTAGGTGCTCAACAAAGAACGCGGATATCCGCGCGTTCCGAAGCATGGTGGCCTCGGCCGACAGGTTGTGGCCCTCTTGGGGAAAGACGAGTTCTTCCGCCACCCGGCCGCCGGTGGCATATCGATCAGCAAGCCGCCGGCTCATCGCTGACGACCACATCGTGTCGTTCTGCCCCGCGCTGATGAGCAGCGGGCCGGGATAGCGCTGGATTTCAATGGGCTGGGAGGGGAGCAAGGCTTCTGAGCTGCCCTTCCACGTCCAGGCGCGGCGTGCCGGGTCCCATGCTTGCCAGCCGGGGTCGCCAGGGTCTCTCCACTCTCTTGCGTCGAACGCGCCGCAGATGACATCAGGCGCCGCGTGTACCGCAATGGCGTCGGGGGCCTGCTCGGTGCTATCGGTTGCCGTCAGCACAGCGACCAGCAATGCGTGTTCGGCGCCGCGTGAAGCGCCATAGATGCCGACTTTGCCCGTTGAGCGGGCGCGCGCTCGCAGCGCATTGAGCGCGGCGACGGTGCGGTCCAGCGCAACGTTCTCGATCTGGCCGGCGTTCCAGAAATTTCCACCGACGCTATATCCAAGCGGCAGCGCGGCGATGCCCATGCTCGCAAAGGTTGCTGCCTGCAGATGGGCGAATCCGGACCATGCCCCCTCTGACCCATGCAAGACGAGCACGTGGGGTACTGGGGCGCTTCCGGCTGGCGAGTAGAGGCGCCCGCCGAACTCAGGAATGTCCTCGACCAAGAACGGTGGTGTTGCCATGGTTGGGTTGGTGCCATCATGCGATTCCAAGTCAGCCTCCATCGTTTGCAGATCTTGGAATTGTGGAGGAGTTTAGTGGCGTTTTGCTGACCTCACGCAGACCCGTCGAACCACGCAGCCCGAGGCATGCCCGGCGCGACAAGACGCTACCGCTCTGGCCCGGCCACGTTGCTTGCCGCCAGGCGCTTGAGCTCCGCCCGCGCCGCCGCCAGCCGAGAGTGCAGCACGGTGTTCTCGATCAGCAGCAACAGCAGCACGAAGCTTGCGCCCATCAGCCCGAACACGCGGCCTGCATAGAAGCCAAGGTCATAGCGCCCGGCGTTGAACACGGCGCTGAGCGCAACGTCGCAGATCCACACGCACAGCACCACCATCAGCCAGATGTCGAGCGTGAGATGCGGTTTGCACCGCCAGAGCACTGTCAGCGCGGCCACGCACAGCAGCCATGTGCCGCCGGCGATCAGCTGCTGGGCTGGCGCGTAGTGATTGCCGATCATGAATGCGGGCAGCAGATGTTCGCCGGCGGTAGCCAGCGCCACGCAGGCTGCCGATGCGCCCAGCACGGCAGTGACCATGCCCACCATGGCCTTGCCGGTCAGCATGCGAGGGCCGAAGCGGTCGGGTTCGCGTTCTTCGCGCACCTTGAGCAGCGCATAGGCCATCACAAACAGCGGAAAGCCGGCGTGCCAGAACATGTAGATCCACGCGGTGCTTTGCGGGCCGGCACCCAGCAGGCCACCGGGGGCAAACAAGCCCGGGAACGACAGCATGTGCCCGACGGCTGTGGCGGCGGTGAATAGGTAACCGCCGGCCAGTGCCAGCATGGCGCGCGACCGCGTGATGGCGAACTGGCCAAACAGCAGCACGGCGGTAATCAGGTCATTGAGAATCAGCGTCGATTCGTACACCGGCACGAACGACGGAAGTTGCGCCAGCGGCACCCTGGCGTACGGCAGCACCGCCACGAAGACCGCCACGCAGAGCAACGCCACTGCCTGGGCCATCCGGTAAGTCCGGCGCCCGGGCGACAGGCTCAGCAGCAAGCCCCGTTGCAAGTCCAACGCTTCTGACATCACGATGGCCCCCGATGCGGTGACGATGTCACGCGCGTTTTTTCTATTGCGCCGCAGCGTGCTGCCGCTGGGCTGATAAACGGGTGATAGTCACCCGGCAGGCCAATGTCAACGCTACAAGCGTGGGGAACGCCAGGGCGGGGTATCTTCTGAGCGAACCGTTTTACCCTTTCCGGCAGGCGGCGGGGTCTTGTAGATTTGCCATGCTGATCTGCGCAACCCCCGACGGAGTTCCACATGAAAACTGTCACCCTGCCCAATGGTGAGCGCGTGCCTGCGCTTGGCATGGGCACCTGGAACATGGGCGATCATCCCGCCGCCCGGGCTGAAGAAATCGCCACGCTGCGCATGGGGCTCGATCTGGGCCTGCGCCTGATCGACACCGCCGAGATGTACGGCGAAGGCCTGTCCGAATCGCTTATCGGCGAGGCCATTGCCGGGCGGCGCGACGAGGTGTTTCTCGTCAGCAAGGTCTACCCACACCACGCCAGCCGGGAAGGCGTGGCCGCGGCGTGCGAGCGCAGCCTACGCCGGCTGGGTACGGACCGCATCGACCTGTATCTCCTGCATTGGCGCGGCAGCGTGCCGCTGGAAGAGACCGTGCAAGGCCTGCAAGCCTTGCAACGCAGCGGCAAGATCCGTCACTACGGCGTGAGCAATCTTGACCTGTCGGACATGGAAGAACTCTGGCGCACGCCCGGCGGAGAGCACGTGGCAACCAATCAGTTGCTCTACAACCTGAGCCGACGTGGCATTGAATGGGACCTGCTGCCCTGGCTGCGCGAGCGCCGGGTGCCGGTGATGGCGTACTCGCCCATCGAGCAGGCGCGGCTGGTGCGCCACCCCAAGCTGGCGCGCTTTGCACAAGACGCCGGCATGACGCCCGCGCAGGTGGCATTGGCATGGCTGCTGGCGCGTGACGGCATCATCGCGATTCCCAAGACCAGCCACCGTGACCGCCTGCGCGAGAACGTGGGCGCGTTGGCGCATGCGCTGTCGTCGGAGCAGCTCGCTGCGCTGGATGACCTCTTTCCGCCACCCAAGGGGCCGCGGCCTCTGGAGATGCTCTAACGGTAACGCCCTAGCTCAGGACCAAGCGCCGCTTAGCGCGACTTCGATTGATAACGGGTGTAGTCCACGTACCCCGTCAGGTAGACACGTGCTTTCTCACGGGTGTCCTTGGTGACGCGGTCTGCGGCCTGGCGGGCGCTGGTCTTGCCATGCGAGGACACCATCTGTGCACCAAGGTAATCGCGGAAGGCGTCGTGCATGGTGCTCAACTGGCCCTCGCAGGCATCCAGCGCGGCGGTGACGACGGTCTTGGTGGCGTCGGTGCCGGCCAATGCGGCATCGGCACGGCGCTGGACGCAGTCCATGTACTGCGCGCGCTGGGCCATCCAGGGGCTGTCGGTGGTGGTCGTGCTGGTGGCATCCGCAGCGGCCGCTTGCGAAGAGGAAGCCGAGGGCGACGGCGCATGTGATGCGCACGCGCCAAGCAAGACCAGCAGAACGAGCGAGGGAGCGTAGCGGAGGGGGCGGGCGGCTTTCATGGCTGGCACTGTACTGCAGCACGCCGCCGCCCGCGCCGGCCCAAGTCGACCGCACCTCACTCCATTAACAATTGGATACGACTTTGTGTCAGGCCCCAGCGCAGCGTGGTGCCGGTTAGTGCGCCGCTTGCGTGTGGCTGCCGCCCGGCGTGGAGATGCTGCCGATGGCTTCGCCAGTCTTGTCGATGTCTCCGCAGGCGGCGATATCGCAAATGGAGACGATGCCCACCAGGCGTTTGTTGCGGTCCACCACCGGCAGGCGCCGCACCTGGATGTCGCCCATGTTGTAGGTGACGTTGTCCAGTTCGTCGTCTTCAAAGCAGTACATGATGCGTTGGGACATCACGTCGCCGATGCGGGTGTCTGGGCTGCGCCCTTCTGCCACCGCGCGCACGGCGATGTCGCGGTCGGTCACCATGCCGACCAACCGATCATGCTGGCCGACGGGCAGCGCGCCGATATCGCATTCGGCCATCATGCGCGCGGCTTCCCGGATGGTCTGGTCCGGGCTGACAAGCTTTACGTCTTCCGTCATGGCGTCTCGCACTTTCATTGCAAACCTCCTCAGGCGCGCTCTGCGTGGGTGAACGTTCCGCAAGGGCCGGCGCGTCAGCACCTCGGAACACTGGGTGGGGCAGCATGGGGCGTACCCATCCTGGTGCGGCTGGATGCCGCCCTGGTTGCGATGCCCGAGCTCAGTCTGCCCCGGCTCGATGTGGGGCTCGCGCGCACAAGGCACGGCAATTGCGTCTACGCCCGCGCTTTGACCCGCGTGCATGGTGGCGGCGCCTTCGGATTGCGTGGCGGTTTGCCGCCCAGGGGTCGCTTTCCGACGCTGCACCGCACTTGACAGCGACGCGCACAAGATGCCGCACCAGATGTCGCAATACGCGCTGGCGCATCAAGCGGTAGGGCTTACGCGCGGCGTTGTACAAATCGCCAGGCACGGGCGGGTCCGAGGTAAAAAACACCATAACGATACGAGCAGGAGACAAGATGCTCAGCCCCCATGAAATTGCCACCCTGCTGGTGGTGCGCAGCGGATCGCAACCACCCGATCTGGACGACGTGGACGTCCAGGCGTTGCTCTCTCATCAGTTGATTACCCTGGAGCCCACAGACGCCGGCCCCGGCCGGCCGCGCGTCACCCTGCACGGTCATGCCCTGCTGCAGGCGCTGGGCGTTGTGCGGCCAACCGCCATGTGACGTCGTCACCAGGAATAGCAAACCACTTCAGCAGACGCGTTGCCCGCCGATGTTGCCGATGGCCGATGTGCTGGCGAGGGGCCGCTGGCGCACGGTGTTCAACACGCACGCCCTCCGCTACGGAGGCTTGCAGCGCGGTATCCCGCGCTACATCGGTTGGCCGGCGATCTGCATTGGAAATGCGGGGACACGTTCATGCAAATCACCATCGAAGTCCCGAACGGGACACTGGAAGTCCGTACCGAACAGCGCCCCGATCGACGGTGGGACTGCGAATATCGGCTCGTGACGGAGCACAGCGCATCGGCGTGGGAAAGCGCGTCGATGTCGGAAGGGTTTGTGTCGTGCGATATGGCGCTCAGCGCGGGGCTGCTGCTGGGCCAGCAGTACGCGCGGGATCACGCGCCCGGATGACGCGTGTGCTGCCGCCGCCAAGAGGATTGGCGGCGCACGGCATTACTGGTTCTCGTTGGGCGGGCGCTCACGGCCCGCTGGGCTGCCGCCGGTGGAGCGGTCCTTGATGACGTTGCCGTTCTGGTCTCGGTGTGAACTGGAGCCGGAGCGCGGGACGTAGTCACCGCTTGTGCCGGTGCTGCTGGTGCCAGTGCGGCTGCGGTTGCGCGTGGCATCGCGGCCGGTGGGGCTGTCCGTGCGGCTGGTGGTGCCGGTGGCCGTGGTGCTGCTGTCGCCACTGCTGCCGGCGGTGCCGGCCGTGTTGTCGGTGCTGTTGGCTTGTGCGCCTGTAGCCTGGGCGAACGCGGCATTGCCGCCAAGGCCAAACACGGCCGCCATCGACGCTGCGACGTAAGCAATGCGCTGGCGAGCGCGCCGATTGGGATGCGGGCGGGTCGGGGTCGACATGGTGGCTCCTCTGTTGGTATTGGTGGGGACTCTCATCAACGCAACTCGCGCGCCTGCTTGAGCGTGGCGACGATGTCGGCGTAGGCGCGCGCTCGTGCTTCCGAGTCGGGTGCGCGCAAGGCATACGACGGGTGCCACGTGGCCAGCAGCGTGCGCCCGGCATGTTCCGTGGCACGCCCAAAGTAGTCTTGCAGGCGTACGTGCGAATCTTCCAGCAGAGCCTTCAGCGCCGTGGCACCCAATGCCACCACCACGCTGGGCGCCACGTCGTGCAGCTCGCGTTCCAGCCAGTACAGGCAGGCCTCCACCTCGCGCTGACCAGGCGTTTTATGCAGGCGCCGCTTGCCGCGCAATTCCCACTTGAAGTGCTTAACGGCGTTCGTGATGAAGACGGCATCACGCGGAATGCCGGCCTCCGCCAGCGCGCGGTCAAGCAGTTGGCCGGCCGGCCCGACGAACGGTTTGCCGGCCAGGTCTTCGCCATCGCCGGGCTGTTCGCCCACGAGCATGATGTGCGCGCGCTTGCGCCCCTCGCCCGGCACGGCCTGGGTGGCGTGGCGCCAGAGGTCACACCTGCGGCAGGCGTCGAGCGAGGCCGGCTGCTGGTCCGGGTCGGTCTCTTCTGAGCCCGATGCGGGCGGCGGGGTATGCGCGGAGCGGGAAGGACGTTTGTTCACCGGCGTGCTGCGTGATGAAGGTTGCCGACGCTTCCAGCAACTTGAGTGCCGCGCGCAGGCGACCCATGCAGGCTACCCATGGGCCGCTGGAATGGCCATTGCGTCGCCGCTGAGCGACGTCACTGATCTAACCGACGAGGTCGCACCCCATGCGTGAGCTGTTCGAGTGGTACCTGATGGTGTTCTTGATTCCACTATGGGTGGCAGCGGGCGTGGCGGACTGGTTTTGCCACCGTGCCACGCGTATCGAACAAACGGCCGGCCCGAAGGAATCGTTGCTGCATCTGCTGATGCTGGCGGAGATGGGCGTACCGGTGTTGGCCGCGCTGTTCCTGCGCATCAACGCGCTCGTCATGCTGTTGATGCTGGTGGCGTATGTGGTGCACGAGGCCACGGCCATGTGGGACGTCAGCTATGCCACCTCGCGCCGCAACGTGACGCCCTTCGAGCAACACGTACACAGCTTTCTGGAGATGATTCCGCTCATGGCGCTGTCCGTGGTTGTGCTGCTGCACTGGGGCGAGGTGCAGGCGTTGTTTGGTGTCGGGTCTGCGGCGCCGGACTTCTCCGTGCATTGGAAAGACCGGCCGCTGCCTTGGGGTTACGTTGGCACCGTGTTGGCGGTCTTTGTGCTGCTGGAGCTCGTGCCCTATGCGGAAGAACTGGTGCGTTGCCTGCGCCAGCGCAGGCGAGGCAGCACATCGTCATCGCAAACCGGCGTGGTCGCGCGCCGTTAGCGCGGTGCCAGACGTTCCAGCAGGCGGTGCGCATCAAACGGTGCCTGCACTTTCTTGTCGTTGTCGAAATAGCAGTAGACGTCTCGGGGAATGTGCTGGCGGGTAGGCGCGCCGGCACGCTGCGCATCGGCGGGCTCGCTCCCGCTGGCCCATTGGCGGATGCGTGCGGCCCAGCGGTCGAGCGCGTCGTCTGCGTACGCGCCGCTGTAGAGCGCATCGGCGCCATGCAAGCGCATGTAGACAAAATCGCTCGTGACGTCTTCCAGATAGGGCCAATCGGCCACGGCGTGCGAAACAACCAGCGCTGCGCCGTGTTGCCTCAGCAGCGCGGGAAACTCCGGCGTGCGAAAACTCTCGTGGCGGACCTCCACCGCATGCCGCAGCGGCTGCGTGCCGCGCGTGGCAAACCAGGGCGCCTTGACGCGTGCGTCGTGCTGCCGGGCCAGCGCACGCGCGGCGCTGGTATCGCGCGGCAACAGCGACAGAAAGCGCTCGAACTGCGCCGCGTCGAAGCGATAGTTGGGCGGAAACTGCCACAGGAAAGGCCCGAGCTTGCGACGCAGCGCCAGTACGCCCGACGCGATGAAGTTGGCCAGTGCCGGCACCACGGTCTCGTCGCGAAAGCGCAGCATGTGCGTGAGGTAACGCGGGCCCTTGACGGCAAACACGAAATCGTCCGGCACGGTGTCGTGCCACGCACGCCAGCTGTCGATGGGCTGTAGTCCATAGTGCGAGCCGTTGATCTCGATGGTGCCGAACTGGCGCGACGCGTATTCCAGCTCCCGGCGCTGCGGCAGGTCGTCCGGATAGAACACGCCGCGCCATCCTTCATAGCGCCAGCCTGAGATACCGATACGCACGGTCATGGTTCAGTACTCGCTCCCAATGTGACCGCTGCACAGCAACCCGTGTGCCGGTTCAATCGGGCGCGTTGCATAGATCAGGCGCGCGCATTGCGTAGTCGTGGGCTCCACTCAATCAAGGAGCCAACATGACCACCCCCGCCAATGCGCACGTGCTGGACTGGCTGCGCGACGCGCACGCCATGGAGCAGCAAGCCGAACACATGCTGCGCGCCCAATCCGGCCGCCTGGAGCATTACCCCCAACTCAAGGCGCGCATTGACCGCCATATCGAAGAGACGCTGGAGCAGCAACGCCTGGTGGAATCCTGCATCCACCGGCTTGGCGGCAGCACATCGGCGATCAAGGATCTGGCGGCGCGCGTCGTGGCGTTTGGGCAGGGACTGAGCGGCATGTTCGTGTCGGACGAGGTCGTGAAGGGTTCCATGGCGGGCTACGTGTTCGAGCACATGGAAATTGCCGCCTACACCAGCCTGCGCGCTGCTGCCGAGCATTGCGGCGACACGGAGACCATGCGCGTGTGCGATCTGATCCTGCCGCAGGAGCGCGCCATGGCGGACTGGCTGGCCGAGCACTTGGCGGAAGTCACCGTGGCGTTTCTGGAGCGCTCCGCCACGCCGGGGCTCGAAGCCAAGCGGTAGGTAGGCTGGCGATGGCCGCAGGCAATATCCGCTGGGTTTTCGTGGCGCTGCTGTGCGTGGTGGCACTGCTGTACGGCGTGCTCATGTAGCACGCGGTGGGGCGGACATGTCGGCACGCGCAGCTTCCACGGCCTCCGCCAACGTGCGCATGGCACGCACCAGCGCAGCGTGGTCGGACGTGGGCGCGGCGTAGCGCACGATATGCAGATTCAGCGCGTCTTGCAGCACGGCGGCGGTCAGGTCGGAAAACGTGTCCGCCGCTGTGACGAAGTAGTGCTGCTCCGCGCCGGGGTGCTCTGCACCGTAGGTTTCCAGCAGCGCGCGCATATCGGAGTCGTCAATGCCGCAACCGACGAACAGGAAGGTGTGCGTGCGCAGCAGCGCTTCCACCAGGTCATAGAAGGTGCGATAGCGTGTACGTGCCCGGACGTAATCGCAGCGCGAGAAGATCAAAGAAGCCGGATCGCTCATCGAGCCGTGTGTCTTGATGAGCAGGTTGCGCTCTTCGCGCACGTGCGCGGCGACTGAGCGATCGCTGTAGTGGCAGACCCGCAAGGCGCTGGACTCCACTTCTTGCGCGCGGGTTTCATACAGCGTGTCGAAATTTGGCGTGAGGGTGATGCGGAAATTCAACGCGAGCAAGGCATCGTGAATCGGCGCCGGGCGAAAGCCGGGCGTCACCAACTGCTCGCGCAGGAGCGTGGTCAACCGGTGCTGCCCCAGCGCACGGCGCACGATCTCCGCCGCGGTGAGCACATCGCCGCGCGCGATGAACTGCCGTACTTCGTCGGCCAATTGCGGTGATTCGGCATCGATGGCGTCGGCGGCGCGCTCCAGCAATTCCGCCCACGTGGGCGGGCGGCGCTTGCCGTCTGGGGAGCGTGCAGTGGCCGAGATGCCCGAGCCGAAGAACAGCACCGCGCGGCGCCGGGCGATGTCTTCGGCCAGCCGCGTCGGCCAGTCGACCAAGGGCGGTGACCCGCTGGCTGGCATCGTCAGGGTTGGTGGCGATCGCCCGAGAGCAACTGGCGCGCTTGCTCCATGCCGTCACGCACGGCTTCACCGCCGGTGCGCCAGCCGCGCCACGGTTGCGCAAGCTCACGAATCTCAAACCGCCGCGTGCCTGTGTCGACCGTCACGTGGGGCAGCCACACACCATGCTCATCCTGAAACGCCGTCACGGTGATCGTGCAGCCCGCGTGCTCGAATTGCTCGGACTGCGCCTGAGCGTCGTCTTGCGCGCCGGCCAGTGGTGTGGCGCGCGATGCAGGGATCTCCATGGCGTGCCTTACGGGTGCGGCAGCAGCGGGCGCGGCAGCTTGGCGTGGGCGGGTGCCAGCGCCAACTGTTGCACGTTGGCGTTGAACGATTCGTCGGTCAGGTCGCGTGCAAATGAATAGGCGGTGATCACGGCCAGCGTGACTGCCGCAATGGTCAGCCATTCATGCGTGTCCATACGTGTCTCCTAGTGTTGGCCCTCTGGTTGATGCAACGGCATGCCAACCGCTTGTGACGCAAAGTCCGGGCCTGAAGCGGTGGCATGCCTGCGTGGGGCCAGGCTGTCGTGAGGCAACGGCTACAGCAGCGAGTCGTCGTCCTTGGCGTTGGGCGCGGTCTTTTCGCCCAGCTCGGCGCCCGTGGGCGGGTCGGTGGCGGTGTCGGAGGCCAGGCGCGTCTTCATCGCGTCGAGCGTGGCCAGTTCAACGTCGCTCAGCTTGACTGATGCGGTGCCGTCTCCGCCATCGGCCGGCAGCGGCGGGTCCGCCACCAGGTTGAGCCCGGTGCCGCTGTTCCACGGCGCATGCACCACGGGAGCGCCGCGCGACAGCTTGAAATACGCATCGCTGAACTCCGGCACCGGCGGCAGCTTGCCCGGCGGGAAGTTGCCCGAGATGGCGTACAGCGCCTTCTCGAACGACTTCTGGTGCGACACCTCACGCGTCATCAGGAAGCCCAGCGCATCGCGCACGCCGGGGTCATCCGTGACGTTCATCAACCGCTCGTAGATGATCTTGGCGCGCGCTTCCGCCGCGATGTTCGAGCGCAGGTCGGCCGTCGGCTCGCCAATCGAATCGATGTAGGCAGCCGTCCACGGCACGCCGCCGGAGTTGGTCAGCGCGGGTCCGCCGCCATAGAGCACCTGCGTGACGTGGCTGTCGTTGCCGGCGCCGTTGAGCTTGCGATACAGCTCGGCTTGTTCGCCCACCGCTTCGGCAAGTTCGCCCTTGGCACCCCGGTTGAGCATGGCAACGATGGTGCCGATCACCTCCAGGTGGCTCAGCTCTTCGGTGGCGATGTCATAGAGCATGTCCTTGCGGCCTGCATCTTCTTCGGCCACTGCCTGCGTGAAGTAGCGCATGGCCGCTGCCAACTCGCCCTGCGGGCCGCCGAACTGTTCGAGCAGCAGGTTGGCCAGGCCGGGGTCGGTCTGGTCGACGCGGACGGTGTACTGCAATCGCTTGTTATGCATGAACATGGGGTTCTCCTGGGAGCGTAGTCAGGTGCCGGGTGGCGCAGCCTTGACCGCAATGGCCGTTCCATCGCGTGCCGCATGTGTGCGACGCGGCCGTGCCGGGTGTGGCGGGAACGGCGGTTGCGATAGGCGGTGCGCCACGTTTTTCCGGAGCGCCCATGGATGACAGCCTTGCATTGCCGCAGGATATGGATACGCATACACCTGCGGCCTCTGCCCGCGTTGCCGCCCAGGTGCGCGACGTGCTGGAGGGGCGGCGGCGTGGCTGGCGCGCGCTGGTGCCCCTCATGGGGCCGGCCATCGTGGTGTCGGTGGCGTACACCGACCCCGGCAACATTGCCACCGGCATCCAGGCGGGTGCACGCCACGGGCTGCAATTGCTGTGGGTGGTGGTGGCCGCCAATGCGGTGGCGATGCTGTTTCAGTCGCTTTCCGCGCGCTTGGGGCTGGTGACGGGGCGCAACTTGGCGCAGTTGTGTCGCGCCCATCTACCGGCCCCTGCGGCGCTGGCCATGTGGCTCATCAGCGAGTTGGCGGCCATGGCCACCGACCTGGCGGAATTCGTCGGCGCGGCCGTGGGTATCGCGCTCTTGACCGGTATACCGCTGCCGCATGCCATGGTGGCCGCAGGTGTGCTGACTTACCTGTTGCTGACGTTGCAGGCGCGTGGTTTTCGCTGCATTGAGCTGGTGATCGGCGCGCTGGTCGGCGTGATCGGTATCTCTTACATCCTCCAGATGTGGATCTTGCCGGTCGCATGGGGGCCGGTGCTTCGGCATGCGCTGGTGCCGTCGGCCCTGCCGCCCGATGCGCTGGTGCTGGCCGCCGGCATCGTGGGCGCGACGGTGATGCCGCATGCGCTGTTCTTGCACTCAGGTTTGACCGACACCCGTGTCCGCCCCCGCGACGCGCGCGAGACGGCACAACTGCTGCGCTATTCCAACCGGGAGGTGGTGGCCGCGCTGGCCGTGGCGGGTGGCATCAACCTGGCGATGGTGGTGGTAGCGGCCAGTGCCTTCCACCCTGCGCATGCCGGCGTGGCGGGCATTGAGTCGGCCTATGTCACGTTGGTGCCTCTGTTTGGCGGCGCGGCGGCCGCGGTGTTTCTGGTGGGCTTGATTGCCTCGGGGCTGTCCAGCTCGGTGGTGGGCACGATGGCGGGGCAGGTTGTGCTACAGGGCTTTCTGCGCGTGCATATGCCGGTGTGGGTGCGGCGGCTGGTGACCATGGTGCCCGCGTTTGTCGTCGTTGGCGCGGGTGTGGATGTGACTCGCGCCCTGGTGATCAGCCAGGTGGTGCTGAGCATGGTGGTGCCCTTTCCCATGGCAGCGCTCATCTGGTTGACCTGCCGTGCTGATGTGATGGGCCCGCATGCAGCGGGGCGCGGGCTCACGCTGCTGGCCGTGCTGGGCACGGTGTTGGTGGCGGTGCTGAACGCCGTGCTGGTCGCAGATTTGCTGTGATGGCGTGTATCAACACCCCTCTGCGGGGTAGGTCTGATGGCGTCCGGTTGAATTGCCGGCTGCTAACATGCGGGCCACTTCAGCCGGATACGGAAGCCCCGCAGGCGCATGAAAAAAACAACGCACCACCGCCCCCATCTTCTGCTGGCCAGCCTCACCCTGGCGGGCGGGCTGCGGCATCCATCGGCCATGGGGCATCTCATCCGTACGGCATGCATCAGTTGCCATCTGGCCGAATGCATGGGCTTGGATGAGGCCATGCAACGGCAGGTCTATCTCGCCGCGCCTGTGCATGATGTGGGCAAGCTTGGTGTGCCGGACCACGTGTTGCTCAAACCGGGCGCCTTGACCGACGAAGAACACCGGATCATGCGGCGCCATTCCAGCATCGGCGCGGACATCCTCTCGGGCAGTGCAGACGCGCTGCTGCAGTGCGCCGCCGACGTGGCCCGCCACCACCACGAGCATTTCGACGGCACGGGCTACCCGGATGCCCTGGCGGGCGCACAGATTCCGCTGGCCGCACGCATCGTCGCCGTGGCCGATGCTTTTGATGCGATGACGGAGTCGCGCGTCTACCGCCAAGGTATGACGGAAGACCACGCTTTGGCTGCGCTGGCTGAGCGCAGCGGCAGCTATTTTGATCCGCAGGTGGTGGAGGCGTTTTTGGGCGATGTGCCGGGCGTGCGGCGCATGCACGCGGTGGCGGGTGAACTGCTCGCCCAGCACGGCGAGGTGGCGGCGGTCAGCCAGTTCTATGGTCACCAGCAGCCGTCATGGACATTCTTTGACCACGTGCGCGGCCTTGGCTGACGCCAGCGCGCATACGTTTTCGGCCGCTAGGTCAGCGGCGGTGGCGGCGCACCGCGGTAGAGCGCAAAGTCGTGGGCCTTGTCTTGCGCGTCGGTGCGGATGGGGTCTGTGTTTTCGTGGAAAAACGTCCACGGTGCCGTGCAGTGCAGGTCGAACCCGGTATCCGCTGTCTTGCCTGCTGCCGGCTCGGCCACCTGTGCAGCGACCTGGTCGCGCAACCACTGGCTGAGCTGGCGGCGGATGTTTTCTCGCTTCGGGTGGTTCAGGCGGCAGTAGGCACGCACCTCGCGCGCGGCCACGTGAAGTGTCAGGGTGCAGCGTGTGGAGTTGCCATGCACGCCGGCGGACATCCATTCAGCCAGCACGTTGTAGCCGCCGCAGGCGCTGCGCACGGCGCGCACCAGGGCGGACCGCGGCAAGGCGGCGCTGGCGGTCTGTTCCAGTTCCCATAGCGTGGCGTCCACCACTTCATCGGGCTGGCGTTCCAGCATGGCTGCTTCCCCGTTTCTTCGCGTTGATGGTGTTGAGCCTACGCCCGCCGCCCGTGGCGGGGCTGATATTGATCAAGGGTTGGGTTTGTGAGTGCCATGTCCGGAATATGAAACGTTCTAGAGGCGTTGCTCTCTCGCCGGCTTGAGGTGCGTCAAGTTGGGTGGTGTGCGGGTGGCATCTAATCAAGCGTGACGCCACGCAATCGCAATCGTTTAATACCGCCCCCCGACCATGCGCGCTGCCCCCGTGCTGTCCTCTTCCGCTGCCGAACAGATCGACCCGCCGTTTCATGCGGCGCTGGCGCGCGCTTCGGGTTCGCTGTCCCTCGTGTCGATGCAACTGGCGTGGCTGGATTGGGCGCTGCATCTGGCGGTGTCGCCCGGCAAGCGGCTGGATTTATTGCGTCTGGCGTTGACGCAGTCTGAACAGCTTGGCCGCTACGTGCGCGGCTGCTTGGCCGCCGGCCCGCAGCAGCCCTGCCTATGTGTCTTGCCGCCCGCGCACGACCGGCGCTTTACGGCAGACGAATGGCGCCTGTGGCCGTTCAATGTGCTGCATCAATCCTTCCTGCTGACCGAGCAATGGTGGGACGCCGCCACGCATGGCGTGTGGGGTGTCGCCAGGCATCACGAAGACGTGGTGGCCTTTGCCGCGCGCCAGTGGCTCGACATGCTGTCACCGGGCAACCAACTGGCCACCAATCCGGTGGTGCTGCGTCAGACGTTCGAACAGCACGGCGGCAACCTCGCACGCGGCGCGCTCAACGCGCTGGACGACGTAGAGCGCGCCATGAGCGGCGCCGCAGCTGCCGGCACCGAACGCTATGTGGTGGGCCACGACGTGGCTGTCACCCCCGGCAAGGTGGTGCTGCGCAACCGCCTGATCGAGTTGATCCAATACGCGCCCGCGACGCCCAAGGTCCAGGCCGAGCCGATCCTGATCGTGCCGGCGTGGATCATGAAGTACTACATCCTCGACCTGTCTGCACAGAACTCGCTGATCCGCTATCTGGTGGAGCAGGGGCACACCGTGTTCTGCATCTCATGGAAGAACCCCGGCGAGGCCGACCGCGATCTCGACATGGACGATTACCTCCGGCTCGGCGTGTTCGACGCGCTTGATGCCGTGAACGCCATCGTGCCGGGGCGCCGCGTGCACGCCACCGGCTATTGCCTGGGCGGCACGCTGCTGGCCATTGCGGCGGCGGCCATGGCACGCGATGGCGATAGCCGGCTCGCATCGATGACGCTGTTTGCGGCGCAAACCGACTTCTGCGAGCCCGGCGAACTCGGCCTCTTCATCGATGAGGCCCAGGTCAGCCTGCTGGAGGCGCAGATGGCGCAGACCGGCTACCTGCAGGCCAGCCAGATGGCGGGCGCCTTTCAGATGCTGCGCTCGTATGACTTGCTGTGGTCGCGCATCGTGGGCGAATACCTGCTGGGCGACCGTGCGCCCATGAACGACCTGATGGCGTGGAACGCCGATGCCACGCGCATGCCCGCGCGCATGCACAGCCAATATCTGCGACACATGTTCCTGAACGATGACCTGAGCGAAGGTCGCTACCCCGTGGGCGGCAAACCGGTGTTGCTGAGCGATATCGACGTGCCGATGTTCGTGGTCGGTACGCTGACGGACCATGTAGCGCCGTGGCGTTCCGTCTACAAGCTGCATCACCTGACCGACGCGGAACTGACCTTCGTGCTGACCACCGGCGGGCATAACGCGGGCATTGTCAGCCCACCTGCGAACTCGCATCGGCGCTTCCAGATGCAGACGCGCACGGCGGGTGGCACGTCGATGGGGCAGGATGACTGGCTAGCCTCCGCATCCATGCATGAGGGCTCATGGTGGCCGGCGTGGCACGCGTGGTTGAGTGCGCATGCATCCACCACCGCGCCCGTGAACCCGCCAAGGATGGGCTCGCCCGCCCTGCCGCCGTTGTGCGATGCGCCGGGCACCTACGTGCTGGAGAAGTAGATGCGTGAGCGGACCTACGTTTCAGCACGCGGCACGGCGGCAACGTTGATGGTGATTGCCGTGCTGTCTTCCGTGTCGGGCTGCATGTCGATGGCGCCCACGTACACCCAGCCCGCATTGCCCGTTGCAGCCCACTACGATGGCGACGATGGTCGAGACGGCTTGTCGGCTGCCGCTACCGGTTGGCAGGCGTACTTTACCGACGCGCGCCTCCAGGCCTTGATTGCGCAGGCGCTGGACAACAACCGCGACCTGCGCACCGCCGTGCTGCGCGTGGAAGAGGCACGCGCTGCGTTCGGCATTCAACGTGCCGATGCGTTTCCGCATCTCGACGCACAGGCTGGCATCAACCGCCTGGGCATTCCGGCCAACCAGAGCCCCTTTGGCGTGCCGAAGCGTGTGAGCCAGTATCAGGTCGGCGCGGGTGTCTCTAGTTGGGAGATCGATTTCTGGGGCCGTGTGCGCAACCTCAACGATGCTGCACTGGAAAACACGCTGGCCTCCGACGCCGCGCGCCGTGCCACCGCGCTCAGCCTGATCGCGCAGGTGGCCGACAGCTACCTCGTGCTGCGCGAGCTGGACGAGCGCATCGCACTGGCCCAGCAAACCGTGGACAGCCGCACCGAGACGCTGCGCATCTTCTCGCGCCGGGTGGACGTCGGGGCCACGTCGCGCCTGAACCGCACGCAGGTCGAGACCTTGCTGACGCAGGCGCAGGCGCTGCTCGCACAACTTCAGCAGGCGCGTGATGCGCAGGCGCATGGCCTGGCGTTGTTGGTGGGCAAGCCCATTGATCTGCCGCCCGTGGCCGAGCCACTGGACGAACGCCGCATGCTGGTGGACTTGCGCGCCGGGCTGCCGTCCGATCTGTTGACGCAGCGTCCGGACATCGTGGCGGCCGAACACCAGTTGCGCGCCGCGCACGCCAACATTGGCGCGGCACGAGCGGCGTTCTTCCCGCGTGTGGCGCTTACGGGGGCGTATGGCACGGTCAGCCCCGAGCTGGGCAATCTGTTTTCGCCGGGCACTGGCGCGTGGCTGTTCGCACCCAGCATCACGCTGCCGCTGTTTGAAGGCGGCAAGCTGCGCAGCAACCTGAATTTGGCCGAGGCACGCCGGGACCTTGCCGTCGCCCGCTACGAGAAGACGGTGCAGGGCGCCTTCCGCGATGTGTCGGATGCGCTGTCCGCGCGCAAGTGGCTGGCCGAGCAACTCGACATCGCACAAGCGGCATTGGCTGCGCAGACCGAACGCGCCCGCCTATCGCAGTTGCGCTTTGATGCGGGCTCCTCGACGTATCTGGAAGTGTTGGACGCACAGCGCGACTTGCTGGCCGCGCAGCAGCAGGTGGTGCAGGTGCGCCGCGCGCTGCTGTCGAGCCGCGTGGGCCTGTATGCGGCGCTGGGCGGTGGTACGCAGGCCGCCGACGCATCGTCCGCATCCCCCTACGCATCGCCACCCCATTTGAGCCTGACGCCGCAGCCGCGCGCATCGGGCGGAGCCACCCCATGAAGACCCCTTCCCGACAACAATGGATTGCGCTGATCGCGGCCGCGCTGGTGGCGGGCGGCGGCATGGCGGCTTGGCAGGCCTTGCGGCACGGCGGCCCCGGCAAGGGCTTTGTCAGCGGCAACGGCCGCATTGAAGCCACCGAGATCGACGTGGCCACCAAGTTGCCCGGCCGCGTGCAGGACATCCTGGTGGACGAGGGCGATTTCGTTACCGCCGGCCAGCCGGTTGCGCACATGCAGGTGCAGAGCCTGGAAGCACAGCGCGACGAGGCACTGGCACGCCAGCAGCAATCTGTGTCGGCCGTGTCGACGGCCCAGGCGCAAGTGGCCGTGCGCGAGGCGGACCGCCAAGCAGCGCAGGCGCAGATTGCCCTGCGTGAGAGCGATCTGGATGCTGCGCAGCGCCGCCTGGCGCGCTCCGAAACGCTGTCGCATGAAGGCGCGTCTTCCATGCAGGAGCTGGATGACGACCGCGCCCGCGTGCGCAGTGCCAAGGCCGCACTCGTAGCGGCGCGCGCGCAGGCCGAAGCGGCGCAGGCTGCGGTCGCGGCGGCCCGCATGCAGGTGGCTGGTGCCAATGCCACCGTCAAGGCCGCAGACGCCACCGTGCTGCGCATCAAGGCGGACCTGGATGACAGCGCGCTCACCGCCCCGCGCGATGCACGCGTGCAATACCGCATCGCCCAGCCCGGCGAGGTGCTGGCGGGCGGCGGGCGGCTGCTGAATCTGGTGGACCTGTCCGATGTGTACATGACCTTCTTCGTGCCGGAAACGGACGCCGGCCGTATTGCCATGGGCAGCGAAGTCCGCATCGTGCTCGACGCTGCGCCGCAGTACGTCATTCCGGCGCGTGTGTCGTTCGTCGCCAGCACGGCGCAGTTCACGCCCAAGACCGTGGAAACCGCCAGCGAGCGGCAGAAGCTGATGTTCCGCATCAAGGCGCAGATTGATCGTGACCTGCTGCGTAAGCACCTGAAGCTGGTGAAGACCGGGCTGCCCGGCATGGCATGGCTCAAGCTGGACCCGCAGGCAGACTGGCCGGCCAATCTGGCGATCAAGGTTCCGCAGTGAACACGGTTGCCGCACAGCCACCCGTGGCCCGCCTGGCCGGCGTGCGCCTGCGCTATGGCAAAACACTGGCGCTTGATGGCGTCACGCTGGACTTGCCAGCCGGCTGCATGGTCGGGCTGATCGGGCCCGACGGCGTGGGCAAGTCGAGCCTGCTGTCGCTCGTGGCCGGGGCGCGTGCGCTGCAAGACGGCACGGTGCACGTGTTGGGCAGCGACATGGCCGATAGCCGTGCACGCGCCGCTGTCGGCCCGCGCATTGCGTACATGCCGCAGGGGCTGGGACGCAACCTGTATCCCACGCTGTCGATTGAAGAGAACCTGCAGTTCTTCGGCCGCCTGTTCGGCCACGATGCCGCCGAGCGCCGCCGCCGCATCGACGCCTTGACGGCGAGCACCGGTTTGCGGCCCTTCCTGTCACGTCCGGCGGGCAAGCTGTCGGGCGGTATGAAGCAGAAGCTGGCGCTGTGCTGCGCGCTCATCCACGACCCGGATCTGCTGATCCTGGATGAACCGACCACGGGCGTGGACCCGCTCTCGCGCAGCCAGTTCTGGGAGCTGATTGGCGGCATCCGCGCCGAGCGCCCCGGCATGAGCGTGATCGTGGCCACCGCGTACATGGAAGAGGCCGAGCGTTTCGACTGGCTGGTCGCCATGGATGCGGGGCAGGTGCTCGCTACCGACACACCGGCCTGCCTGCGCAGCCGCACGGGTGCGGCATCGCTGGAGGCTGCGTTCATTGCGCTGCTGCCGCCGGCACGAAGGGCGGGGCACCAGCCCGTGGTGGTGCCACCGCTGGTGGCCGGGGCGGAAGACGACGTGGCCGTGCAGGCGCGCGGGCTGACCATGCGCTTTGGCGATTTCGTTGCGGTTGACCATGTGGACTTTCGCATCCGGCGTGGGGAGATCTTCGGCTTTCTCGGCTCCAACGGCTGCGGCAAATCGACCACCATGAAGATGCTCACCGGCCTGCTGCCCGCGAGCGAGGGCCAAGCCTGGCTGTTTGGCCATCCGGTGGATTCAAAGGACATCCGCAAGGGCAACGACATGCGCCGGCGCGTGGGCTACATGTCGCAGGCGTTTTCGTTGTACGGCGAATTGACGGTGCGCCAGAACCTGACGCTGCATGCGCGCTTGTTTCAGGTGCCTGAGCCAGAAGTGCAGCCGCGCGTGGCGGAGATGCTCGCCCGCTTCGGCCTGCGCGATGCGGCCGACAGCCTGCCTGAGAGCCTGCCGCTGGGCATGCGGCAGCGCCTGTCGCTGGCCGTGGCCATGGTGCACAAGCCAGAGCTGCTGATTCTGGACGAGCCGACCTCCGGCGTGGACCCCGTCGCGCGCGACCTGTTCTGGCGCTTGATGGTCGACCTCGCGCGGCAGGACCGCGTGACCATCTTCATCTCCACGCATTTCATGAACGAGGCCGAGCGGTGCGACCGCATCTCGCTCATGCATGCCGGGCGCGTGCTGGTGAGCGATGCACCTGCCGCATTGGTGCAGGCGCGCGGCACGCAAACGCTGGAGCAGGCCTTTATCGCCTACTTGCGCGAGGCCTCGGAAGCCGGCGATGCGGCACCGGCCACCACGCAGCCGGTTACACAGGCCGCCGCTGTCGACAGGCCTGCCACCACCGTTGCGGACACCCGCCGCCGGTTCAGCTTGGCGCGTGCGTTGAGCTATTCGCAGCGCGAGGCGCTGGAACTGCGCCGCGACCCGGTACGCGCCACGCTGGCGCTGCTGGGCACCGCCATCCTGATGTTCATCATTGGCTACGGTATCAGCCTGGACGTGGAAAACCTGACCTACGCCGTGCTCGACCGCGACCAGACCACGCTCTCGCGTGACTACACGCTGAATCTGGCCGGCTCACGCTATTTCATCGAAAAACCCCCGATTCGCGACTACGCTGAGCTGGACCGCCGCATGCGCAACGGCGAGCTGTCGCTGGCCATCGAGATTCCGCCGGGCTTTGCGCGCAACGTGGAGCGCGGCGCATCGGTGCAGATCGGCGCGTGGGTGGACGGTGCCATGCCGACCCGCGCGGAAACCGTGCGCGGCTACGTGCAAGCCATCCACCAGCTCTGGCTGGCCGACGCCGCCGTGCACCGGCTGGGGCAGCGGCTGGCCGTGCCCAGCACGATTGAAACGCGCTACCGCTACAACCCCGATGTCAGAAGCCTGCCCGCCATGGTGCCCGCCGTGATCCCGATGCTGCTGATGATGATTCCCGCCATGCTGGCGGCGCTGTCGGTGGTGCGCGAGAAGGAGCTCGGCTCCATCATCAACTTCTACGTGACGCCGGTGACGCGGGTGGAGTTCGTGTTGGGCAAGCAGGCGCCGTACATCGTGCTGGCGATGCTGAACTTCCTGCTGCTGGCGCTGTTGGCCGTCACCGTGTTCGGTGTGCCGATCAAGGGCAGTTTTGCGACGCTTGCGCTGGCGGCGCTCATCTTCGTGACGTGCTCGACGGGCTTTGGGTTGTTTGCGTCCACCTTCACGCAAAGCCAAATCGCGGCCATGTTTGTCACCATGATCGGCACGCTTATCCCGTGCGTACAGTTTGCGGGGTTGTTGAACCCGGTGTCGTCGCTCGAGGGCATGGGCGCGATGATCGGCCACGTGTATCCGGCCACGCATTTCCTGACCATCAGCCGGGGGGTGTTCAGCAAGGCGCTGGATGCGAGCGCACTGGGTAGCGCGTTCTGGCCGCTGCTCGCTGCCGTGCCGGTCATTCTGGCGGCGACGCTGTTGATGCTGCGCAAGCAAGACCGATAGGGCGCGCCATGGCAAACCAACGGTCCGCACGGCTCGCCAACATCTACCGCCTCGGCATCAAGGAGCTGTGGAGCCTGATGCGCGATCCGATGATGCTGGTGTTGATTGCCTACACCTTTACGCTGTCGATCTATGTGGCGGCCACCGCCATGCCGGAGAGCCTGCACAACGCCTCCATCGCCATCGTCGATGAAGACAGCTCGCCGCTGTCGGCGCGCATTGTGTCGGCGTTCTACCCGCCGCATTTCCGCACGCCATCACTCATCCCGCTGTCTGAGATGGACGCCGGCATGGACAGTGGCCGCTACACCTTCGTGTTGGATATTCCGCCTAACTTCCAGCGCGATGTGCTCGCCGGGCGCACGCCGGCCATCCAGCTCAACATCGATGCCACGCGCATGAGCCAGGCTTTTACCGGTAACGGCTATATCCAGCAGATCGTCTCGGGCGAGGTAAGTGAATTCCTGCAGCGCCATCGCAGTGCACCCAGCGCGCCGGTCGACCTGGTGCTGCGCACGCGCTTCAACCCCAACCTGGAGCAGACGTGGTTCGGCTCGCTGATGGAGATCATCAACAACGTGACCATGCTGTCGATCATCCTGACGGGCGCGGCGCTCATTCGCGAGCGCGAGCACGGCACCATCGAGCACCTGCTTGTGATGCCCGTCACGCCGTTCGAGATCATGACGGCCAAGGTGTGGTCGATGGGGCTGGTGGTGTTGCTCGCCGCGCTCGTGGCGTTGCTGTTTGTGGTGCAGGGCGCGCTGCGCGTGCCGATCGAGGGCTCGATCCTGCTGTTCATGGTGGTGGCGACGCTGCATCTGTTTGCCACCACGTCGATGGGTATCTTTCTTGCGACGGTGGCGCGGTCGATGCCGCAGTTCGGCATGCTGCTGGTGTTGGTGCTGCTGCCGCTGGAACTGCTCTCTGGTGGCAGCACCCCGCGCGAGAGCATGCCCGCGCTGGTGCGCGACATCATGCTGGCTGCACCGACCACGCATTTCGTGGCGGCATCGCAGGCGATTCTTTACCGGGGCGCGGGCCTGTCCGTGGTGTGGCCACAGTGTCTGGCCATCGGCGGCATTGGCGCCGCGCTATTCGTTGCGTCGTTGACGCGTTTTCGCAAGACCATCAGCCAGATGGCTTAACCGTGGTGTCAGGAGCCGATATGGAATCCGCTGCCAACCTCCCTCTCGCGCTGACCAAGGCGCAATGTGCGCTAGCGCTGCAAACGCTGGGCTTATTCAAGGCTGCACGCCAGCGTTGGTATGAGCTGGGCGCAGGTCTGTTGGCTGACGACGTTGCCCGTACAGAATCCGCATTGACAGACCTGCAGAGCGTAGACGACTGGCAGGCCTTTGCCGCGTTGCTGCCCAATGCGTTCTGGCAGGCCAGCCAGCGCAGCGTCACCCTCATGCAGGGCGTGATGCAGACCGCGCTGGCAAACCAGGCCAGCTTTGCCACCGACTATCAGCGCGCCGTGCTGGCGTGGCAGCAGGCCTCGGTGCAAGCGCTGAGCGCCGCTGGCAACGCCATGCCGATCCATACGACGCTGCAGGGCATGCTGTCGGCGTTTGGCACGCCGGCCGATGTGTTTGCCTGTTCGGCGGTGGCCCCGTCCGCTGCCGAATCCGCACGCAGCCGGGGCAACGGCCAATTGCGTGCGGCCTCCTGAGGAAGACCCATGACAACTGACCCGTTGCCTGTATCCGCTGCACCGTCAACGTCTGCCATCCCGCCTGCATCGCTGCCCGGCGGCGACTTGAGCGTGGTGCGCAACCGCACCTTCGACGAGATCGTCGTGGGCGATACCGCCGCCATCCAGCGCACGCTCACGGCGGAAGACATCCAGCTCTTTGCCGTGCTGTCGGGCGATGTCAACCCGCAGCACCTCGATGCGGAATTCGCGGCGTCCACGCGCTTTCATGGCGTGATCGCGCACGGCATGCTGGGCGGCGCGTTGATCTCCGCCGTGCTTGGTACACGCCTGCCGGGCCCCGGCACCATCTACCTGGGGCAGACGCTGCAGTTTCACGCGCCGGTGCGCATTGGCGACACGCTCACCATCCGCGTGACGGTGACCAGCAAGGACGACGAGCGCAAGCGCCTCAAGCTGGCCTGCACCTGCACCAACGACATGGGCACCGTGGCTGTGGCAGGCGAGGCGGAAGTCATCGCCCCCACCGAGCGCATCGAACGCCCCCGCACGACGCTGCCCGACGTGCGCATCACCATCAACGGCAATGGCATCCACCGGTTGCTCGACCATGTGCGGCCGCTGGGTGCCGTCCGCACCGCAGTGGTCCACCCGTGCGATGCATTGAGCCTGTCGGCGGCGCTGGATGCGCGTGCCGAAGGGTTGATCGTGCCGTGCCTGGTCGCGCCCCTTGCCAAGCTGATGCACGTCGCGGCCGAGGCAGGCCTCGACCTGAGCGGTGTCGAAATCGAAGACGTGCCGCACAGCAGTGCCGCCGCCGCCCGCGCGGTGGAGCTGGCAACGCAAGGCAAGGTGGAGGCGCTCATGAAGGGCAGCCTGCATACCGATGAGCTGATGGCTGCCGTGGTGCGTGCTGAGGCGGGGCTGCGCACCAAGCGCCGTATCAGCCATTGCTTTGTGATGCAGTCTCCGGCGTATCCGCGCCCGTTCATCGTCACGGACGCCGCCATCAACATTGCGCCCACGCTGGAGGAGAAGGCGGACATCATCCGCAACGCCATCGACCTGGCCCACGCGATTGGCGTGGAACGGCCGCACGTGGCCATCCTCGCAGCCGTGGAGACCGTGAACCCGCGTATGCCCGCCACGCTGGATGCTGCCGCGCTGTGCAAGATGGCGGATCGCGGCCAGATTGAAGGTGGCGTGCTGGACGGGCCGCTGGCGTTTGACAACGCGGTGTCGGCGGCAGCGGCGCGCATCAAGGGCATCGTTTCGGAGGTGGCCGGGCAGGCGGACGTGCTGGTGGTGCCGGATCTGGAGAGCGGCAACATGCTGGCCAAGCAGTTGGAATACCTGGGGGGTGCTGCCAGCGCCGGCATTGTGCTGGGCGCACGCGTGCCTATTGTGCTGACCAGCCGTGCTGATTCGCGCGAATCACGCATCGCCTCGTGTGCCATTGCCACGCTGCTGGCGCATCGCTACCGCGTTCTGCCGCCGTGAGTGCCGTCATGAACAACGCCATCGTGGTCCTGAATTGCGGCTCGTCGAGCATCAAGTTCGCGCTGTTCGACGCGGCGCTGCACCCATTGCCCCGCACGCCGCTGTGGAGCGGCAAGGTCGAGGGCATTGGCACCGGCCATGCCACGGTATCGACCAGCGACATGCCGGCGCAGCCGTTGCTACTGGACGCCGCCCAGCCGTATCACGACGCGCTGGTGCACATTCGCCAGCGCGTTGCGCGCGCTTTGGGGGACCGACGCCTGGCCGCCGTGGTGCACCGCGTGGTGCATGGGGGCGCCAAGTACTTTGCGCCGGTCAGGGTGGATGCGCATGTGCTGGCCGATCTGCGCAGCTACATCCCGCTGGCGCCACTGCATCAGCCCTTTGCGCTGGAGGCCATCGAGGCGCTGCTGCACGCACTGCCCGACGTGCCGCAGGTGGCGTGCTTTGACACCGCGTTCCACCACACGCTGCCGCAAGTCGAAAGCCTGCTGCCGCTGCCCTATGCAGCGTGGGAGCGTGGGCTGCGGCGCTACGGCTTTCATGGACTGTCGTATGAATACATGTCGATTGCGCTGCCGGAGCAGCACGGCGATGTGGCGCGCGGCCGGACCATCGTCGCGCACCTTGGCAGCGGCGCCAGCCTGTGTGCTATGCAGGGTCTCGTTAGCGTGGCAACCACGATGGGTTTTTCCGCGCTCGACGGCCTGATGATGGGCACCCGCTGCGGCGCGCTTGACCCGGGCGCCGTGCTTTACCTGATGGAGACGGAGCACCTCTCCCCCGCGCAGCTCGGGCACATGCTGTACCACGAGTCGGGCTTGCTGGGCGTGTCAGGGTTGTCGTCCGACCCGCGTGAGCTGCTGCCGCGCGAGGCAGAGGATGAGCGCGCGCACGCGGCGTTGGCGCTGTATGTGCGCCGCATCCTGCGTGAGATCGGCGCGCTGGTGGCGGTGCTCGGTGGCCTGGATCTACTGGTCTTCACCGCAGGTATTGGCGAGCACAACGCCGTGTTGCGCGAACGTGTGGTGCAGGCGCTCGGCTACCTGGGTGCGGAATTGGACGACGCGGCCAACCAGGCCAATGCCCCGGTCATCTCCACCATTGCGAGCCGCATATGCGTGGCGGTGGAGCCGACCAACGAGGAGTGGGTGGCCGCGCGTCATGCGGCCGACTGTGTATCAGCGCGCGCGTAGTGCCGTAGGCGGCATGCCCAGCAGCCGCTGGAAGGCGCGGCGCATACGTTCGGTATCGCCAAAGCCGCATTCATTGGCGACGCGCTGCATCGACGTCGCACCGCTTTCCAGCGCTGCGCGTGCGGCTTCCATGCGCAGCTTCTCTACCGCCTTGGCGGGCGTGAGCCCGGTTTCCGCCTGGAACGCACGCGCGAAATGGCGGGGGCTCATGCAGGCGTGTTCGGCCAGGTCATCCACGCGATGCGCGTCCGCCAAGTTTCGGCGCACGTGGTCCAGCAGCGGTTTGAAGCGGCCCCGGGCGGAGTCCATTTCGTTCAACGCGGAGAACTGCGACTGCCCACCCGGCCGCCGGTAATACACCACCAGTTGCCTAGCTACCGCACGCGCCAAGCGCTCGCCCAAGTCTTCGGCGATTAACGCCAGCGCCAGATCGATGCCCGCGCTGATGCCGGCGCTGGTCCAGACGCGGCCATCGCCATCCCGAATGTAGATGCGGTCCGCCTCCAACTGCACCTGCGGAAACTTGCACGCGAATTGATCACTGCGGCTCCAGTGCGTGGTGGCGCGGCGGCCGTCGAGCAAGCCGGTGGACGCCAGCAGCAGGCTGCCCGAGCACACGCTGGCCACGCGCGCCCCGCGGGCCGCACAGCGCTGCACGAAGCGGCGCGTGCGTGCGTCGGCCATGGCCGCATCCACGCCATCGCCGCCGACCACGAGCAGCGTATCGACCTGGCTAGCAGGCGGCAGCGCGTCGGCGGCCCAGCAAGCCCCCGCTGAACTGCGCACCAACCCCGCTTGCGCAGCCACCGTGCGCAGCGCGTAATGCTCATCCCGATAACGGCTTGCCACCTCAAAGGCGGCGACTGGCCCGGCCGCGTCGAGCACCTGAAAATCGGGAAAGATCAGCACGGCAATCCGGTGTGGCATGGCAGAAAAGGTGGGGTACATGACATTGCTGCCAACACGATAGAGCGCGATGCTAGTCAGCGTCAACCACCCAACCGGAGATAGGCGCCATGTCGGCTTCCCCCTTTACCGTTGTTTTTGCGCTGTATGACCGCGTGACCCATCTGGATTTCACCGGCCCCCACGAAGTGTTCTGGCGTCTGCCCGGCGCGCAATGTGTCATGGCGTCCGCGCGCGGCGGCACCATTCACGCCGACGGCGGACTCACCTTCGCCAACGTGCAGCGGCTGGCGGACATTCCGCATGCTGACCTGATCTGCGTGCCCGGCGGCTTTGGTGTGATCGAGGCGATGGGCGACGCCGATTTTGTACGAGAAGTGCGTCGTCTGGCAGACGGCGCGCAGTACATCACGTCCGTGTGTACCGGCTCCCTCGTGCTCGGTGCGGCAGGGTTGCTGCGTGGCAAGCGCGCGGCGTGCCATTGGGCGTGGCGCGAGTTGCTGCCGGCGTTTGGTGCCAGGGTGGACGAAGGCCGCGTGGTGCGCGACGGCAACCTCATCACCGGCGGCGGCGTGACGGCCGGTATCGACATGGCGCTCTCCGTCATGGCGGACATTGCTGGCGAGGAACACGCGCAAGCCGTGCAGCTCGGCATCGAATATGCCCCCGCGCCGCCGTTCGATTGTGGCCGCCCCGAGCGCGCCGCGCCGCAGGTTCTGGAAGCCGTGACCGAGCGGCTGAACCGCCTGCGCGCCGATCGGTACGCCGCCGTGCAAGCGGCTGCGCAGCGCATCTGACGTTCCGCCGCGCAGGGGCAGGGCGGATTGCGGCGACAATGGCGTCTTTCTCGCCCGCTCCAACGCTCGCATGCACACCCCGTCCGCCCCATCCCACGGCCACCACGGTCCCCACGGTCCAATCGGCATCGTGGCCGCCCTGCATCAGGAGATCAGCGAACTGCTGACGCTGCTCTCCGACGCGCAATGCGTGCGCATTGGCAGCCGTGATTTTTGGACCGGCCATCTGGACGGCCGCGCCGTGGTGGTCGTGCTCTCACGCGTGGGCAAGGTGGCGGCGGCATCGACCACGGTGGCGCTGATCACGCATTTCAACGTGCACGCCGTGGTGTTTGCCGGTGTGGCCGGCGGGCTTGCGCCCGAGGTAGCGGTGGGCGACGTGGTGGTGTCAGCGCAGTTGCTGCAGCACGACGTGGATGCCTCGCCGCTGTTTCCGCGCTGGGAGATTCCGCTCACCGGCGTAGCGCGTTTTCCTGCTGATACTGCACTCGTGCAGGCGCTGTTGGACAGCGCTCACGCGGTGCTGGCCGATCCGCATGCGCTGCTCGGCACAGACGTCATGGCAGCGTTTGGCATCAGTGCGCCGCGCGTGCATACCGGCCTGATTATCAGCGGAGACCGCTTCGTCTGCACTTCGGCGGAAAGCGCCATCCTGCGTCAGGCGCTACCCGATGCGCTGGCGGTGGAAATGGAAGGGGCCGCTGT
The DNA here is from genome assembly GCA_966433195.1 of uncultured Ralstonia sp. GTDB lineage: Bacteria > Pseudomonadota > Gammaproteobacteria > Burkholderiales > Burkholderiaceae > Ralstonia. The sequence continues at coordinate 57,700 of CBJMVH010000005.1, forward strand.
CGCCCAGGTTTGCCACGAGTGGGGCGTGCCGTTTGCCGCCATCCGCACGATTTCTGATCGCGCGGATGATGCGGCCAGCGTGGACTTCATGCAGTTCATCGCGCAGGTGGATTCGCGCTACAGCGTGGCGATTCTGCGCCGGTGGTTGTCGATGGCGAGCGCGGTGTAAGGCGCGGGGTTACTGCGCTTGCGCCGCAGCGTTGTATTTGTCGAGCGCGTTGGCGCGTTCGCTCAGGCGGAAGATGGCGTTCTCCAGACGCCGCAAGTCGTTGAGCGTACCGCTGCCGTAGATGCTGGATTCAAAGGCCGTCGTCTTGGCATCGAAGTCGTGCCATGCCTGCTGCGAGTTCACCAGCGCATCTTTCGCGTTGCCATTGAGCTTGCCGAGCAGCGTTTTGTACGCGGTGTTCAGGCGCGCATCCTGCGCCGTCTTCTCGGCCGACAAACATGCGCCGATGGCGTCTGGGTTGTCGCCCGCCTTGTCGACGCACGCATAAAGCCGGGTGGTGATGCCCTGCGGCGCGCGGCGCTTGATGCCGTTGGCGAGGCTCTCTGCCGCAGAAGTCCCGCCACTGTGGGTCAGTAACGCCACGGCAAGGGGCAGGGCAAGTGTCTTCAGTGTCGTCAGCGTGTTCAAGAGGTCACTCCTGATCGCGTGTCTGCGCGGTTTGAAGGACTTGCCAGTGTATCGGCTGGCCCGTGCCCCCGCGATCAGCCGGGCAGGTGAGGCCGCAGGTTGCGCAGGGCGTTTTCGACATAGGCTTCTTTTTCGCCGACGGGCGCGACGTAGTGCAGCGCTTCTGCCGCCGCGTCGATCCCTTCCATGCGCGCGATCACCCAGGCTGCCAGGTACGGCGCAGCAAAACACCCACCCGCCGTCGCCACATTGCCGCTGGCGTAGAAGGGCTGGTTCAACACTTCCACACCGGCTTCCTGCACCCAGGGCTTGGTGGTCAGGTCGGTGCAGGCGGGCATGTTGCCGACCAACCCCAGCTTGGCCAACACCAACGTGCCCGAGCACTGCGCCCCGATCAGTTGACGCGATGGATCGAGCGCCAGGCGCGCCATCAGTGCCGCATCGGCCACTACCTCGCGCGTGCGGATGCCGCTGCCGACGAGGACGGCATCTGCCGTGCGCGTGTCTTCCAGCATCGATTGCGCATGCACCGTCACCCCGTTCATCGACGTGACTTCCCGTTGCGGGCAGCACAGGCTGACGCGCCAGTCGGGCTTCTTGATGCGGTTGAGCACGCCCAGGGCAATGAGCGAATCAAGTTCGTTGAAACCGTCAAAGGTGAGGATGGCGATATGCATGGCGTGGGCCGGGCGGTGTTGGGATCGATGCCATGCTAGGGTGTGCGGACAATACAATCAAAAAATTGTCCTTAGTACACCGAGACATGACCCAAGCGCGCTACCAACCCCTCGTTGACGAACTGGCCGCGCAGATCCGCACCGGCCACCTGCCGCCCGGCACGCGCCTGCCCACGCACCGCAAGCTGGCGCAGCAACACGGCGTTGCGCTGGTTACGGCCACGCGCGTGTATGCCGAACTCGAAGCGATGGGCCTGGTGAACGGCGAAGTGGGGCGTGGCACGTTCGTGCGCGAGAACACGCTGCCGCGCGGCCTGGGCATTGACCAGCAGGCCGTTGCGGCCGGCGTGGTGGATCTCAACTTCAACTACCCGTCGCTGCCCGGGCAGGCCCGACTGCTGAGCCGCGCATTGCGCAAGCTCGCCGCCGGCGGCGATCTGGACCCGCTGCTGCGCTATGCCCCGCACGGCGGCCGCGCGCATGAACGGGCATGTGTGGCGCGGCACTTGGCGCAACGCGGTCTGGCGGTCCCGCCCGAGAACGTGCTGGTGGTCGATGGCGCCCAGCACGGCTTGGCAGTGGCGGCGATGGCGCTGCTCAAGCCCGCCGACGTGGTTGCCGTCGATGCGCTCACGTATCCCGGCTTCAAGGTGGTGGCCGAAATGCTGCATCTGGAGTTGGCCCCGTTGCCGGCAGCGGGGCAGGGCATGGACCTCGATGCGCTGGACCGGCTGTGTGCACGCCGGCGTGTGCGTGCCGTTTACGTCATGCCCACGCTGCACAACCCGCTCGGCTGGGTGAGCGGCATCGGCTGGCGGCGCCGGCTGGCCGCCATCGTGCGCCGGCATGGACTGATCGCTATTGAAGATGCGGCCTACGCTTTCCTCGAAGACAGCCCGCCCGCGCCGCTGGCTACGCTGGCGCCGGAATCGACCGTGTATGTGTCCGGCGTGTCGAAGAGCATTGCGACGGGCTTGCGTTTCGGTTTCATGGCCGCGCCCGCAGCGTGGGTGCCGCAGCTGGAGCGCGCCATTCGCGCGACGACATGGAATACGCCGGCCATCGTCACCAGCCTAGCGTGTGCATGGCTGGACGACGGCACCGTCGATCGCCTGGAAGCCGAAAAGCGGCGCGATGCGGCAGCGCGCCAGGCCATTGCCCGCAAGGCATTGGCTGGGCTGACGCTGGTGGCACATCCGGCGTCGTACTTCGTCTGGCTTGTGCTGCCGCCGGAGGTTCGCGCCGACCGCGTGGCCGTGGCATTGCAGGAATACGGCATCTCCGTGTCCACCGCAGAGCCATTTGCGACGTCGAAATCAGTACCGCACGCATTACGGCTGGCGCTCGGCTCCGTCGCGCTGGATCGGCTGGACGCTGCGTTGCAGATCGTCCGGCAATGCATCGAGGCACAGAGCGACCGATGACAATCAACATGCCAAGTCACGCCGGTTTGCCTACACTTGCGTCCGATCGAATGCACCGAATGGACCAAAAGGAGACCCCATGAAGACCCCGCTCGTGACAATCGCGAATTGGATGGCGTGCGCATGTGTCGCGCTGGCAAGCGCCGCGCATGCTGACGACACTGCCACGCTCACCGTGAACGTCGGTGCCCGGCAGCAGACGCTGTCGCGTGACGCGCTTCTGCACGATCCGCGCTTGCGCGACGTCACCGTGGAAGACCAGAACCTCAAGCGCCACCTGACCGTCAAGGCGATTCCCGCGCCGGCGCTCTTTAGCGGGCAGCAGATCGACCCCGAGGCCAGCGCCACCACTGCCGCCAGCGACGGCTATGTCTCGCACTTGCCGATGCGCTTGCTGCTGGCCGACCGGGCTGATGGCCCGCGTGCCTGGCTGGCCGTGGAGGACCCCGCAGCGCCATGGCCCACGCTCAAGGGGCAGGACATCGGCCCGTTCCGCCTGGTCTGGACGGCACCGCCTGCCAAGGCATCGCTGGTGAATGAAAGCCTGTGGACGTACAACATCGTGCGCATCGACGTGGCCGCGTTGCCGAGCGAGCGCTTTGCCGCCATCCGGCCTGCCGCAGGGCTGCCTGCCGATGGCCCGGTCATGCGCGGCTTTGCCACGTTCCAGCGCGTTTGCTTCTCGTGCCACACGCTCAATCGCGCGGGCGATGCCAACCTGGGCCCCGACCTGAACGTGCCGTACAGCCCCGTGGAGTACCTGGGCGACGAGAAGCTGCGCCATCTCATCCGCGATCCGCAATCACTGCGCTGGTGGCCCAACGCCCGCATGTCCGCCATTGACGAGAAGACGCTCTCCAACGCGCAACTCAATGATCTGTTGGCGTACTTCCACCATATGGCGCAGCGCAAGGTGGCGGCGCCGCATTGAAGCAGGTATCGAGTCGACGGCTTGCACTGGCCAACAGAGCCCAGCCGATTTGTGCTGCGCTAAGGGTGGCGAGCACGCACCGGCCCAGTGTTAACAAATTGAAATACGACACTGCACCGGTGCTTGCTCATTGCGCACGGTGCCAAATTCTGCCCGCAGTGCGGGCAGTCCACTTCCGCCGGCTAGCCGATCCGCTGGTGTTGGCACTTCACCCCATCGCCCACGTGACGAGCGTGGCGATGGTGTTCATGTTGCGTGCCGTTCCGGTCTTTGCCGCGGGAATCTTCAGCTTGGAATGCGCCATGCCCTCGCCGTAGTGCACGTACACTTCGCGCGTGCCGAGGGCGAGGTCTTCCGTATCCCGGCCGCTGACGGTGGTGAGCGCATCGGCCGGCGGAGGAGCGTCCAGAAAGATGGCCACCGTACGGTTGGGTGCCGCAGCCTTGAACGGATTGCCTTCCAACACTGCCGCCAATTCCGCGCCCGTGCGGACCAGCACGCCGACGGGCTTGCCGGCGTAGTCCTCCAGGCAGCGCTCCAGCTTTGCCTTGACCGAGGCTTCCGACAGCCGGCTCTGAAACACCACGTTGCCGCTTGCAATGTAGGTGCGCACGTCTGTCAAGCCGATGGATTCGCACATCGCGCGCAGATCGGCCATCGGCAGCTTGCCGGTGCCGCCAACATTCAGGGCTCGCAGGAAGGCGACGTAGGTCGGCATAGGGCGAAAATCTCCTGGTTTTGTCTGTCAACTGAGCAACAGCCCATATTTGAATACATTTTGTTACTGGTTTGACGGGAATGTATAACCCGAGCCGCCATGCGCCGGGTATTCTGCGCCGCACATCCATTGAGCCAGGATGGGCCGCCAGACGGTGCCCGCATCCGGTATTGCGAATAAGGAGAACTCACCATGTGGAAGAAAATTGCCCCGACGTTGGTCATTGCAACGCTGGCTGGCCTGACGGCGTTGCCGGCGGCAGCCGATGATTTGCGCAATGCGCTCGGTGGCGCACTGGGCGGCGCGGGCGGTGCAGCCGTGGGTGGCGCGATCGGCGGCCAGACGGGCTCCATCGTTGGCGGCGCGATTGGTGGCGGCGCCGGTGGTGCGTTGACGGCCAACGGCCACGAGCGCAAGGGCGCCATTGTGGGCGGTGCGCTGGGCGGCGGCGTGGGCGCGGCTGCGGGCAACGCCATGGGCGGTCGCACGGGCGGCATCGTGGGCGCGGGCCTGGGCGGCGGCGCGGGTGCGGCGCTGGGCGGCAACGTGCAGCGCAATTCGTACTCCGACCACGGCGATCACGGCCGCCGTCGCCACGGCCGGCATCATCACCATTGATGTGACGTGCGCCGGGAGCCCCCGCGCTCCCGGTTGGACGGCGTTGTCCGCCTTCCATCAGCCGCTCGGCTGATCACGTACGACACGTGCGACTTGCACGGCGTCCTCCAGCACATCGCTGAAGCACGGTGGTTGTTCTCCTGCTGTTCGCGCGCAGGCGGTCTACCATGGATCGATGCTGCTACGCAGGAGGCCGCCATGACGCAACGCTTCGACGCCATCATCATCGGCACCGGCCAGGCGGGCCCACCGCTGGCCGCGCGCCTGTCCGCCGCCGGCATGAAGGTTGCGATCGTCGAACGCGACCGCTTTGGCGGCACGTGCGTCAACACCGGCTGCATCCCGACCAAGACCCTCGTGGCCAGCGCTTATGCGGCGCACATGGCCCGGCGCGCGGCCGACTATGGCGTGGTCATCGATGGCCCCGTCACGGTGGACATGCAACGCGTGAAAGCCCGCAAGGACGAGGTGTCCGGCCGCTCCAACCATGGCGTGGAAACGTGGGTGCGCGGCCTGGAGCACGGCACCGTCTTCCAGGGGCACGCGCGCTTTGAGAGCGCACGCACCGTGCGCGTGGGCGATGACCTGCTGGAGGCCGAGCGCATCTTCATCAACGTTGGTGGGCGCGCGTTGATTCCCTCCATGCCGGGGCTCGATCAGGTGCCCTATCTCACCAACTCGACCATGATGGACGTGGACTTCCTACCCGAGCACCTGATCGTGATCGGCGGCAGCTACGTGGGGCTGGAATTTGGGCAGATGTACCGGCGTTTTGGCGCACGCGTGACCATCATCGAGAAAGGCCCGCGCCTGATTGCGCGCGAGGATGAAGACGTCTCGCAAGCCGTGCGCGAGATTCTGGAGGCGGAAGGCATCGATGTGCAGGTCGGCGCCAATTGCCTGCACGTGCGGTGCGATGCAGCCAACGTGGTGGTCGGGCTGGATTGCGATGGCGGCGCGCGGGAGGTCTCGGGCTCGCATCTGCTGATGGCCGTGGGTCGCGTGCCCAACACGGATGACCTTGGCCTGGACAAAGCCGGCGTTGAAACCGATGCGCGTGGCTACATCCGCGTGGACGAACAGCTGCGTACCAACGTCCCGGGCATCTGGGCCATGGGCGATTGCAATGGGCGCGGCGCCTTCACGCACACCTCGTACAACGATTACGAGATCGTGGCGGCCAACCTGCTCGACAACGATCCGCGCAAGCTGTCGGACCGCATTGCCGCGTATGCGATGTACATCGATCCGCCACTGGCGCGCATCGGGCTGTCGCTGGCGGAGGGGAAGCAGTCTGGCCGCAAGCTGCTGGTGGGGTACCGCCCGATGACGCGCGTCGGGCGCGCGGTGGAAAAGGGCGAGAGCGCGGGCTTCATGCGCGTGGTGGTCGATGCGCAAAGCCACGAAATCCTGGGCGCATCCATTCTGGGTGTGGGCGGGGATGAGGTCGTGCATGCGCTGCTCGACGTCATGTACGCCAAGGCGCCCTACACCACGATCAGCCGCGCCATGCACATCCACCCGACGGTGTCCGAGTTGGTGCCGACGCTGTTGCAGGAGATGCAGCCCGTGCCATAGTGCCAATAAAAAGGGCGCCCGTAGGCGCCCGGAGTGTTGGCTGCTGCCGAACGGTCCGCTCAGGGCACGATCGACAGAAACAGGTACGACGCAAAGATCGCCAGGTGCACCACGCCTTGCAGGATGGTCGTGCGGCCCTTGCCCAGCGTGAGCGCAGACACGATCAGCGTCAGCACCAGCAGCACCATCTCCTTGGGCCCCAGGCCCAGCTCCAGTGGCCGGCCGATCCAGATGAACACGGCCGCCACGGTGGGAATGGTCAGCCCGATGCTGGCGAGCGCAGAGCCAAGCGCCAGGTTCAGGCTGGTCTGAATGCGGTCGGCATTGGCCGCGCGCAGCGCCGCCAGGCCTTCGGGCAGCAGCACCAGCGCCGCGATGACGATACCGACGGCCGCGGCCGGCGCGCCCGCGCTCAGCAGCGCCGCTTCCACCGACGGCGACAGGACTTTGGCCAAGCCGACCACGGCCACCAGGCTCGCCATCAGCAACACCGTGCTGGCCAGGGCGACGCGCGTGGGCGGCGGCGGGGCATGCACGTCTTCGTTGGAGCCTTCCGCGAGGAAGTAATCGCGGTGGCGGATAGTCTGCACGATCACGAAGCAGCCGTACAGCACCAGCGATATCACCCCGGCAAAGCCGAGTTGCGACGGCGTCAGCACGGGCCCTGGGGCGGAACTGGTGTAGTTCGGCAGCACCATGGTCAACGTCACCAGTGCCGCCAGCACCGCCAGTGCGGCGTTGGCGCCCGGTGCCTGGAACGCTTGCTCGCGGTGGCGCAGGCCGCCCACGAACAGGCACAGCCCGACGATGCCATTGCAGATGATCATGACTGCGGCAAACACCGTGTCGCGCGCCAGCCCGGCCTTCTCCGGCCCGGACGACAGCATGACCGAGACGATCAACGCCACTTCGATCACGGTCACGGCAATGGCAAGCACCAGCGTGCCGAACGGTTCGCCCACCTTGTGCGCGACCACCTCGGCATGGTGCACGGCCGCGAAAACGGCGCCGGCCAACGCCAGCCCCATCAGCGCGATCAGCCAGCCAGGCGGTGTCATGAGCGTGCCGGCCACCAGCACCGCCCACGCAAATGCGGGGCCGGCGATGGTCCAGGCAGGCAGCTTGTTGGAAGTCAGGGCCACGGGGTTCTCCTTGTTGTTGTCCTCAAGGCCCGCGAGCAGCAGCGGGCGGAGGCGGGATGCGGATGTGGCCCCGACTATAAAGCATGCGCCGGGATTCCCTTGCCCCGGCGGCAAAACCTCACATCATTTTGCGACGATTATTTTGCGGCGGCAGCGGCCGACACTTCCTGGCTCCAGTAGCCCGGCAATGCGCCATACGGGTTCGGCAGCCCCTTCGAGGTGACATACACCGAGCCGGCACCCAGCGCGGACGCGTTTTTCACAAACGTCGGCATCTGCGTGGAAGAGGCGCTGTAGACGATATGCGCAAAGCGGCTGACCGGGTAGTTGGCCTGCCATGCCAGCGGCGCGTACGACTTGTAGTACTTGGCGGCGTCTTCAAACACCACGAGCTGGTCGGCCACCGGCAGGCTGGCGTAGATCTCCGGCACGTTGGTGCCCGGGTTGCCCGTCACGGTGTAGGCCGTCGACAGCCCCTTGATGTAGTTGTAGACCGACTGGTAGAACTGAATGTTCGAGGTCAGGCTATCGTCGGTCATCTCGTCGATGAAGAAGCCGTCGACTTGGTATAGCGCCTGATACGTATTGATGTCTTGCACCACCGCCGACAGCGAGCGCTGCGCGTACGAGGTGGAGACATAACCGATCACCTTGCCGCCTGCGGCATGCACTTGGGCCACCGCCGCGACGTAGTTGGCGTCTTGCGTGGTGCCGGGGCCGCTGTTGGGGTTCAGGATGACGGTGGTCGGCACCGTCTTGGCGGTGGACGCCAGCGTGTTCCACTGCGTGGCGCCCGTGCCGGAGGGGTAGATATACGCCGGCACCAGCAGCCCTTCGGCCTGCGCCAGCGGTGCGCCCGCAATTGCTCCGGCCACCAGGGCCATGGCCGAACATGCAATGCGCGCCAGCTTGGCCTTTGCGCTGCCCCGCAGCGATGCCACCACTGCCGTGGCGAATGCGGGCGTGCGCCCCCCTGTTTTCGTTGTTTTCATGTGTGCCTCCTGATCACGCTGAATCTGCGTGTCAATTGGCCCGCCGCCATTGCAGGTCAACGGGCAACTGGCTGACTTCCCCCGATGGAAGCCCCTATAGCTTTGCGTCGCCGGATCACTCCGGTTTTGCCAAACTGCTTCTGGGCCAAGGCCCATTGGGCAAAGACTCTACCGGGGCCATGTCTTTCCGGCAAACACAGATTGCGCAAACGCACAGTCAATGATTGTCAACGTTGTCGGAAACCGACGCCGCACGGCTATCCGTCGTGCCGACGATTGACGTGCGGAGAAAGGCGCATGGACTTTTTTTGCATCCGAGCCTCGTGTCGACTGCATTTCGCCAGTGGCAAGTCCCACCGCCCAAAACACGCTGACGCCGGGAAAGGCGCGATCTATATTGCGTGATGACCCTGGAAGCGTGCCGCAGCAATGTCCTGCCTGCGGGCGCGCTCCCGAACACACCATCCACACATGCAGACCGACGAGATTCAGCTTCGCCAGGCGGCCCCCGACGACTGGAGCGAGGTGGCCGCGCTCCTCAGGCGCTGCGGGCTGCCCGCAGAGGACACCCAAGACAGCATCGAGGCGTTTCATGTGGCGCTGGACAAGGGCCGCATCGTCGGCTGTGCGGCGGCGGAGCAGGGTGGTCGGTCCATCGTGGTGCGCTCGGCCGCGGTCGACCCTGTCTACCGGGATCGCGGCGTCGCCAGCCGGCTCATCGAAACGCTGCTGCTACGGGCACGCGGCCTGGGCGCGCGTGAAGCCTATCTGTTGACGACGACGGCCCCTGCGTACTTTGCCCGGTGGGGTTTCTCGCTGTTTCCGGCAGAAAAGGCGCCGCCGGAAGTGCGGGCCTCAGCGGTCTTCCGCAATGCGGAACGTACGTCGGCGCTGTGCATGCGGTGTGATTTGCGGTAGGCCGGTCGACTGGTCACGCCCTCACGCCCCCCGCGCCGGCCGTCTATAGCGCTTGCGCAATGACCTCACGCAGCCACTGATGCGCAGGGTCCCGATGCACGCGCTCATGCCACAGCATCGACATCTCATAGCCGGGGACCTCCACCGGCGGTTCCACCACCTGTAACGCGCTGGCTCCCCGCACGAGCCGCTCGGGCAGCATCGCCACCAGGTCGGTGCTGGCCACCGCCGTCATCACAAACAGAAAGTGCGGCACGGACAGGGCCACGCGTCGGCTGGCCCCGGTGGCCTTGAGCGCATCGTCGGTCACGCCGAAGAAGCCACCGCCATCGGGCGAGACGATCACGTGGTCCAGCGCGCAAAACTGCGCGAGCGTTGGCTTGCGCTTGAGCCGCGGATGCCCGGCGCGGCCGACCAGCACGTAGCGCTCGGTAAAGAGCGCGCGGCGGCGCAGGCCGGGCGGTGCGCCATCGGTGGTGTGGAACACGAGGTCGATCTCGCCTTGCTCGGCCTGCTTTTCAATGCGCGGCGGCACCAGTTCCAACACGGCGAGCCGCGTGCCGGGTGCGCTGGCGCGCAGGCTGTTGAGCGCCGGCAGCACGATGGTGGATTCGCCGTAGTCGGTGGCGGCCACGCGCCAGGTGTTGGTGGCCCGGGCGGGCTCGAATGGGCTGGCCGGCGCGACGGCCTGCTCCAGCGCTTCGAGTGCCTGCCGCAGCGGTTCGCGCAACGCCTCGGCGCGTGCAGTGGGGCGCATGCCGCGCGGACCGGGTAGCAGGAGAGGGTCGCCAAAGATGTCGCGCAGCTTGGCCAGATGCACGCTCACCGACGGCTGCGAGAAGTTCAGCTGCTCTGCCGCACGCGTGACGTTGTGCTCGGTCAGCAGCACGTCGAGCGTGACGAGCAGGTTGAGGTCCAGTCGTCTGAGATTATTCATGGCTATGGCTGGGATTCTGAACATTCATTTCCAATATACCTGCTCGTCTTGCATGCTGGCGTCATCTCATCTGGAGTTGTCACCATGCATGTTCTGATCGTCTATGCCCATCCCGAGCCCAAATCGCTGAATGGCGCGCTGAAGGATTTCGCTGTCCGCCGGCTGGAGGCTGCTGGCCACACGGTGCAGGTGTCCGACCTGTACGCCATGCGATGGAAAGCCGTGCTGGATGCCGCCGACAGCACCGTTGCACCAATCGGCCCGCACTTTGATGCGTCGCTCGATTCGCAATACGCCTTCGAGCATGGCCTGCAGGCCCCCGACATTGCCGCTGAGCAAGCCAAGCTGCAATGGGCCGATGCGGTGATCTTGCAGTTCCCCCTGTGGTGGTTTTCCATGCCGGCCATCCTCAAGGGCTGGGTGGAGCGCGTGTATGCCTACGGTTTCGCCTATGGCGTGGGCGAGCACTCCGACACCCACTGGGGTGACCGTTACGGCGAAGGCACGCTTGTGGGCAAGCGCGCCATGCTGGTCGTTACCGCAGGGGGCTGGGAATCGCATTACAGCGCGCGAGGCATCAATGGCCCGATTGACGACATCCTGTTCCCGATCCAGCACGGCATCCTGTACTACCCCGGCTTTGATGTGCTGCCGCCGTTCGTGACGTACCGCACCGGCCGCATGGACGCGGCGCGCTTCGAGCGCATCACGAACGCGCTCGGCGAGCGGCTCGATACGCTGTTCACCACCGCGCCGATTCCGTTCCGCAAGCAGAATGCCGGCGACTACGAGATCCCGGCGTTGACGTTGCGTGCCGACATTGCCCCCCACCAATCCGGCTTTGCCGCGCACGTCCGTTAAGCGCTGACGCTACAATTCCCCGCTCGACCTGCCGGCGGCGCGCTGTGTGAGACACGGCGCGCCGCCGTGTTCGTTCGCCCCTCCGCAATTCACCTTCCTCACCTTGCACGCTGGCATGACGTCTCACGCGGTCCTCACGGGTCTGATCAACTTGCTGCTCGGTATGGGCCTGGGTGTGGCCGGTGGGCTGCTCGGCATTGGCGGTGGACTGATTGCTATCCCCATCCTCGGCTATCTGTACGGCATGGATCAGCATCTGGCGCAAGGCACTGCGCTGGTGATGATTGCACCCAACGTGCTCATCGGGTTTCTGCGGTATCACCAACGGCATCCGGTGCATCTGCGTTCGGTGGCGTTGATCTGCGTGTTTTCGATGGCGGCAACGTATGTGGCCGCGCGCTTTGCAGCCGGACTGGACGCCCATCATCTGCATACGGCGTTTGCGGTGTTTCTGATCGTGCTGGCGCTGTACTTTGCCTCGCAACTCAAGGACAAGGCGGGTGCCGCGCACGCAGCCGATCACGCGGCGCCACACGCCATGCCCATCGCCGCGCTGCCGCTGATGGGCATCGCCAGCGGGGCCATGTCGGGCATCTTCACCGTGGGCGGCGGGCTGGTGGTGGTGCCGGCACTGGTGACGTTTTTCGGTATGGCGCAGACGCGCGCCCAAGGCATGGCGCTTGCGCTTGTTGTGCCGGGCGCGGTCATCGCGCTGGCCACGTATGCCCACGCGGGGCATGTGGACTGGGGCACGGGTGTGCCGCTGGCTATCGGGGGCATCGTCAGCGTGTCTTGGGGCGTGGCGCTGGCGTACCGGTTTTCTGCGTTGCGCTTGCGGTTGGCGTTTTGTGCTGTGCTGCTGGGTACGGCGCTGGTGATGTTGCTGGTCAAACCAGCGTGATTCCGGTTTCTGCAACCCGAACACAACCGGGCGCAGGTCGACCAGTGTTAACGCGCTTAACACAAGTTGCGTAGCTGCAGCGGCTTGCCTATTCTCGCGGGGCATACCGGCGGCGTGATCGGACGCGTCGCTCAATCCATCTCTCGGAATCCCCATGTCTCAAGATCTCAAGACCCGTCTGGGCGGCGTGCTGACGCTCATCATTGGCGCCGCCATCGGCTGGTACTTCCTTCTCGGCCCGCTGCATGAGGCCCAGGCTGGTGCGCCCACGGTGCGCTACTCGCTCAAGGCGATGGTGCTAGTGCCGGCGTGTCTGGTCTTCGGGCTGGCGTTTCTGGTGGGCGGCGACAAGCTGGCCTATCGCGACGCCCAGCGCAAGCGCCTGACGCCCATCGGCTGGGGGCTCGTGGCGGTTTTCGCAGTCGTGGCAGCGCTGTGCTACTGGTGGTTCAAGCAGCAGTTTGCCGCGCTGGGTTACGCAGGCTGACAGGAGATTGGCGTGGGCATGCTCGACGATGATCTGACGCGCTTCGAAGCCCACGGGGCACCGTCTTTGCCCGCTGCCGTGCACCACGGCCAAGTCGAGCACGATGGTGCGCGCCTCTGGTACGCAACCTTCGGCGCCGGCACGCCGGTGATTCTGCTGCACGGCGGCCTGGGACACAGCGGCAACTGGGGGCACCAGGTGCCGGCGCTGGTCGCCGCGGGCTATCGCGCCATCACGATCGACAGCCGCGGGCACGGCCGCAGCACGCGCGATGCGCGGCCCTATACCTATGAACGAATGGCCGCTGATGCGCGCGCCGTCATGGACGCCATCGGCATCGAGCGCGCCGCATGTATTGGCTGGAGCGATGGCGCATGCATTGCGCTCACGCTCGCCATGCAAACGCCCGAGCAGGTGAGCGGCGTGTTCTTTTTCGGCTGCAACATGGACCCAAGCGGGGCCAAGCCTTTCCGGCCCACGCCTGTCATCGACCGCTGCTTTCACCGCCATCGGCAGGACTACGCTGCCTTGTCGGCCACGCCCGGCGATTTCGATGCCTTTGTCGCCGCTGTCACCGAGATGATGCAGACGCAGCCGAATGCCACCGCCCAGGCATTGGCGGCGATCCGCGTGCCCGTCACCATTGCGCAGAGTGAGCACGACGAATTCATCCACCCCGAGCACGCGCAATATCTGGCGGCGACCATTCCCGGCGCGCGGCTGGTGCAGTTGCCAGGTGTGAGCCACTTTGCTCCGCTGCAGCGTCCGGCGCTGTTCAACGACGCGGTGCTCGCCTTCCTGCGCGGACTTCCGCAACGCCAAGCCCACACTCCATGACCACCGCCCTGATCGTCATCGACGTGCAAGCCGGCCTCTTCACGCCGCCGCCCGCACAGGCAGACACCGTGCTGACCGCCATCCATCGCTTGATTGCCAGTGCGCGCGAGAACAGCGTGCCGGTGATCTTTGTACAGCACGAGACCGCGCATGACGAATTGCCGTATGGCTCGCCCGCATGGGTCCTCGTCGAGACATTGCAGGCATTGCCGACAGACACCGTGGTGCGCAAGACGACGCCCAATGCGTTCCTGCGCACGGATCTGGCGGCGGCGCTGGGCCGCCTTGGCGCGGACCATCTTGTGGTGTGTGGATACGCTAGCGAATTCTGTGTCGATACCACCGTCCGCCAGGCGGCTGCATTGGGCTATGCCATCACGCTGGCGGCCGACGCACACACCACGCACGACAAGCCGCACGCCAGCGGCGAGGCCATCCGGCAGCATCACAACGCGACGCTGCCGGCCATCGAAAGCTTTGGGGTGCCGATTGTGGCGCGGCCGGTTGAGGCGATTGTCTCGGCCGGGTTTGCGCAAGCGCAGGGCGTTATCCACAGAAACGGTGGGTAAGCCTGTGGATAACGATGCCCGATCGCGGCGCCACGCGGTTTGCAGTGTGTTGCTGACTGCGTACGCAGACAGGGCTGGCGCCCGTGTTTGCTTAGCTGACGGTATCCGATGTACCCGGCGTGCCATAGGCCGCCTTGATGGCCTTGTGCCGCGCTTCCATTTCCTGGCGCAGGGCGCGGCGCTGCTGAGCGGCCTCAAACCGTTCCTTTTCTTCCGTGTTGGCGGGCGTGAGCGGCGGCACCTCGGCCGGTTTACCATCGTCGTCGACTGCCACCATGGTGAAGTAGCAGCTGTTGGTGTGGCGCACGACCTGGTTGCGGATGTTTTCCGTCACCACCTTGATACCGATTTCCATCGACGTGCGGCCGGTGTAGTTGACCGACGCCAGGAACGTCACCAATTCGCCCACATGGATCGGCTGGCGGAACACCACCTGGTCCACCGACAGCGTCACGACATAGCGGCCGGCATAGCGGCTCGCGCACGCATAGGCGACCTGATCGAGCAGCTTGAGGATGTGGCCGCCGTGCACATTGCCGGAAAAATTGGCCATGTCGGGCGTCATCAGCACGGTCATGCTGAGCTGGTGGGATTGCGTGTTCATGGGGGCGTTGAAACAGAAAGGATGGGGAAAAGCGGTGCGCAGAAATGGGTACGCAACAGCGTGCCATTGTGCCGTGCGCGGCGCATCTTGTGCGATATCGAGCGAAATTTGATGGCACCGCGCTACACCCGCGGCTTCTGCGGTAAGCGATGTCGGCTGGGAGATCACGGCGCACCGGCCGTGACTGCGCTGGCGTTGGAGTCGGCCCCGCTTGATCCAGCGCAGGTCTGGCGGCTTTGATGCCGCGCTCGGCCTGCAGACAGAGGGGCGGCGCGCTACACTCTTCGTCTTTCGCCGTCTCCGACCGATCTTTCCGCCATGACCGCGCCTGCTTCCAAGCCCGCCTACGCGCATCCGCTTTCCGCTGAACAGCAAGCCTTCTTCAACGAGCACGGCTATGTCGTGCTGCGTGGGCTTGCAAGCCAGCAGGAGTGCACCGCATTGCTGTCCGCCGCGCAGGATGCGCTGGCCCATGCGGCGGCGCCGGTGGAACTGGAAACCGATGTCGGCTATGCCGGCGCGCCAACTTCGCGCGAGGCCGAGGGCGGCCATACCGTGCGCCGCCTGCTCGATGCGGATTCGCGCGGCACGCCGTACACGGAATGGGCACGCGATGCGCGCGTGGCTGGTGCCATCGCGCAACTGATCGGCAGCCCCGTGCATCTTTCGCTCGCGCACCACAACTGCGTGATGACGAAGCACCCCGCCTTTGGCACGGCCACCCATTGGCATCGGGACAGCCGCTACTGGTCGTTTGCGCGCAATGCACTGGTATCGTCGTGGCTGGCGCTGGTCGAAGAGACCGTCGACAACGGGTGCCTGTGGGTGATCCCCGGCAGCCACACGCTGGAGTTGCCTGCCGAGCGCTTCGACGAAAAGCTCTTCCTGCGTCCCGACGTGCCCGAGAACCGCGAGCTGATTGACACCGCGCGCCCCGTGCCGCTGCTGCCGGGCGACGTGCTGCTGTTTCACTGCAATACCTTCCACGCCGCCCGCGCCAACCAGACGGGTGCGGTCAAGTTCTCAGCCGTGTTTACCTACTACGGGCCGGACAACTATCCGTTGCCGAATACGCGATCCTCTGCCCGCCCCGATCCGCTGGTCGGATGAGGTGACGTGGGCGGGGCTCCAACGTTTGCACTCACCCGTTTGTAGGTGCCCGGCGGACAGATTTGTGTCACGTCCCTTTGCTAAGGTGGACGTCCAACAACGACACGCGGGGAAAGACATGCCCATTCAGGAAGTGACCCACGGGATGCATGTGATCCTGATTGATCCGCTGCAACGTGACGACCGCCGCTGGATGGCGCGTTTCCAGGTCTGCTGTGCAGGCCATGTCGTATGCGACTGGGAAGATCTGGAAATGCCCGAGGGCTTCATCTCTGCCCAGCTTGCGCTGAGTGCCAGCGTGCTGCTGGCCGAGCACCGGTTATCCAGCTTGCCGCACTAGCGCTCTGTCACGAAAACGCCCGCCATGCAGCGGGCGTTGTTCTGTGCGCTATCCGCTCACACCATCAAAGCGGATGCGTCAGCAGGCTGTGGATCGTGCGCACACCGCTCACGTAATTGCCCATGCGCAGGTTTTCATTGGCGGCGTGCTGATTGTTGTCGGCATTCACCAGCGGAATGATCGCAAACGGCACCTGCAGCACGCGTACGATTTCTGCCGTCGGCACGGTGCCGCCCATCATGCGGATGCGCACCGGCGCTGGGGTGGCGCCAAAGCTGTCCGTCAGCGACTGATAGGCCCATTTGCCAACGGCAGAATCGACGGGCGAGCCGGCGGCGTCCGCGCCTTCGCTCTGGTACGAGAAGCTGGCGAGTTTGTCGTAGCGGCTGCGTTCTTCGTCGGTGGGCGCGTCTTTCACCAAGTGGTAGCCCTGGCGAACGATGTGCTGCTCGATCAGCTTGCCGAGGTAGCCCGCGCTGGAGTCGGGCGTGGTGCGCAAGTCCAGCTCGGCGACGGCCTTGTCGGGCACAATGTTCGCCACCTTATCGCCCACGGCGGCGGAGGCCATGCCGCGTACGTTCAATGACGGGTACTGCATCGCCTCCTGGTAGTTCGCGCCGACCTTGTCTGCGTGAGCAATGCCGAGGCGCTTGTTGAGCGCAGCCTCATCATCAGGCACGGCGGCCATGATCTTGCGATCGGCCTCGCTGATCTTCACGTGGTCGTAGTAGCCCGGCACGGTCACGCGGCCGTCGTCGCCCTTCATGGATGCCAGCAGTGTTGCCAGCCGTTGCGCCGGGTTGGGCGCGTAGTTGCCGTAGTGGCCGCTATGTAGCGGCACCTTGCCGCCGTACACGGTGAGTCTGGCCTCCGCGGCGCCGCGGTTGCCGAACACCAGCGTTGGGCGGTTGGAGGCATGCATGGGGCCATCGTGGATGACGATGGCGTCGCAGCGCAGGAGATCACGGTTGGCCTGCATGACCTGGCTGATGGAGGGTGAGCCCTTCTCTTCCTCGCTGTCCAGAATCACCTTGACGTTGACGGCCGGTTGGGTGCCGCTGGCCTTCAGCGCGTCGATGGCCGCCAGCATCATCATGATCGGGCCCTTGTCATCGGCCGAGGCCCGACCGAACACGCGCCATTCCGGGTCGAGCGGGCCGTTGAAGAGCTGCGCCGAGTCGATTTCCTCCCAACTGCCTTGGGCCGTCTTACGCTTGAGCACCGGCGTCCACGGGCTTTTCTGCGCCCACTGCGCGGGGATCACCGGCTGGCCATCGGCGTGCATATAGAAGAGCACTGTCTTGCGCGTGGCATCGGCGTTGGGCAATTCGGCATAGAGCATCGGCTTGCCGTTGTTGGCCAGTTGCTGCGTAGTGAAGCCGCGCTTGCGGAACGCCTGTTCCAGCCACGCGATGTTCTTGCGGATGTCTTCCGGCGCGATGGCGTCGTTGGGCAGCGACAGCAGTTCGAAGTAGTCGCGGTACGTTGCCTGGGCGTAGCGTTCGGCGTCGGCCGGGGAAAGATCGGCCGCGGTGGCCAGGCTGGTGGCACCGAGCGCAAGCAGCGCAGCAAGGTAGGGCGGGCGGGGCAGACTGCGGCCGGGGGCGAACAGGAGGGGCATGGAAACACTCGCGGGTGACAGGGAACGATCGCAGTCTGCAGACATGCCATCGTTTTGCCAACCCGCATTTCCTCGGGATCGGTAGCGTTTCAATACGCGCCCGCCCGAGGCCATGCTTTTGATGGGCGTGCCAGTGCCTGCTTATCGGAACGCAGGCTCGTCAAAACTGCGTAGCTTGCGCGAGTGCAGCGTTTCCACGCCGTTTTCACGCAGCAGGCGCACGGCCTCCATGCCGATGTCCAAATGCTGGCTCACACGCTGGCGGTAGAACAGGTTGGCCATGCCGCGTAGCTTCAGTTCGCCGTGCAGCGGCTTGTCCGACACGCACAGCAGGGTGCCGTAGGGCACGCGCAGCCGGAAGCCGTTGGCGGCAATCGTGGCGCTTTCCATGTCGATGGCAATGGCGCGCGACTGGTTAAAGCGCGTGTACAGCGCCTGGTACTTCAGCTCCCAGTTGCGGTCGTCCGTGGAGACGACCGTGCCGGTGCGCATGCGCGATTTCATGTCGGCGCCGGAGAGCCCCGTGATACGCGCCACGGCCTCTTGCAGCGCCACCTGAATTTCGGCGATGGGCGGCACCGGCACCCACGGCGGCAGGTCCTGGTCGAGCACGTGGTCGTCGCGCACATAGGCGTGGGCGAGTACGTAATCGCCCAACTGCTGCGAGCGGCGCAGACCACCGCAGTGGCCGATCATCATCCAGCAGTGCGGACGCAGCACCGCCAGATGGTCGGTGATGGTCTTGGCGTTGGACGGGCCCACGCCGATGTTCACCAGCGTGACGCCCAGCTTGTCTTCGCGCACCAGGTGATAAGCCGGCATTTGCGGCAGGCCCTTGATGCGGTGCGCATCATCGGGTGCCGGCATGCCGAGTTCGTGCTCGGTGTCGCCAGGTTCGACAAAGCGGACGTAGCCTTCGTCGTTGCCTTCTTCCATGAGCTTGCGGCCGAGGGCGGCAAACTCATCCACGTAGCGCTGGTAGTTGGTGAACAGCACGAAGCGCTGGAAGTGCTTCGGGTGCGTGGCGGTGTAGTGGTACAGGCGCTGCAGGGCCAGGTCGACACGCTCGGCGGTGAACATCGACAGCGGCTGCGGCTCGTCGCCCACCGGGCGGTAGGTGCCGTTGGCGATCGAGTCGTCGATCATCGACAAGTCCGGCAGCGTGAACGCGCCACCCAGCGCGCGCGCCTGCTCGGGCGTGATGTCCACGGTGGAGGCTTCCACCACGAACGGCAGCGGAATCGGCCGGTTGCTCACGCCCACCACCACGGGGCTGTTGTGATAGTGCAGCAGCCGCTCGATCTGCCCACGGTAGTACTCGCGGAAGAGGTCCGGCCGCGTGAGCGTGGTGCCATACACGCCCGGGTACGCCACCGTGCCCCACGCCGGCCGCGCGTCGCTCACCAGCGTTTTCGGGTCGACGGTGATGCCGAGGTACGGGTAGCAGGCAGACAGGTCTTCGCTGCAATCCTCGCCACGCGCAAAGGCGTGAAAGCGATCGCGAATCGCCTGGGCCGAGCGCTCATAGATAGCGGTGATGCGCTCGACGGCGGTGTTGGCGTCGGTGCAGATCGCCAGGTCGTGCGCGGGGTAGAGATGGGTGGTGGCGCGGGTATCAGTCATGTTTTCGATGATACCGGCGTTTTGTGTCCGATAGATACCGCCATGGGATGCCGCCCCGGCTTCACACGGCCTTGGCCAGTTTCGTTCTGCGGGCGCCCGGTTCGCACCGGCATCGGACGATGTAACGTGTGGCGATTAGCTTGGATGTTCTTCGACCAGGCTGGGTCAACCGGCCTTCCGCAGCACCTTGATGAAGGAAAAGCCGCCATGGACGCAGGACGAATCCATCCGGGCCCGCTCTCGCGCGCAGCGTCGCCCGACACGGTACCCGCTCAGACCGGTGCGGGGGCAGCCACTCCGGAAAGTCAGCGCGGGAGCACGCGAAGCGCCAGGGGCCGCGCTGCCAATGCGCCGGGGCGAGCACCTGCGGCGTCTGGGCGTGGACCCGGGGCGTCAGGTTCTCGCCTGTCGAGGCGCGTCGATCTGCCTTTGCAGGCAACCGAGTCGAGTTTGCCGGTGGCTGCGCTGAAGCAGCAATTGGAGACCGCGCGGAAGATGGGTGCTGCCACTGAAAAGGCGCTTGCCGGGGTGATCATCGGCGCGATGCAGCAACCGCAGGGGCAGACTGTAGAAAGCCATCTGCGGCAAGTGGATATCGCGACAAGGGGAGTCAAGGCAGCCGACCAAGGGTTGGATGCGCTTGCACAACTGAAACAGCTTGGGCATGCGGCCAATCCTTACAAGGAACAAGCCGAACTCCTGTCCAATCGCGCCACGGCGGCGATGTCTGGCATCCAAGCGCTGGACCGCATTCTGGTTAGCTTCAATGGCCCGCATTCGAGCGATGCGCTGGACAGCAAGCTTGGCGCGCTCAAGGAATTTCACGACGTGGCGGCCGATGCCATCCAACGCTGCAAGAGCACGGAGTCGCCGCGCGCCGTGCGTGACGCGCTCCAACCGATGCTCGGCGGGCTCAACGAAGGCATATGCCTGTACCGCCGCCTGATGCGCTCGGCCCTCGGTGTTGCGGTGGATAAACGTGCAGACCGGTTCTTTGGCCTCGTCAACACGACGGGGGCTTTCAATGCCGTTGCGTTGGCGCATGAATTTGGCGCGGCGACGCGCTATCGACGCGAAGCAGGCCACGAGGCACTGGCGGATCTCCATGACCACAGCATCGCCATGGCGCGCAGCGGGCCCGCTCGCCCTGCGGGCCGCTTGTCCGCCGAAAGGCTGCAAGCCTGCGTCAGTGAGGTGGAGGCGTTCCGCCACAACCTGGACCAGGTCGGGACGGCCCTCTGCCTAGAAGCGGCGGACCGGATTGAGATGGACGACAACGCCGGTCTATGGAAGAGCGTGCTCGACCTTGCCCATGCGATTGCCGATTACCAGGCGGTGTTGAAAGACTTGTGCGACAGCGTTGGCGGGTCCAAGCCCGCGGCGTCTGGATCGCTGGACGACTGGTTGCCCGTGGCCGCCGCGCTCAAGGAAGCCGAGCCTCAGAAGTCTTCTGCCAGCACAAGCCGCAAAGCGCGCAAACAGGGCAAGCGCCACGTTGCGCAGGCCGCGCCCGCGCCAGCGCTGGCATCTGCGCAGAAGGTTGCCCCTGCCGATACGCGCATCGATGCACAGAAGCACGCCGATACGCTGCTGAAGAAATTTCCTGCAGACCGCCTGAGCGGCGCGCGCAGCGTAGAGGACGTGGTGGCGGCGGCACGCGCCAGCGGCAAGAACACCAGCAGTATTGAGGCGGCCATGCGAGACCCGCGTCGTGATGCCGTGAAGACCGTCGACTTTGTGCGCGCATCGGTGCGCAGTTGGTTTGGCGAGCCAGCTGCGCTGCAGCGGGCGCAGGCATCGCTGCCGGCCGGTGATGCGCGGATCGCGCAATTGACCGAGCGCCTTCAGGCACTGGGTTTGATGGAGCAACACCTGAATGCCTGGGAAGCCGACGAACTCAAGCGTGATGCCCTGCCGAGATCGAACCATCTGGAGCGGTTGTTGAAGGGCGGGCAGATCGAGCATGTCAGTGGGCCTCGTCGTTTGGAGGCTGCGGGCGATGTGGGCAGCCGGGGCACCGTCTTCGAGATTGCCATCCAGCCCAGGGCCCTTTCCAATCGGCGGCCTGCCGCGCCCCTGTTTGTGCATGTGCATACCTCGGAACCGGTGGAGGCCGCCGCGTTGCAGACGATGAAGTTCAGCGACTTTGCAAAGGTGCACCTCAAAACGGCCAAGCAAGTGAATCTCGGGCCGCGCTGGGAGGCCGTCATGCACGCGCTGGGCCATACCGATGCGAAGGTACACCGTGCCGCCGTGGGGCCGACGTTATTGAATGCCTTGTTTGAACGGATGCAGGCACACGCCGGTGCCGTAGCGCCTTAGCTGACTGCCCCGACCGAAGGACGTGCGCGCCAGCGCAGGAAGCGTTGCCAGGGTGACGTGCGCACGGCCTGCATAGGGGGTGTCCCGGCATGCAGCCACCTCGGCAGTGCCTCGATGCCACTGCACAGCACGAAATACAGCACCGCTACGGCGCCAAATACCTCCGCCGGGTAGGCGACCGTGCGGCTGTTGACCTGGCTGGCAGCGGTGGAGAGTTCCACCACCCCCACGATGTAGGCGAGCGATGTGTCTTTGACCGTCGACACCCACTGGTTGGCCAGCGACGGCAGCATGATCCGCCAGGCCTGCGGCAACACGATCATCAGTAACGCTTGGCTTGGGCGCATGCCCAACGCCAGCGCAGCGTTGCGCTGGCCAGTGCCCACGGCGTGCAACCCCGCTTCCATGCTTTGCGCAATGTAGGCGGCGCCCACCGCGGCGAGCGCGGTCACGACCGTGGCGGTTTCCGGCACCGACACGCCCAGCGCCATCGGGATCAGGAAGTAGGCCCAGAACATCAGCATCAGCGCGGGAATGGCGCGCAACGTGGCGAGCAACCCGCGCAATAGACGTGACAAACCACACAGCCGCGGTGCGCTGTCGAGCCGATCCAGCAGCAGCGCCGCACCCACGCCGACCGCCGTGGCCGTCACGCAGGCCAGCAGCGCCATCCAGAGCGTGAGCGCGGCACCGGCCAAGGGCCCATTCGGATACGGCCCAATCAGCAGGTAACGCACGTGCAGGAATACGGTTTCTGCCGTCATGCCGCCACCCAGCGCCACCGCCGCAGGGCTATCGGCGCCGCCCACTGCAGCAGCAGGATCATCACGGCATAGAGCACCGTGGCCACGGCGAAGGCCTGGAACGCCAGCAGCGTATCGGTTTCCACCTGCCGTGCGCTGTAAGAGAGTTCCGCCAGCCCGATGCCCATGGCAAGCGACGTGTTTTTGATGGTGTTGGCGCACTGCCCTAGCAGCGGCAAGGCCGACACGCGCAGCGCCTGCGGCAGCACCACCCGCAAAAACGCCGCGCGCGGCGTGAAGCCCAGCGACAGTGCCGCCGCGCGTTGGCCCTGCGGCACAGCGCGGATGCCGGCGCGCAACTCCTCCGAAAAGAACGCGCTCGCATACAACGCAATGCCAAATGCCGCCGCCAGGAATTCAAACGACGGTGCGGGCAGCCGCCAGCTCCCCAACGCAATGCCGCCCCAGCCGGTGATGGCGCCGACCACGTCTTCCCCCAGCAATTGCGCCGCGCCGAAGTACCAGAAGAAGAGCTGCACCAGTAGCGGCGTCTTGCGCAGAAAGGCCACCAGCGCGCGTGCCGGCCACTGCAGCCACGGCAGGGTGCTGGCACGCAGGGCGGTCAGCGGCAGGCCCATCGCCAGCCCAGTGGCGATGGCGGCTGCCGAGACCAGCAGCGTCATCCCAAAGCCCTCCAGCATCCAGCCGAGATAACGCGGCGGCAAGGGCTGGAGGAACGCAGCCAGGTTCAAGCTCACTTGGTGCTGCCGATGATGAAGTCGCGCGGCAGCGGTGCGGCGCTCTTCGGGCCGAACCAGCGGTCGTAGATGCGGGCGGCGGTGCCGTCTTTTTCCAGGCCTTGCAGGATCTGGTCGACAGTGGACGTGAGTCGCGTTTCCCCCTTGGGGATGCCGATGCCCATGTACTCGCGCGTGAGCACGAACGGCGAGATCTCCAGCTCGTTGCGATTGGGCAGCGTGGCAAGCAACGCACCAAGCTTGGCGCCGTCCTGGGCGAACGCCTGGATAGCGCCGCTGCGCAGGGCGGTCAGTGCCAGCGGGGAATCGTCATACGCAATCACGCGCGCATTGGGGTAGCCCTCGCGCAGCGTGGTTTCCTGCGTGGTGCCCTTGTCGACGCCCAACCGAATGCCGTCTTTCTTCAAGTCCTCCGGCTGCTTGAGGAAGCCCTTCCTGGCGATGAACTGCAGCCCGCTGGCGAAGTACGGTGTGCTGAATTCAATCTGCTTCTTGCGCTCGTCTGTAATGGTGAAGTTGGCCGCCACGATGTCGACCTTGCCCGAGGTGAGCAGCGGCACGCGGTTGGCCGGGTTGGTCGCGCGTAGTTCCAGTTTCACGCCCAGCTTGTTGGCGATGGCCTGTGCGTAATCGACATCCAGGCCAACCGGCTGGCCCGTCTTGGCATCGGCATAGCCGAAGGGCGGGTTGGCATCGAACACGCCCACACGCAGCACGCCGGCCTTTTTGACGTCGTCCAGCCGATCGGCCCTGGCCGCTGGCGCATGCAACACCACCACGGCCAGCGCCGCCCCAAAGACAATGCCTACCGATTGCCGTGCGCCACGCGTGAGCGCCGGCAAAGAGAATCGCGTTGAAAAACCTGCTTGCATACTGACCCCCAGAAGATTTTCAGGGGGCCAAGCGTAGGGTGATTGCTGCGCCGCGCAAACGAATTCGTTGGCAGATCGATATGCGCCGGACACCATCGCGGCTGCCTGCTACCCCCGATGTAGCCTTGGCCGGGCTTCAGTTTTTACAGTTTGCGCCGATAGCGTTTGACGACTGATCGCACGCGCGCCGCAGGTCGGAATGGCTTGCGGCGCCCGACATAGCAAGAACAACCAAACGGGGGAGTGAACGTGGATACACCGGCTGGCGACAGCCTGCGCCGGCACTGTCCTGCGCGCGGGGTGGGCGGATCATGCTGATCGTCGCACTGGCCTGCGCCGCCCTCATCTCCATCGCACTGATCGGCCTGTCATGGCCCCGCCGCGATGACCCGGAGGTCTCTGCTTTCATGCTGCTTGCCCTGGGCTGCGCGCTGTGGAGCGGGGCGCGGCTCATGGAGGTGGTCAGCTTCGACATGCCCGTGCGTGTCGGTTGGGCCAAGGTCGCCTATATCGGCATCATGATCGTGCCTGCCGCGTGGCTGCGCATGGTGGTGGGCCTGACCCGGCCGGAGTGCAACGCGCTGCCGGCCGTGCGCCTCGGCTGGGTGGCGGCGTTGTTGCTGGCCGCCGGGTTTCTCGGCTTGGTGGCGACCAATGAGCTGCATCACCTGGTTTGGCTGGATGCGCGCTTTGTCGTTATCGACGGTGTGCAGCGTGCCGTGTTCGACCATGGGCGGATCTTCTGGGTCGGCACGGCGTACAACTACCTGCTATTGGGTCTTAGCCTCGTGCTGCTGACTTTGCCGGCCAGCGAGGCCGTCACAGCGCTGTACGGCATGTCGCGCACGCGCGTGCGGCTGGCGCTGTTGGCGGGGCAGCTGCTGCCGCTGGTGGCGCATCTGGCGTATCTGCAGCGCTGGACCACCGCGCTGGGCGGCGACCTGACGCCTGCCACCTTTGCGTTCAGCACGGCGCTGGTGGGCTGGCTGGTGCTGCTGCCGCGCCTGCGCGATACCGCCGTCTATGCGCGCGGCAAGATCATTGAGGCCATGCGAGATGGCTGCATCGTGCTGGCCGCCGACGGCAGCATCGCCAGCATCAATGCGGCCGCGCGGTATCTGCTGCCCACGGCGCGCCTGTATGCGGCCCCGCCGGCGGAGCTGAAGGTGGCGACCATCCTGCGGGAGTTCGAGCGCACGCGCCTGCACGATCAGCACCAGCAGCGCCACCAGGTGTGGCTGCCGCAGACCGGCCGCACGCTCGAGATCACCCTGGAAGGCTTGACCGATGCGCGCCATCGTCATGTTGGCGTATTTCTGCTGTTGCGCGACGTGACGGTCGAGCAGTTGCAGCGTGCCGGCATGGCCAGCGCCCAGCATGCCCTGCGCGGCGAACTGCAACGCACGCAGGCCAAGCTGAGCCTGCTGGAAAACGACGTCAACCACGATGCGCTCACGCATCTCTTCAACCGCCGATTTTTCGAGACGCAGGCGCCGCGCCTGCTCGACCATGCCCGCCGCGATGGGCGCTCCGTTACGCTGGCACTGTTCGACATCGATTGTTTCAAGCAATACAACGACACCTACGGCCACCTGCAGGGCGACGATTGCCTGCGCATGGTGGCCGAGACGCTGGGCGCTGCGTGCCACCATCCGGACGACTTCATCGCCCGCGTGGGCGGTGAGGAATTTGCGGCCATGCTGTTCGACCTGGGGCTGGATGAAGCGCACCGCGCGGTAGCACGCATGGTGGGGGCGGTGGCTGGGCGGGCGCATCCGCATGTGGCGTCTACGGTGGCGCCGTACGTCACCCTATCGGCCGGCGCCGTCACAGTCACGCCGGGCGATGAGCGACTTGATGCGCTATTTGAGCGTGCGGACATGGCGCTGTATGAAGCCAAGCGCAATGGGCGCAACACCTTCCGCTTTCATCGCGGCGTGCCTGGGTTGCGCAGCGTGGCCATCGCAGATTAAGGCGGCGCGGCCTCAACCCTCCGGCAGGCGCCGGAACGAGAGCGAAAAACACGTGCCCTTGCCCAGCGTCGATTGGCAATCGATGCGGCCATCGAACGATTCCATCACCCGCCGGCAGAACGTCAGCCCCATGCCGTGTCCGCTGCCGTGCTGCTTGGTGGAGAAGAACGGATCGAAGATGCGCCCGAGGTGCTCCGGTGCGATGCCGCAGCCGGTGTCGCGGCATTCGACCGTGTAGTGCTCGCCGCTCCAGGTGGCGCTGATCTCGATGATGCCGCCGCCGGCTGTGTGGATGGCGTAGAGCGCGTTCTTGACGAGGTTGAAGACCACGTAGATGAGCAGCGTGTCGGAGCCGAAAAAGCGCCAGTCGGGGTCGAACGGCATCAGCGTCAGGCGGGCGCGTTCTCCGGCCTGGAATGGGTAGCGCTCGATGGCTTCGGCCACGCACTCATAGAGGCTGTGGGCGGCAAAGTGACGCGTGTCGAAGCGGTCCAGCGTGACGGAGGCCAACGCCATGTCGATGACGGTATGTGCGGTGGCCGCTTCCGCATCGATGGTGGTGGCGAGGTGCGACATGCGCTTGACGGTGGCCGGGGTCAGGGCATCCGCGCACAGGCCATTGTTGACGGCGAGCTGGTAGCCCTTGAAGAGGATGGGCCAGGCGCGCGCCATTTCTGTTGCCTGCATGCGGATGCTGGCCAGCGGCGCGCGCAACTCGTGCGCAATGCCGGCGGCCACGACGTACGGCCGCATGAGATCGAGCCGCACCAGCGCCCAGGTAATCAGAAGCGGGCTGCACGCAATGAACAGCACGCCGGGCGGATACGACGCCAGCCCGTAGTTGACCGCGTAGTCAGACGCCGCCAGCGAATACACCCCCACCCCCAGCATGCACAGCTGCAGGCGCCTGCGCCTTTCCGGCGTGGCGTGTCGCTGGCTGCCATACAGCAGCCACAGGCTGCGCACGATGAGCGCGGTGGTTTGGGCGATATGCACGGCTTCCAGTGGGCCGGCTTTCGGGTAGAAGCCAAAGTCAAACCGCCGCACGCCCGCGATCACCCAGTCCGTGCTCACCAGCAGCACCATCAGCACTGCCGACAGCGCGTAAGACGCCACCAGCCAACGCCGCTCGTCTGGCCGCTCGGCCATCTCCACGGCAAAGTGGTAGATCGTGGTTGGCAGCGGCAGGATGGCCAGCCAGCCCAGCGTGGTCAGCACCTGGGCGGTGGCAACGTCGGGCGCGCGAAACAGGAAGGCCCACAGCCCCTGCCACAGGCAGGTCAGCACCGTCAGCGCGAAGAAGGCCAGGCTTGCACGGGAGCGCCCACGCGTGCTGAGCACGTAGACGCCATAGAACAGGAACAGCGACGAAACGAAGGCGGGAAGCAGTGCGTACATGGATCGGGGGGCGCGTTGCCATGGGAGCGGCTGGCAGCCCTCAAGCGTAATGGCTTTTGGGCGCCAGCGGTGTGGTGCGCGCTCGCATGTTTCGCGTTCTGCGCCGGCCCGGCGTGCAGCGGTGTTGCCCTCTCATCCAAACGTAGGGGCAGTCGAAAGGATTACATGGCCTCGATCATCATCGCGTCGATGGCGAAGGAATGGTCAGGGGCGACCGCAAAGTACGCACGCGCTTCGTCGGCGGCGTGGTCGAACAGGTGGCGGATGGCATCGGCCCGTACCTGCGGGGTGCGGATGCGGGCGATCCAGCTGTCGAACGCCATCGTCAGCTTCCAGGTGCGCGGGGTGCTGGGCCGGAAGCCGGCTTCGGCCAGCATGGCCTGCCATTCGGACACACGGTAGTCGCGCACGTGCGAGGCGTCGCGCAATACCTCGGCGGTTTGCAGCAGCGTGTCGAGCAGCGGGGCTTCCGGCGCAACGATATCCACCATGACCAACTTGCCGCCGGGTTTGAGCACGCGGCGCGCTTCGGCCAGGCCGGCGCGCACGTCATACCAGTGGTGGGCGGAGAACCGCGTGGCGACGATGTCGAATGCGGCGTCGTCAAAGGGCAGGGCTTCGGCGCGGGCAGCTTGCGTCTGCAGTTGCGTGAGACCACGCCGAGCGGCCTCGGCGGAGACCACGGCCAGCATGTCTTCGGACAGATCGACGGCCACCATGGCCGCCACGTGCGGCGCCATGGCAAAGCTCACATGCCCGCCGCCGCAGCCAAGGTCAAGCACCTTGGCATGCGGCATGGCTTGTGCCAGCGCGGCCAGCGCGTCGAGGTCCGCGCCCTGGGCGTGGACGGCACTCGTGAGGTAGGCCTGGGCGACCTGGCCGAATTGCTGGTCGACGAGTCGATGCTGCTGCATGGCGGCTCCTTTCTTCTTGTGGGAACGAGGAGCGGCCAGTGTAGGAGCGCTGCCAGTGCGGCGATAGTCGCGATTCGCGAAGGCGGGTATCGCGTGTTCAGACGAAGCGGAACAGTTGCGCCGGGGTGTCCACCAGCACCTGCTTGCGGTCTGCGGCGTTGGGCAGCAGTACGCTGGCGAAGGCCCACATCTTGTCGTAGTTGATCTGCGATTCGAATTGCGTGTGCGGCCAGTCGCTGCCCCAGACGAGGCGGTCCAGCCCCAGCGCGTCCTTCAGGCGCGGCATGGCGGCCTGGGCGATGGCCTCGCCGCGGCCGTTGGTGCCGTTTCGGTAGGCGCCGGAAATCTTCACCCACACACGGCGTGTGCGGCCGGCGGCGAGCAACGCGGCAAAACCGGGGTCATCCACGCCCAGTGCCGGGTCGGGACGGCCGAAGTGGTCGACCACCACGTTGACCTGCGCTTCCAGCAGCGGTTGCAGCAGCGCAGGCAGGCGGCGGGCCTCCACGTGTAGTTCCACATGCCAGCCCACGGCCTGTAGGCGTGCCAGTGCGGCTTGCCACACGGGCGACATCAATTGCGGGTCGGGCGCGCCGATCAGGTTCAGTCGGATGCCGACGATGCCCTCGGCGTTCATCTGCGTAAGCAGGGTCTCGGGTGCGGCCGGGTCGATGACGGCCACGCCGCGCAGGCGTTGCGGCGCTTGCTTGAGCGCGGCCAGCAGGTAGCTGTTGTCGACCCCGAGGAAGCTCGGCTGGATGAGCACGCCGTGCGACACGCCATGCGCGTCAAGCTGCGCCAGGTAGGCCGACAGCGGTGCGTCATAGGCCGGCGCATAGCGGCGTGCATTGGCCAGTGGCAGGCCGCGCTCGAACACGTGGGCATGCGTGTCGATGGCGGTGATGCGCGAGGTGGATTCGCGTGTGCCGACGCTGTTACCGGTGACGGCGCATCCGGCAAGGGCAGTGGAACCTAGCATGGCAAGCAACCCGGTGTTGAAGGCGCGGCGAGTGGGCATGGGGTCTCCTGGTGGCGACGGGTGCGGCGCGTCGTCATGATGTTGTTATGGATGTTCAGGCGTTTAGACCGTGACGGCAGCCAGATCGCGGCCCTTCGTCTCAGGCAGCATCAGCACCGCGATCGCAACGATCGAATAAGCGATGGCCGCATCGATGCCGATGGCCGTGCCCAGCGACATCGACGCACTCATCTTGCCCACCAGCACTGGAAACGCGGCGGAAACCACGCGCCCGAAGTTGTAGCAAAAGCCCACGCCCGTGCCGCGCACGCCATGCGGATACAGCTCGTTGAACAGCGCGCCCATGCTGGCCGGAATGCCCGCCGCAAAGAAGCCTAGCGGAAAGCCCAGCACCAGCATCGCGCCATCCGAGAGCGGCACCAGCAGGTACACCAGCACCGTGACCACGCAGCAGCACGAGAACAGCAGGATGTTGCCGCGACGGCCGAGCACATCGAGCAGCCACGCGCTGGCCACGCAGCCGCACCAGAACGCGAAGATGATCACCGCCAGATAGCCTCCGGTGCCGAGCACCGAAAGGTGGCGCTCCGTCTTCAGATACGTCGGCAACCACGTCATCAGTGCGTAGTAACCGCCGTGTGCGCCCACGCCCAACAGGCCGCCGATGAGGGTCATGCGCAGTACCTGCGGGCGGAAGATGTCGAGCAGCGGGAAGCGCGAAACCGGCATGGCATCAGCGCTTGCTGCCGGCTTGGCAGCGGGCACGGGCTCTTGCACACCCCGGCGGATGTAGATGATGAGCAGCGCCGGCAGTAGACCCGCCGCAAACATCACGCGCCAGGCGAGGTCCGGTTCGATGAAGGAATACGTGAAGGCATACAGCAGCACCGCGCCACCCCAGCCCACGGCCCACGCGCTCTGCACGGTGCCCATGGCCTTGCCGCGGTGGCTGGGGCGAATGCTCTCGGCCATCAGCACGGCGCCTGCTGCCCATTCCCCCCCAAAGCCGAAGCCCTGGAGCGCCTTGAGCACCAGGAACTGCTCAAAATTCTGCGCAAAGGCGGAAGCGAATGTCGCCAGCGAGAACCACAGCACCGTAACCTGCAGCGTGCGCACACGGCCGAAGCGGTCGGTCAGCGCGCCGGCAATCCAGCCGCCCAGCGCGGAGGCCACGAGCGTGACGCCCGACACCAGCCCGGCCTCGGCCTTGCCGATATGCCATGCCGCGATGATGGTGGGGATGACCAGGCTGAACATCTGCACGTCCAGTGCATCCAGTGCCCAGCCGCCAAAGCACGCCCAGAAGGTGCGCTTTTCCCCTTTCGATATCTCTTTGAACCAGCCGAACATGCGGTCTCCTCCGGGTGACGTGAGCGACATGTCGCCTGTATTTCGGCCGACCTATTGCTCTAGTCATCTATATGAATAGAGGAATTCTAGGGCGGCACGCGGTGCAACGCAGTCGGTGTTAACCCGTGAGGCGTCTTCAGATGTGCAGGAGGGCGACGGGCAGATGCGCCAGGACTTGGCCGAGCGCCAGCCGCGGCGATTGCAGCGTCTGGCCGTCGAATGCGCTGTGCAGCGTGGCATGCGCCAGGGCAGGCGGCAGGCAGACCGTCGTGTCGCGCCAGGCGCCGGCGGGGAAGGCGGGCGTGGCAGCGTGGCCTAGCAACGCTGACACATGTAGCGGCACGATCACGACGACGGCCTGTTCTTCATGCGTGCGTGCGAACGCCAGCACGTGGTCGGCGCCGCTGCCGGTGATGGCCAGCGGTTGGTAATCGCCAGACTCGAACACCGCCGGCAATGCCGCACGCACGGCGAGTGCGCGTGCCAGAACGGCCTGCTTGATGCGGCCGTCGGTCCAATGCGCCACCAACGGTGCGAGGCTATGGTCCGCATGCGCGTGCAACGCTCGCAGAGCGCGGTGGCGCGCGGCGTAGTCAACTGGGCGGCGGTTGTCGGGGTCGACGAGGCTGGTGTCCCAGAAGTCGGTGCCCTGATACAGGTCGGGCACGCCGGGCGCCGTAGCGCGCAACAGCGTCTGCGCCAGGCTATTGACGGCAGCGGCGGGGGCCACGCTCTGCACGAATGCCGCCAGTGACGGTAAAAACGTCGGTGCCGCTTCGCCGGTGAGCAGCGTCAAGACGAAATCGCGGCAGGCGGTTTCGTAGTCGGCGTCGGGCACAAACCAATCGGTGCGCTGCTTGGCTTCGCGCTGGGCTTTTTCCTGCCATTGCGCCACACGCTCGGCCAGCGCGCGCACGGCATCGGTGTCCTGCCAATCGAGCGCGGTAGGCCAGATGCCGACGAGCGTTTGATACAGCATCCACTGTGCAGCAGGCGAGGGTGCAGGGCCGGCCGGCAGATCGCGCACCCACGCGGCATGTTCGGTGCGCCATTGGTGGGCTGCCACCAGCCATTGCGCGGGCCGCTCTGACAGCACCGCCAGTCGCGCACGTACGTCTTCCCCGCGCTTGTGATCGTGCGTGGCGGTGGTCAGCATGGCGTGGGGCCACGTGTGGGCGCGCGCCTGCATGGCGTGGTGGAACGCGCGCGGGCTGATGGAAAACACCCCGGGGTCTGCGCCGACTTCGTTGCGTGAGAGCAGCCGACCGTAGCGGTAGCACGCGGTGTCTTCCACCGCCTTGGCCGCCACCGGCGACGACAACTGCTGGCACCGTCGCAGCGCCAGCTGGTGCAGCTTGTCATTGCCGTCGCCCGGGGTGCGCAGTTTGCCGCCCAGCCATGCGTCGAGCCATTTCAGCACCGGCTGATCGATACGGCGCAGGTTTGGCGCCGCACCTTGCAGGGCCGCTTGCATGATCGCCGTGTCCTGCGCATCTCGGGCATTGGCATTGGCATAGGTGCGATACACGGGCAAGTGCACCACGACCTCTGCCAGGGCGCGGCGGATGGCGTGCCATGTCACATCATGGCTGTCTGGCGACTGTTGCGCGACGGCATGCAGCGCGGTGGTGGCCGCATCGAGTTCTGCTGCAAAGTGCTCATGCAAGATCTGGCGACGCGCAGGTAGCGCCGTGGCCGAGAACGACGCTTGGTCCGCCGACGCACCGGTCCACGTCAACCAGCCTTGCGTGAGCGCAGCTTCCCCATGCGCGTCATGCAGCAGTGCGCCGACCTGGTTCATGAAGTCGTAGCCGCTGGTGCCGTCGATGGCCCAGTCGGTCCGCATGGCTTCGTCGTGCGCCAGGATCTTTTCGACGACGATCCACGGGCGGCCACTGCGACGATCGGCCGGGCGTGCGGCATGTTCGGCTTGCAGGCGGCGGCGCAGCTGGCGGCAATACGCGGGCGGGTCGGCCAGGCCATCGACGTGGTCGATGCGTACGCCATCAATCCAACCCTGGCGGTACAGCCGGAACAGCAACGCATGGGTGGCCTCAAAGACTTCCGCGCGCTCCATGCGCAAGCCGGCCAGCGAGCTGATGTCAAAGAAGCGGCGCCAGTTGATCTCGTCGTTGGCGGTGTGCCAGTGCGCGAGGCGCCAGTGCTGACGCGCCATCAGCGCATCGAGGCGATCGGGCTGCCCATTGAGCGTGCGTACGACGTTGGCGATGTGGGCGGCGCCGCCGTCTGTGGCGGCAAGGTGGCGCAGCGCGGCGCGGGCCGCTTCGGCACGCTCGCGGCGGGTGCGGTGCGAGCGCGTGGTGCCGATGGCGACAAAACCATCGGCCACGGCCTGCATGGCGGTGTCCGCATCGGCCGTGCGCAGCAGCGCGGCATAGTCGGGCAGGGCGATGGGGAAGCGGTGGTCGTAATACGCGATGGCCAACCGCGCGGCGGTGGCGTCGTATTCGAGCGTGAGCCGCCCGCCGGCAAGGGCATCGGCATAGGGCTCACCCAGAAACGGCGCGAGCACCTTGTTGCGCAACGCGGGGTTGGCGGGCTGCCAATCGATATCGAAGAAGCCGGCATAGGCACTGTCGGGGCCGGCTTCCAGCACGTCGAGCCACCACGCGTTGTGTGCGCCGCCCACGCCCATGTGGTTCGGCACGATATCGACGACCAGGCCCATGCCGCGTGCATGCAGCGCTTCCACCAGCAGTTCGAGTGCGGCTTCGCCACCCAATTCCGGGTTCACGCGCGTGGGGTCGACCACGTCGTAGCCGTGCATCGACCCGGGCTGCGCCGTGGTGATGGGCGACGTGTAGAGGTGCGAGATGCCGAGCGCCGCATAGTCGTCGAGCAGCGCGCGCGCGTGGTCGAACGTGAAGCTGGCGTGCAATTGCAAGCGCACTGTGGCGCGCGGCACGAGCGAGGAAGGAACGGGCGTGTTCATGGCGCGCTGTTGCGTGTGCTGGCCAGGGCAGACAGACGCGCCTGTACCGCCGGCGCTTCGAGCAGCGTATCGACTGCACCGGGCAGGCGGCGGCGCCAGTTCGGGTGCGTGTCGATCGTGCTGGGCAGGTTCGGTTGTTCCACGAGGCCCAGCAGGTCTTCCAGCGGAATGAGCGCGAGCGGTGTGGGTGCCGCGCCGGTAAAAATGGCCGCTGCCGTGGCGAAGTCCTCTGCACTGACTTGCAGCAAAGCGGTTGCCAGCTCCGGCGTTGTGGCGGCGCGAGCCTGCTCCAGCGCGGCTTGCAACGGTGCCACGCCAATCAACGGCATACCTCCGTCGGCGAGTACGCGGCGGTTGTGTTCGGCAAAGGCTTCCACCAGGGCAATGCGATCCGCCATGCGCCGCTTGTGTGCTTCACCTTCGCTCATGCCGGCCGGCAGCAGGCCGAGCTGTGCCTGCCAGCGCAAGTCATTGCCGATCCACCAGCCGGTGAGCGTGGGCAGATCGTGCGTGCTGGTCATCGCTACGGAAGCGGGTGCCCATGTGTGCGGTGCCTTGAATGGTGCGTCGTCGTGCGTGTAATCGCGTTCGAACCAGAGGATGCGCATGCCCAGCAGGCCGTCGTCGGCAAGCTTGTCGCGCAGGCCTGCCGGCACGGTGCCGAGGTCTTCGCCGATGACGATGCAGCGGTTGCGCCAGGACTCCAGCGCCACGAGCCGCAGCAGGTCTTGCATCGGATAGCGCAGGTACACGCCATCGAGCGGCCGGGCGCCGTCGGGAATCACCCACAGCCGCATCAAGCCGAGCACGTGGTCGATGCGCACGCCGCCGGGCACCGCCATCACCGCGCGCAGCATTTCAATGAAGGCGGTAAAGCCGTGCGTGCGCATGGCGCGTGGGCTGAAGGTGGTCAGGCCCCAGCCCTGGCCCTGCGCGTTGAACATGTCGGGCGGAGCGCCCACTGTCACGCCGATCAGCAGGTCTTGCTGGCGCGCCCAGGCGTGGCTGCCCGCGCTGTCGGTGCCCACCGCCAGATCGGCGATGAGGCCGATGGCCATGCCCGCGTCTTCTGCGCTGCGTTGTGCGGCGGCCAACTGGCGCAAGGCGGCCCACTGCAGGAAGAGATGGAAATCCACCTCGTCTTCATGCTCGCGCGCGAAGGACTGCACGGCCAGGTAGCTGGGGTCTTGGTACTGCGCGGGCCACTGCTTCCAATGCGCGGTACCAAGGTGTGTGCTGAGCGCTTCGAACTGTGCGTGGTGGAGCAGGCTGGCGCCCGCAGCAGCGCAATGCGCGCGATAGTCGGCGAGCAAGGCTTGTGCGGTGCTGTCGTTCAGGGGCGCTTGCTGCAGCCGACGGTGCAGCGCGCGCAACACCGTCATGCGCGCATGGCCGCTGGCTGGCCAGTCGATGAGCGAAGCGGCTTCCAGGCGGGCGTAGTCCTCCACGAGGTTGCAGTCGACCACCGCGCGGCGCACGGCCTCGTCGCCAAACAGGGCGGCGGGGTCGATCATCCACGCGTTCAGAAACAGGCGGCTTGATGGCGAGTACGGCGAATAGCGTTGTGCGTCGGCCGAGAACATCGCGTGCACCGGGCTTAGCGCCAGGGCATCCGCACCATGCTGCGCAAGTTGGCGCGCCAATACGCCAGCGGCTGTGTAATCCCCCAGGCCTGCGCACACGGCGGCGTGGTCGGCGCCGCATCGCAGGCCGTAGAGTTGCGCCACGCTGCCCCAGGGGCGCGTGTCTGCTGGGCGATCGTGGGCGCGCAGTGCGTCGGCCACGCCATAGCAGCGCGCCGGCGCGATGGCGAGGGTGCTTTCTATGGCAGTGCCTGCGCCGCCGTCAATGCGCAGGCGGTGGTAGCCGGGAACCTGCACCGGCGCGAAGCGCAGCGTTGCGTGACGCGCATCCGCACTGACGCCGATCTGGCCGCTGGCATGGCCCTCCTGTTCGAAGTCGATCCGATACGTCTGCCCGCCAAGCAAGGCAACCTGCGGCGCGGCGGTCGTCAGTTCGATGGGCTGACCGACCACGCCCGTGACCAGCGGCGGAATAGCGATGTGTTCGGCCTCCGCCCGCAGACGTGCCTGGCTGTCTGACACGTCGGCCGCAGTGCCGGCTGGCAGGCCCAGCGTGCCGAGCACGGCGCGCAAGACGTCGTCGGACACGCGCATGGGGCGGCTCGCGGCGTCTTCCCAATCGACCAGCAAGCCGGCCTCCGTTGCCAGTTGCTGGAGGGCCGTGTGGGGTGTGCCGGATGTGCCGGGTGTACGGGTGGCGTCCATGGTATGGGCAGATCAAGCCGGTGTGGGCACGTGCAGCAGCGCGACGCACGCGCGCTCCGGCAGCCGGTGTGTGACGAGTGCCGCCGCCGCGCCCTCGCGCGATTCATGCAGCAGATCCGCCGGGCTGCCGGCCAGCGCGGTTGGCACGGCCACGGGTTGCGCGCCTACGTTGAGCGCGATCGTCAGCACGCTGCCATCCCCCAGGCGCCAGCGGGCAAGCACACCAGTGGTGCCCAGCGGCACGGCATCGAGCGCACGTGCGCCTGGCAGGCGCGGGACAATCTCCGCATGGCGCAGCGCCAGCAGCCGGTGCGTGCGGTTGAGCCAGCCGACGTGCTCGGGGCTGGAGACAGCCGCCTCGCCGGGGCAGGAGGCCAGGTAGGTGCGCTCGTCGTTCGGATCGGGAATGCGCTCGCGCTGCTGCGGGTCGGCAAACGCTGTGAACTTCGCAAACTCGCGTCGTCGCCCTTCGCGCACAGCATCGGCCAGCGCGCCATGGTGGCTGGTGAAGTACAGGAACGGGCACAGGCTGCCCCATTCCTCGCCCATGAACAGCATGGGAATCTGCGGGCACAGCAGCAGCAACACCTGCGCAGCGTGCAATGCATCGGGGTGGGCGAGGCGCGTCAGCCGATCGCCAAAGGCACGGTTGCCGATCTGGTCGTGGTTCTGCAAAAACAGCACGAAGGCGGTGGGCGGCAGGTGCGCACTCGGTTCGCCGCGCGGTGCATTGTCGTGGATGGGCGAAGGCTCGCCCTGGTAGCAAAAGCCTTCTTGCAGCACGCGCGCCAGGCGCTGCGCGGGCGCGTCGGCATAGGCGGCGTAGTAGGCCTCGTGCTCGCCGGTCAACAGCACGTGCAGCGCGTTGTGGCCGTCGTCGTTCCATTGGGCGTTGAAATCCCCGTGGGCGTCTGGCGCTGTGTCCCCCCCATGCAGCAACGATGCCGCGTTGTGTTCGTTCTCCAGCACGAGGTGGACATGCCGCCCGGGTTCCACGGATAGCCGTACGCGCCCGGCCAGTTCGCCCAGCCAGTCGCGCTCGGTGATGGCATGCACGGCGTCGAGCCGCAGGCCATCCACGCGATATTCCATCAGCCACATCAGCGCGTTCTGGATGAAGAACTCGCGCACCTCGGGCACGCGAAAGTCGATGGCCGCGCCCCAGGGCGTGTGCACGTCGTCGCGGAAGAAGCGGCGCGCATAGTGGTGGAGGTAGTTGCCGTCCGGCCCGAAGTGGTTGTAGACCACATCGAGGAACACCATGATGCCCAGGCCGTGTGCCGCGTCGATCAACGCCTTGAGATCATCCGGCGTGCCATAGCTGGCGTCGGGGGCGAAGGGCAAGACGCCGTCATAGCCCCAGTTGCGTGCGCCCGGAAACTCGCCCACCGGCATCAGTTCGATGGCGGTGATGCCGAGCCGCGCCAGTTCGTGCAAGCGCGCCCGCACCCCACGGAAACCGCCCAAGGTGCCGACGTGCAGCTCGTACAGCACGGTTTCGTGCCACGGGCAGCCGCGCCAGTTCGCATGTTGCCAGCGGTACTGCCGCGGATCGACAACGAGGCTCGGGCCCGCCACATCTTGCCACTGCGCGCGTGCGGCAGGGTCCGGCACGGACAACGTGATGCCATCCCGATGGGTCACGCGGTATCGGTAACTGGCACCCGCGCCGACGGGCGCCACCGCGGCATACCACCCGCCGGGCTCGGCCGCCATATGGACGGCGTTGCCATTGTCGATGTCGACCCACGCATCGGTTGCGTCCGGCGCCCACAGGCGAAAGCGCGTGGAGCCGTCGGGCAGGACGGTGGCGCCAAACGGCATGTCGTGTGCGAACCGGGCGGCGGATTCGGTCATGGTGTGCGGTCTCCCTCTTCGTTGCCGGTGGGCTCGGTTTGGCTGGGGGCGGCAGGCTGCATGCGCGGGTCTTGCTGGGTATCGCGCGGGGTGTCTGATGCCGGGTCGACGGTCGTACCTGTGACATCCGCATCGGGGTGGCCGGCAATGCGCGCAATGCTGGCGAGTTGCGTGGCCAGCAGGAGCACCACGCTGCGGCCCGCCACGCGCAGCGTGCTGCCGGTGTGCGGGTGGGCGTCCTGTTCGGGGGCGGCGCTGTCGATGGCGAGCAACCAATCCATGGCCGGCTCCGGCAGCGTGAAGGTCAGGTCGGCCGCCGCACCATTGATGAGCAGCAATGCCACGTGCGGGCGCGCCTCCCCGTCGATGGTCTCGATGCACGCACGGCGCAGCGCGAGCGCGCGGGCCTCGCTGTCGTTCCATGCCTCTGGCGACAGCACTTGGCCACGCTCGTCAAACCAGGCGATGTCGGGCACGCCGGGCAGGATCTCGAGATTGCCGTGCACGTAGTGCGGCCAGCGCAGCGCGGGGCTGGCACGGCGCAGCGCGATGAGCCGCGCCGTGAATTGCATGAGCGCCTGCCCCGGGGGCGTTTGCATCAAGGACCAGTCGAGCCATGACATGGCGTTGTCCTGGCAGTACGCGTTGTTGTTGCCGTCTTGCGACCGGCCGAACTCGTCCCCCGCCAGCAGCATGGGCGTGCCGTTTGAGAAGAACACCGTCGCCAGCAGTGCGCGCGTCACGCGCTCGCGCACGGCCTGGACGGCGGTGTCGTCGGTGGGGCCCTCGACGCCCCAGTTGGCGCTGCAGTTGTCGTTGTGGCCGTCGCGGTTGTCTTCGCCGTTGGCCTCGTTGTGCTTGTCGGCATAGGAGACGAGATCACGCAGCGTAAAGCCATCGTGCGACGCCACGTAATTGATGGACGCCCACGGCCGGCGGCGCCGGCGATCGAACAGATCGCCGCTGCCGGTCAGGCGTGCCGCCAGGTCGGGGCGCTGGCCGGAATCCCCACGCCAGAATCGACGGATGCCGTCGCGAAAGCGGTCGTTCCATTCCGCAAAGCCGGGCGGGTGATTGCCGACCTGATAACCATCGGGGCCCACGTCCCAAGGCTCGGCGATGAGCTTGACGGTGGAGAGCACCGGGTCCTGGCGCACGGCATCGAAAAAGCCCGAGCCGGGGTCGAAACCGCTGCCCTCGCGCCCGAGGGTGACACCCAGGTCAAAGCGAAAGCCATCGACATGGAACGCGTTGACCCAGTAGCGCAGCGAGTCCATCACCATCTGCAGCACGCGCGGGTGCGACAGGTTGAGCGTGTTGCCACAGCCCGTGTCGTTGATGTAATAGCGCTCCTGCCCCGGCACGAGGCGGTAGTAGCTGGCGTTGTCCAACCCGCGGAACGACAGCGTCGGCCCCAGCTCGCTGCCCTCGCAGGTGTGGTTGTAGACCACGTCGAGCAGCACCTCGATGCCCGCCGCATGCAGACGGCGGATCGCCACCTTCAGTTCGTGGACCGATGGGCCTGACAGGTACGTCGGCTCCGGTGCAAAGAAGCACAGCGTGTTGTAGCCCCAGTAGTTGCGCAGGCCACGTTCCACCAGAAACTGGTCTTGCAGAAAGGCTTGTACGGGCAGCAGTTCGATGGCCGTTACGCCCAGCTTCTGCAGATGATCGATGAACACCGGATCGCCCAGCGCGCTGAACGTACCGCGTTCGGGTGGCAGCAGATCATCGCGCAGCATCGACACACCGCGCACGTGCGCTTCGTAGATGACCGTGCGTGACCACGGTGTGTTGGGGCGCACGTCGTTGCCCCAGTTGAAGGATTCGTCGGTGACGATGCCCTTGGGCATGGCGGGTGCGCTGTCGCGGCGGTCGAACGAGAGATCGCCCCGGTTCGAGTTCAGCCGATAACCGAAGAGGGCGTCGGACCAGCGCAACGCGCCGACCAGCCGGCGGGCGTAGGGGTCGAGCAACAGTTTGTGCGGGTTGAAGCGGTGGCCATGCTGTGGCTCCCATGGGCCGTAGGCGCGGTAGCCGTAGACGAGGCCGGCTTCCACGCCCGGGAGGTAGCCGTGCCAGACCTCATCAGTACATTCGGGCAGGGGGAAGCGGGTGAGCTCTTTTCGGCCGGTGGGGTCGAAGATGCAGAGTTCGATCTTGCTGGCGTTGGCGGAAAAGACAGCGAAGTTGATGCCTAGGCCGTCCCATTGGGCGCCGAGGGGGAAGGGTTTGCCTGGAGAGAGGGATGCTGGAAGACGGAGCATTGATGAGTGCTTGCGGTGTTTTCTTTACCTTGGTGGTCCATCCCCTTTTCGTACCCTGCTGGGCACGACCTACTTTTCTTTGTCTTGCCAAAGAAAAGTAGGCAAAAGAAAGGCGCGCCCGAGATGGCGACCCCCTCCTTGAATTTGCGTAACCGGGCGGAGATGGGGAAAACTCGCTGCGCTCAAACAGTTCCCCATCTTTTTTCCGCCCGCTTACGAAAATTCGAGGCGCCATCTAGGGCAGGAAAGGCAACGGCCAAACCGTTGGTGTACATGCGCTGTCAGGCTCCTGGTTGTTGCTGTGTGCTGCTTCGCTTCGCTCGCACTCCACCACCTTTTGCTAGCTTCGCTTTGCGTTTTCCTCCGTGTTCACTATTGCAGCCGTGCCCCGATGGTGTGGCCGTACCTTGCCCTAGATGGCGCCTTGAATTTCTGTTGCAGGGAGGAAAAAGAAAGGGGAACTGTTTGAGCGAAGCGAGTTTTCCCCTTTCCCTCCCTGCGACATAAATTCAAGGGGAAGTCGCCATCTCGGGCGCGCCTTTCTTTGCTTACTTTCTTTGGCAAGACAAAGAAAGTGAGTCGGCCCCGGCAGGGGACGAAACCCAGGTGGACCAATAACACCCCAATCAAACCTTCAACACCACAACAGCCAGCGGTGGCAACCGCAACACCAACGACTGCCCCTGCCCATGCGCCCCCACATGGTCCACATCCACCGCCCCACCATTCCCCAGATCACTCCCGCCATACACAGCAGCATCCGTGTTCAACACCTCCCGCCACTGCACCGCTCCATCCGCTGGCGGCACGCCAATTCGATACCCTTCCCGGGGCACTGGCGTCATATTCGCCACCACCAGCATCGGCTGCCCCTCGCCATCCAACCGCAGGAACGCGAACACGCTATTCGCCCGGTCATCCCCAATCACCCAGTTGAACCCTTCGGGCGCGCAATCGCGCGCATGCAATGAAGGCTCGCTCCGATACAGCGCATTGAGGTCATGCACCAGCCGCTGCACCCCACGGTGCCGCGGATCATCCAACAGGTGCCATTCGGGCGAGGCATCGTGGTTCCATTCCCCCACCTGCCCAAACTCGCTGCCCATGAACAGCAGTTTCTTGCCCGGGTGCGTCCACATGAACGCCAGGTAGGCGCGCAGGTTCGCCAGCCGCTGCCATTCATCGCCGGGCATCTTCCCGAGCAGAGAGCCCTTGCCGTGCACCACCTCGTCGTGCGAGATCGGCAGGATGAAGTGCTCGGAAAACGCGTACACCAGCCCGAACGTCATGCCATCGTGATGGTGCTGGCGATACACCGGGTCGCGTTGCATGTAGTGCAGCGTGTCGTGCATCCAGCCCATGTTCCACTTGAAGTCGAACCCCAGGCCGTTGAATTCCACCGGGGCCGTCACGCCCGGCCATGCGGTGGATTCTTCTGCGATGGTGATGGCGCCGGGGCAGCGTTCGTGCACCACGGTGTTCATCTGCTGTAGGAAGGCGACGGCCTCAAGGTTTTCTCGCCCGCCGTAGCGGTTGGGCACCCATTCGCCTGCGCGGCGGGAGTAATCGCGGTAAAGCATCGACGCCACGGCATCCACACGCAGGCCGTCGATGTGAAAACGCTCCAGCCACTCCAGCGCGCTGGCGATCAGGAAGCCGCGCACTTCATTGCGCCCGAAGTTGTAGATGAGTGTGTTCCAGTCCTGGTGGAAGCCTTCGCGTGGGTCCTGGTGTTCGTACAGCGCGGTGCCGTCAAAGTGGGCCAGGCCGTGTGCGTCGGTCGGGAAATGCGCGGGCACCCAGTCGACGATGACGCCGAGGTTGGCCTGGTGGCAGCGGTCGACAAAGCGCGCGAATGCCTCGGGCGAGCCGAAGCGCG
This sequence comes from uncultured Ralstonia sp., assembly GCA_966433195.1. Lineage (GTDB taxonomy): Bacteria > Pseudomonadota > Gammaproteobacteria > Burkholderiales > Burkholderiaceae > Ralstonia. Next base: position 99,778 of record CBJMVH010000005.1, read on the forward strand.
CGGACGGTGCGAACAGCCCCAGCGGCTGATACCCCCAACTGCCGCCGAACGGGTGTTCGGCCACGGGCAGCAGTTCGATGTGTGTGAAGCCAAGCGCAGTGACGTAGGGAATCAGCCGGTCGGCGAGCTCGTCCCAATGCAGGCTACGGCCGCCGTCTTCCAGGTCGCGCAGCCAGGAGCCGGCGTGCACCTCGTAGATGCTGATGGGGGCGTCGGGTTGCTGGCACGCGGCGCGGCGCTGCATCCAGTCATCGTCGCCCCAGCGCAAGGGGGCCGGGTCGGCCACGACCGATGCGGTGGCGGGGGGCGGCTCGGTCTGGCGCGCAGCCGGGTCAGCCTTGACCACCAAGCGGCCATCGGCGCCGATCAGTTCGAACTTGTAGCGCGCACCCGGGCCGACGCCCAGTCCGCTGGGCAGAAAGAGCTCCCACACGCCGGCCTGGTGGCGCAGGCGCATGGGGTGGCGGCGGCCGTCCCACTGGTTGAAGTCGCCCACCACGGACACACGCTGCGCATTCGGCGCCCATACGGCAAAGCGGACCCCGCTGAGGCCATCCATTCGCATGGCTTGCGCGCCCAGGCAGCTTGCCAGCGCCCAGTGCGTGCCCTCGTTGAGTAGATGTAGATCCAAGTCGCCCAGCAGCAGGCCGAAGGCGTATGGGTCTTCGGTTTCCTGCACGGCTTCGTGGCCGGTACCGGCGGGCCAGATGATGCGCAGGCGGTAGCTCTCGGGGTGTCCGTAGACCTCCTGTGCGTCGGCGCGCAGGGGGCCATGGAACAGTCCGGTACGGCCGACGGGCGTCATCTCGGTGATGATCTGGCCGCGTGCATCGATGGCCTGTACGCGGCGCGCACCAGGGTAGAAGGCGCGCACCATCCAGCGCGGTCCATCGTCGGTGTCTACGCGATGGGGCCCCAGCACGGCAAACGGATCGCCCAGGCGGCCGTGCGTGAGCGCATCGACCTGCATCGGGTCGACGCCGGGTGGCGGCACCATTGGCGGTTCAGGGGCAGCGGCGGTTTGGGGGCGGGTGGCAAAGTCGAGCGCGGTCACGGTGGGCCTCCGGTCGAGTCTTCCGCGGCGGGCGGTGGTGCTTCCGCATGCAGCAGACGACGTGCCACGCGCGTGAAGCCTGCCAGTGGTATCGGCAGCCAAGTGGGGCGATTGGCGCTTTCGTAGTTGACCTCGTACGCGGCCTTTTCCAGCAGGAAGAGATCGAGCAGGTGGAGATCGACCACGGGCTGGTCGAGCGCATTCAGATCGGGCCCGCGAATGGCGGCGGCATAGGCTTCCAGGAAGCGTTCGGTGGATGCGGAGCGGAACAGTTCAAGCAGGTGGTTGCGGCGCTCCTGCGCGGGGCCGGCCACGTGTTCCGGGCCTTGCCGCATGGCGCCCACCACGTAGTCGAGCGAGCGCATCAGACCCGCCACATCGCGCAGCGGGCTCGTCTTACGCCGACGCTCCTCCACGGGGCGCGAGGGCTCGCCTTCAAAATCGATCAGGAAGGCATCGCCCTGCGCAACCAGCACCTGGCCGAGGTGGAAGTCGCCATGGATGCGCGAGAGCTTGGCACCCAGGCCGTCTTCCGCATGCGCGTGCGCGGCGTCGAGCAGCGCCTGGCGTTGCGACAGCAGCCATTGCACGTCGGGGTCGGGCTCGTTTTGTTGCTGCCACGCCGTCAGGTTGTCGAGCGCGCGCGTGAGTTGTTCGCACACGCGGGCTGTCCAGTAGGCAACGTCCTCCGTGTCTGCAATGCGTGCGCCAAAGCTTGGGTCTTCGGTGGGCGAGGCCAGCGCGGCATGCAATTCACCCAGGCGCGTGCCGATCACACCGATGAAGTTGACGTAACCCGCCAGCGCCTCGTCGGTATCTACACGCGCTTCCGATACGGCCACGGGTGACGACGCACCGTCGCCGGTCGTCACGCCTTCCATCTGCACCGCAAGTTCGTCGATGGTGCGGCGCAGATAGTCCAGTGCCCACGTCCATGCATCGCCCTGGTTGGGGACGAAGCTTTGCATGACGGCCAGCGTGGAGCGTTCGCCGTCGGCACTATGGTGCGAGACCTCGCCGATCAGCGCGGCGGTGTTGGCATAGCCCAGCCGCGTGAGGTGCCGCGTCATCTCCACTTCCGGGTGGATGCCCGCAGCAATACGGCGGATAAGTTTGACGATGACGGATTCGCCAAGCACCAGCGAGCTGTTCGATTGCTCGGCCGCCAGCCATTGGATGGGGGTATCCGGTGCGAGCGGCAACGGGGCAGGCCGTACGTTGCCGGCCTCTGCGCTTTCCGTGGCTTCGTACAGCTCGGCGATATGGGGCTCGGGTTCGAAGCGCACCGTGCCGTCGTTGGCTTCCAACGTGGCGCCGCGCACGAGGTTGGTGAGCAGGGCGCGAGCAAAGGTTTCGGTGGTGAAGGCGTCGGTCAGGTAGCCGACGTGGCGACCGCGCCGCACGCGCGCAAGAGCAAGCTGGATTGGCAGCGCCGGCAGCGTGGCCGATTCCCACGCGATGGACAGCGGTAGCAAATAGCGCTCGACACGCTCGGTGCCATCGGGGCTGCCCAGCGTGATGGCCACTTCGTTGAAGAACACCTCGGGCCGTGTTGCGCCGGCCAGTGGCCGGTTGGTGGAGGCGGCATCCACGGGCACCGCCGCCCCCCAGGCGAACTTCGCGCTGCGCAGCACGCTGTCCTTGGCGGCAAACCAGCGGCGCTTGGGCAAATACGTCGGCAGGATCTCGCGTTCGATCAGCTGGCGATGCGCTTCGCGCTGGCGCGTATCGGCCACGGCATCCAGCCCCGCGCGCAGCACCAGCGTGGTGAACTCGGGCAGTTGTTCGGCGGCCGGTTGCGACCAGCTTGGCCCCGGCTCGTTCTCGCGCAACTCCAGCCAGTAGAACGCGTACGGCGGCAGCGTCAGCAGATACGACAACTGGCCGATGGGCGGAAACGCTGTCCCGCCAATCAGCTCCACCGGCACGCGCTGCGCATAGGCGGCCAAGTCCAGCTCCACCGCTTGCGAGGCACGCGACAGATTCGCCACGCACAGAATGGGCGCCTCACCTTCCAGTGCGCGAACGTACGCCAGCACCTTGCGGTTGGATGGCTGCAAGAATTGGATGGACCCGCGTCCGAATACGCGATGCCGCTTGCGCGTGGCCAGCAGCCGTCGCGTCCAGTTCAGCAGCGAGTGCGCATCGCGGCTTTGCGCTTCCACGTTCACCGATTCATAGCCGTACAGCGAACCCATGATGGCCGGCAGCACAAGTTGCTCGGGGTCCGCACGCGAGAAACCGCCATTGCGGTCGGGCGACCACTGCATGGGTGTGCGCACGCCATCGCGGTCACCCAGGTGGATGTTGTCGCCCATGCCGATCTCGTCGCCGTAATACATGACGGGCGTGCCGGGCATCGAGAACAGCAGGCTGTTCATCAGCTCCACGCGGCGGCGGTCGCGTTCCAGCAGCGGCGCCAGGCGGCGGCGGATACCGAGGTTCAGGCGCGCGCGGCGGTCGCTGGCGTAGACCTCCCACAGGTAATCGCGCTCGGCGTCGGTCACCATTTCGAGCGTCAGCTCATCGTGGTTGCGCAGGAAGATGGCCCATTGGCAGGTGGGTGGCACTTCCGGCGTCTGCCGCATGATGTCGGTGATCGGGAAGCGGTCTTCGCGCGCGATCGCCATGTACATGCGCGGCATCAGCGGGAAGTGGAACGCCATGTGGCATTCGTCGCCGGCGCCGAAATATTCCTGCGTGTCTTCGGGCCACTGGTTGGCCTCGGCCAGCAGCAGGCGGTTCTTGAACTCCGCGTCCATCGCCGCGCGGATCTTGCGCAGCACGGCGTGTGTCTCTGGCAGGTTTTCGTTGGAGGTGCCTTCGCGCTCCACCAGGTACGGCACGGCATCCAGCCGCAGGCCATCTACACCCAGGTTCAGCCAGAACTTCATCACGCCCAGCACCGCCTTCAGCACACGCGGGTTGTCGAAGTTCAGGTCAGGCTGGTGTGAATAGAAACGGTGCCAGTAGTAGGCGTTGGCCACCGGGTCCCACGTCCAGTTGGAGGGCTCGCTGTCGATGAAGATGATGCGCGTGCCGGCGTACTTCTTGTCATTGTCGGACCACACATAGAAATCGCGCAGCGCAGACCCCGGCTTGGCGCGCCGCGCACGCTGAAACCACGGGTGCTGATCCGACGTGTGGTTGATGACGAGTTCCGTGATCACGCGCAAGCCCCGCGCATGCGCCTCCGCAATGAAGCGTCGCACGTCGGCCATGGTGCCGTAGTCGGGGTGCACGCCGCGGTATTCGGCGATGTCGTAGCCGTCATCCCGGCGCGGCGAGGGGTAGAACGGCAGCAGCCAGATCACGTCCACGCCCAGCTCGGCGATGTAGTCGAGCTTGGAAATCAGGCCGGGGAAATCACCCACGCCATCGTTGTCCGAATCGCAGAACGACTTGACGTGGATCTGATAGATGACGGCGTCCTTGTACCAGAGCGGGTCGTCCACCAGCAGCGCGGTGGGGTTGCGCGTCATGACGGTTGTTCCTCCGATGGCAGGGCGGGGCGCACGCGCCAGATGGAAAACGGCTGCTCAGGCTCCAGGCGAATGTGCTGCCACTTGCCGCGCCACACCGTGCGTTGGCCGGTGACGAGGTTCTCGGCCATCAGCGCACCATGGTCGGGCAGGCCCCATTGCCACAGCGGCAGTTCGATGTCGGATTCGTGCGCCTGGTGCGGGTCGAGGTTGATGGCGACGAACAGCGTGTTGTCGCCAAAGCGGTCGGGCGGCAGCGCGTTGGCCAGTTCCGCAGGGTTGCCGGGCAGCACCGGCGGTGTCGACTTGCTGAAGAACAGGATGTGCTCGCCCGAGGCCGGCTGGAACGTCACGCCCAGGTGCGAGTGCAACGCCGGGTTGGCGCGGCGGATGCGGTTGAGCAGCGCGATCTCTTTGACGATGTTGCCTGGGCGGTCGTGATCCCACGCGCGCAGTTGGTACTTCTCGGAATCGAGGTACTCCTCCTTGCCCGGTATCGGCCGCCCTTCGCACAGCTCGAAGCCGTTGTACACGCCCCAGAGGCCCGACAGCGTGGCTGCCAGCGCCGCACGGATCAAAAAGCCGGGCCGCCCCGAGGTCTGCAGGAACACCGGGTTGATGTCCGGCGTGTTGACGAAGAAGTGAGGGCGGAAATACTCACGCACCGGCGTGTGCGTGAGTTCGTTCAGGTAATCGATGAACTCCTGCTTGGTATGCCGCCACGTGAAGTACGTGTACGACTGCGAGAAGCCGACCTTTGCCAGCCGATACATCACCTTGGGCCGCGTAAAGGCCTCCGACAGGAACACCGCATCGGGGTAACGCGCGCGCACCTCGCCGATCATCCATTCCCAGAACGGCAGCGGCTTGGTGTGCGGGTTGTCGACGCGGAATAGGCGCACGCCCTCATCGGCCCAGAACATCACCACGTCGCGCAGCGCGAGCCACAACGCGGGTTTGGCGTCGTTTGCATAGAAGTCGACGTTGACGATGTCTTCGTACTTCTTGGGTGGGTTTTCGGCGTATTTGATGCTGCCGTCGGGGCGCCACGCAAACCAGCCGGGGTGCTCGCGCAGCCAGGGGTGGTCGGGCGAGCATTGAATGGCGAAGTCGAGCGCCAGTTCCAGGCCCTTGTCGCGGGCGGCATCGCGCAGGCGGCGGAAGTCATCCAGCGTGCCGAGCTGCGGGTGGATGGCGTCGTGTCCACCTTCTGCTGCACCGATGGCGTACGGGCTGCCAGGGTCGTCCGGCGCGGCCTGCAGGCTGTTGTTGCGGCCCTTGCGGTTGGTGCGGCCGATGGGGTGGATGGGTGGGAAATACAGCACGTCGAAGCCCATGCCGCGGATGGCGCCCAGGCGGCGGATCACGTCATCGAAGGTGCCGTGCCGCTGTTCGTCGTCCGAGGCCGAGCGCGGGAAGATCTCGTACCAACTCGCGAATGCCGCGCCCGCGCGTTCGACTTCGAGCGGGTACGACGCGCTTTCCACGTAGAACGGTCGATAGTGCGAGGCTTGCGCCATCACGTGCGCTGTTACCGGGTCCAGCAGCAGTTGCAGGCGGCGGGCGTCGTCGGCATCGGCAAGCAGATGAGCGAGCTTATGCAGCGCATCGACGGGCGCGTCTTCGGGAGCATGATCGGCGGCGTCGGAGACAAGGCGCGCGCCTTCCTCCAACTCCAGCGTCACGTCGACACCGGCGGTGTGCTTCTTCTCCAGCTCCGAACGGTAGGTGCCAAACGCATCGCGCCAGGCGCCGATGGCGTACAGGTGACGCCCCAGCCGTTCCGGCCGGAACGCGCCGCGCCACCGGTCGTTGCCTAGCGGCACCATCGGCACGTGCTGCCAGGTGTCTTCATCCTGCGCGCGCCACAACAGATGCACGGCCAGTTGATCATGCCCATCCATGAGCACATCGGCTTCAACGACGATGTCATCGCCCACCAGCCGCTTCACGGCAAAGCGGCCGTCGTCCACAGAGGGCTGTACCTGTTCGATGCCGATGCGCGGTGAGGCAATGGCGGCGTTGACCGGGTCCTTTGCGCTGCCTGCCTTGGTGCGCGTGCCCTTGGCCGGCGCTGTGCCAGCAAACCGGACCGGCGCATTGCGAAACACGCGCCACACCTGCACGTCACCGGGCAGCAGGTCGATCTCGGCCAGCGGCCGCGCCTTGGGTCGGAGGGTCTCATCGCAACTGCCGGCCGGCTCGGTCAGCAGGTCCAGCGCTACGCCGCGTGTGAAGCCGCCGGCCACGCCGGGCAGGAAGCGGTCGGCATGCACCGACACGCCCATGTGCAGATCGGGGTTGATGACGGTGAGCGTGGCCGCATCGCTCGCGCGCAGGTCCGGGCCGTCGGCGCGTAGTAGGGCGGTGGCGGGCGCGTCCGGGCCGGTCAGCATGCGCAGCTCGGCATGCGGCGCGATGGTGTTGGCCTCGCGTGCGGCACGGATGGTGGCGTTCACATCGCGCACCGCATCGCTCAAGTCGAAGGCGGCATGCGCGTCGATCCATTGCTGATCGGATGGGTCACCGCGCTCGGCCAGCATCGGCAGCAGCGCGCCGCGCTCGAAGCCCAGCGGCATCAACCAGCCGGCATCCAGCGTATCGGCCACATGAAGCAGGCGGCGGTATGCGCGCTCACGCACCATGGCATCGCCAAATGCTTGCCCGTAGCGCGTGCCGAACGGCGCTTCGACGGTGGCGATGGGCGGGGCGACAGCGGCCAGGCGCGCGTGTTCTTCCACCATCCAGCCGGCGCGGAAATCCCACCAGCGCAATGACGAGAACGTGGCATCGAAGCCCACGCCTGCCAGTGCTTCCACGGCAGCGGCATCCATGCCGGGCGTCCATGCGAGGAACCGTGTGTCCGCGTCCTTGCGCACATCGGCGATGAGCGTGCGCCAGCGTTGCGGGGGCAGGCGCGCCGGTGCCTCGCAGCGGAAACCGCCGATGCCCAATGCGGCCCAAGCGCGCAACTGCTGTGTCCACCACGCCAGAATGGCGTCGGCGTAGCGCGGGTCGTGGTGGCGGAAACATGCCACCTCCAGATGCGACGGCGGCAGGCGTGGGTCCAGCGCGTCGCTGTTCTCTGCGTGGCTGGTGAACCAGTCGGGGTGGTCCGCGCGCAGGGGCGCATCGGTGGCCAGGCGGTCGATCACGAGATCGAGCAGCAGGGTGAGTCCGCGCTGCCGGCACGCGCTGGCCAGGGTAGACAGTGCCGCATCTGCAGGGCCCCCGCCCAGCGCCGCGTGCAGTTGCGCATGATCGCGCGTGGCGAAGACGTTGCCACCCGCGCTGACCGCAAACGGCGGGGCCATCAGCACATGGTCAAAGCCAAGGGCGGCAATGCGGTCGAGCGCGCTGTCCCACCGGTCCAGCCGGCCAAGCTGCAGCGGGTGCACATAACAGATGGCCGGCGCATACAGGGGTGCGACCGGTGCGGCGGCAGAGCGCGATGCGGGTTTGGCAACGGCTTTGGCTTCGCTGCCCGGCGGCTTGGTGGCCTTGAGCGCGGCCGTGGTTTTGCGTGGCCTGGTGGATTTGGGGGTCTGGGTGGTAGGCATGCGTGACAGCCGGTGCGAACGTCAGGCGCGAATCTTCTCGGCGCTGGCAGCACGCGCCACGGCATGCGCGCGCACTTCGTCGGACAACGCCGTCGTGCGATGGCGGGCAGGCGTGCGCTCGGGGCGCCGTTCGGGGTGTTCCTGGCGGGGCGGGATCGCCGCAGCGTCTGGGGCGGGTTCGGCCAGCGTCAACGTGGGCATTGGCGTGGCGGCCGGCACCAGCGTGCGGTACAGCGCGATGTATTCACGCGCCGGCTGCGACCAGCCGAAGTCCGTCGTCATGCCGTTGTATTGCAGAATGCGCCACGCCTGCGGCTGCGCGAAGACGCGCAGCGCGCGCTCCACTGCGGCGACCATCGCGTCTGCGGTGTCCCCGTCGAACAGGAAACCCGTAGCGCCGCGCCACGCAGCTTCGGGCGAGCCCCGATCGGTGATGGTGTCGACCAGCCCACCCACGCGGGACGCCACCGGCACGGTGCCATAGCGCATGGCATAGAGCGGCGTGAGGCCGCATGGCTCGAAGCGGCTGCCGTGCAGGAGGAGGTCCGCGCCCGCATGCAGCAGATGGGCGAGCGCTTCGGTATAGCCGATCCTGGCCGCCACTTGGCGCGGATAACGGGCGGCCAGTGCGGCCATGCCGCTTTCGTATTGATGTTCTCCGCAGCCGAGCACGGCCACCTGCAGGCGTGGGTTCGATTCCAGCAACTGCGGCAATGCCTGTAGCGCCACGTCCGCCATCTTTTGATGCGTGAGGCGGCTGCCCAGCGCCAGCAATGGGGCTTGCGCGTCTTCCGGCAGGCCGAAGCCCTGCTGCAGCGCGCGCTTGGCTGCGTGCTTGCCGTCCAGATCGGCGGCAAAGAAGGGGCGCGGCAGGAACGGATCCTTCGCCGGGTTCCACACCTCGTTGTCGATGCCGTTGAGGATGGCGAACAAGTCCTGCTGGCGAGCACGCAGCACGTCTTGCATGCCGCAGCCCGCCGTGTCGGTCAGGATCTCGCGCGCATACGCGTGGCTGACGGTGCTGATGCGGTCCGCCCACAGCAGGCCTGCCTTCAGGAAGCTAAGCTGGCCCCAGAACTCGGCCGCCTGCGCGGCATCGGGAGGCACGCCGATCTGCGGCGCCATCGCCATCGGGAAATTGCCCTGGAAAGCCAGGTTGTGCACCGTGAAGACCGTCTTGACCTTGGCACCCGTACGTTGGATGAACAGCGGCACCAGCCCCGTGTGCCAGTCGTGCGCCTGCACGAGGTCAAAGTGGGGAGCGCCCGGCACCCCAGCCGCCACGCGCGCTGCCGCCTGGCTGAACGACGCAAAGCGCAACGCGTTGTCGTCATACGGCACACCGTGGTCGTCCAGATACGGGTTGCCCTGCCGATCGAATAACGCCGGCGCGTCAAAGAGCAGCACCGGAATGGCATGCGGGCCCATGGTTCCCTTGAGCAGACGCGCCGGTCCGCCGGGCAGGTCGGTCCATTCACAGAGGGTCTGGCTGCGCTGCATTTGCGCGATTGCGCCGGGGTAGCCCGGCAGCATCACTGTCACGTGCAGGCCGGCACGCTGCAGCGCACCTGCACAAGCGCCCACCATATCTCCCAGCCCGCCGGTCTTGGCCAGGGGCACCGCTTCTGAAGCGACAAAGAGGACATTCAGCGACAAGGTCATGCTCCCGGAGGAACCGCCATCGCCTGCGCTCTCCATCAGCCGCACGAGCTGTGGATGGCGCCTGCACGCGGCGGAGGTTGCGATCCCCCTGGGTGCGCAAGAGCTATGCCAGTCAGACAAAGGCCGACACGCACTTCATGCGGGCGCATGCCGTGCCTTGGCAGCCTGTGATGATTACCGTGCCTGGGCTTTCAACCGAGCACGTGCAGCGTGTGCAACCTAGGAATGCGCGATGTAATTTCGCCTATGCCGATGCGGGCACATTGGGAGTGGTTCTCGATCGGGCGGAAGAGCGGCGCGGGGGATGCTCAGACTGGCAACAAAGGCGCGGGCGTGATGAAGCACCGTCTGATCGGGTGAGGCTGCCGGGACAAGCGGTATCCACGACATCACGAACCGTCCGAGGGACACGGGCCAGCATTCGATAGAAAAAAACAATCGACAAAATGAGATCAATCAACTTGTGCAATGTATCGAAGGGCGATACGATCCACTCCGTTGTCAACCAAGCAACCTACTGAAAACCACTATGTCGCTGATCAATACTCAAGTCCAACCGTTCAAGGCCCAAGCGTTCCATAACGGCAAGTTCATCGAAGTTACGGATGAGTCGCTCAAGGGCAAGTGGTCCGTGCTGATCTTCATGCCGGCCGCCTTCACCTTCAACTGCCCGACCGAAGTGGAAGACGCAGCTGACAACTACGCTGAATTCCAGAAGGCTGGCGCCGAGGTCTACATCGTCACGACCGACACGCACTTCTCGCACAAGGTGTGGCACGAAACCTCGCCGGCTGTGGGCAAGGCCCAGTTCCCGCTGGTGGGCGACCCCACCCACGCGCTGACCAACGCATTCGGCGTGCACATCCCCGAAGAAGGCCTGGCACTGCGTGGCACGTTCGTGATTGACCCGCAAGGCGTAATCAAGACGATGGAAGTGCACGACAACGCCATCGCCCGCGACGTGAAGGAAACCCTGCGCAAGCTCAAGGCTGCCCAGTTCGTCGCCAACAACCCGGGCAACGTGTGTCCGGCCAAGTGGAACGAAGGCGCGAAGACCATCAAGCCGTCGCTGGACCTGGTCGGCAAGATCTAAGTTGTAAAGGCTGTGGCTGCAGAAATGCAGCGTGAAAAACGGCCGGCTCTGCCGGCCGTTTGCTTAAGGGCGCAGGCATGTGCCGCGCCCTCTGATTTGTCCCGATCGGGAATCAACGAACAAAAAAGGAAGTCGTCATGCTGGATGCTGATGTCAAGGCCCAACTGAAGGCCTACCTCGAACGCCTCGTGCAGCCCATTGAGCTGGTCGCCAACGTCGATGACAGCGAGGGCTCCCGCGACATGATGGACCTGCTGCGCGATGTGGCCGAGCAGTCCGGCATGATCGTGCTGACCGAACAACGCGACGCCGCCGAGCGCGCACCGTCGTTCCTGATCCGCCGCACCGGCTCTGACGTGAGCGTGCGTTTTGCGGCGGTGCCGACCGGCCACGAGTTCACCTCGCTCGTGCTGGCGCTGCTGCAGGTGGGCGGCTATGCGCCCAAGCTCGAAGCCGACGTCATCGAGCAGATTCGCAATATCGAAGGGGATTTCCGCTTCGAAACGTACATGTCGCTCACGTGCCAGAACTGCCCGGACGTGGTCCAGGCGCTGAACGTGATGTCGGTCATCAACCCGCGCATCCAGCACGTCGCCATCGACGGCGCGCTGTACCAGGGCGAGATCGAAGCACGCCAGATCATGGCCGTGCCGACCGTCTTCCTGAACGGCGAAACGTTTGGGACGGGCCGCATGGGCGTGGAAGAAATCCTCGCCAAGATCGACACCGGTGCCGCAGCGCGCGACGCTGAAAAGCTCGCTGCCAAGGACCCGTATGAAGTGCTGATCGTCGGCGGTGGCCCGGCAGGTGCCGCAGCCGCTGTGTACGCAGCGCGCAAGGGCGTGCGCACCGGTGTAGTGGCCGAACGCTTCGGTGGTCAGGTGCTGGACACCATGGCCATCGAGAACTTCATCTCCGTGACGGAAACCGAAGGGCCGAAGTTTGCCGCCGCGCTGGAGCAGCACGTGCGTGCCTACGAGGTCGACATCATGAACGCACAGCGCGCAGTCAAGTTCACGCCGGCCGCCAAGCCGGGCGACTTTGCCGAGGTGACGCTGGCCAACGGCGCGGTGCTCAAGGGTCGCTCGATCATCCTGTCGACCGGTGCGCGCTGGCGCAATGTGAACGTGCCCGGCGAGCAGGAATACAAGAACAAGGGCGTTGCCTATTGCCCGCACTGCGACGGCCCCCTGTTCAAGGGCAAGCGCGTGGCCGTGATCGGCGGCGGCAATTCCGGCGTGGAAGCGGCAATCGATTTGGCCGGCTTGGTGAGCCACGTCACGCTGCTGGAATTTGCCAGCGAACTGAAGGCCGATGCCGTGCTGGTGCGCAAGCTGAAGAGCCTGCCGAATGCCACCATCGTCACCAACGCGCAGACCACCGAGATCACCGGTGACGGCCAGAAGGTCAACGGCCTGCGCTACAAGAGCCGCGTGGATGGCGCTGAGCATGAAGTCGCGCTCGAAGGCGTGTTCGTGCAGATCGGCCTGGTGCCCAACACCGAGTGGCTGGATGGCACCCTGGAACGCAACCGCTTTGGCGAGATCGTGGTTGACGCGCGCGGCCAGACCAGCGCAGAAGGCGTGTTCGCTGCAGGCGATGCGACCACGACGCCGTACAAGCAGATCATCATCGCCGCGGGTGATGGCGCGAAGGCGGCACTGTCGGCGTTCGATCATCTAATCCGCGTGCCGCTGGCGGAAGCTGCCTGACGCTGGAACCAAGCTGTGTGAAGCCGGACTGCGCGATGAGCGGGTCCGGTTTTTTTATGGGTTCAGCACTCGCGCCCGCTCCCCACACATCCGCGCCAGCCGATCACGCAAGGTGCGGCCGGCGCTGTCCAGTTCCGAGCGCGCATACAGCGCCAACTCGAGCCCGCCGATGTCGGGAAAGCCTTCAGCGGGGCTCAGCACCCGATGCCCTGGCTGTACGCTGCCGGCCGGCAGCAGGCTGACGCCAAGCCCTGCGTTGACCGCCGCGCTCAAGCTGGCCAGGCTCGCGCTTGAATAGCTGATTCGCCAGCGACGCCCTTGTGCTTCCAGCGCGTGGATCATCTCCTGCCGGTACAGTGCCCCCAGCGGAAACACCACCAACGGCAGGGCGTCTGCGGCGGTGTGCTGTGTCACCACAGGTCGCTCGGCGCTTTCCACCCAGCACAGCGGCTCTGGCCAGCGCGCATGGCAATCGCTATCGGCGCCCCATTGCTTGACGAGCAGCAGGTCCAGATCGCCATTGCGATACAGCCGCAGCACGTGGTGGCTCAGGCCGCTTTCGACTTCCAGGCGAAGGCGCGGCCGTTCCACTGCAAAGTCCGCCACCAGAGGCATCAACGCCTCGCCGCCCAAGTCTTCGGGTACGCCCAGGCGCAGGACCCCTTCGGTGTGCTCGGGGCTGAGGGCTTCGCTTGTTTCCTTGGCGAGGCGGAGCAGTCGGCGGGCGTAGCCGAGCAGGCGGTCGCCTTCTTCGGTGGGCAGGACTTGCCGCTGGCTGCGGTCCAGCAAACGACACCCCAAGTTCTGCTCCAGCCGGATCACCTGCTGGCTGACGGTCGATTGCGTCAGGTGCAGGTGCTCTGCGGCGCGCGTGAAGTTGCCCGTATCGACCACGGTGACAAAGCTGCGGAGCAAGACGAGGTCAATCATTCAAAATCCCACTGGTAGGCATTCAGCCATTTAATTTGAACATGCCGCGGGGCGCAACCATAATCGATCGCTTTAGGAGAACACCATGTCCGACGATCGCTACATGCGCGAGGCCGTTGCACTCGCGCGCGACAACGTCAACGCGGGCGGCCTGCCGTTTGGCGCTGTGCTGGTGCGCGATGGCCAGATCGTCGCGCGCGGCGTCAATGAGGTCTGCGCCACGCACGACCCGACTGCCCACGCTGAAATGCAAGCCATCCGCCAGGCCAGCCGCCTGTTGGCCACGCCCGACCTGAGCGGCGCAGTGATGTACGCCAGCGGCCATCCGTGTCCGATGTGCTTTGCCGCCATGGCCCGCTGCGGCATTCGCACCGCGTATTTCGCCTATTCGAACGACGATGGCGAAGCCTTCGGCATGTCTACCGCCTCGATGTACGAAGCCATGCGCGGCGCGCCCGCAGCTGGGGTACTCAAACTCAGCGCACTGAAGCCTGCCGGCGAGCAAGGTTTGTACGGCGCGTGGCAGGCGCGCCAATCATGAGCGAAGCGGCCGTACGGGGCGCAGCATCGGCCGCGCCATCCGCTGTCTTCGCACGTGCCGATGCGGGTTGGATCGGCGTGACGCTGGTGGTGGCGTTGGCGCTGAACCTGCGGCCGATTCTCACGACTATCGGGCCTCTGCTCGCCGAAATCCGTGCGGGCACAGGCTTGGGTTTGCAGGGCGCGTCTCTGCTGACCGTGATTCCGGTGCTGTGCATGGGCAGCGTGGCGCTGTTCCTGCCGTGGCTGACGCGGTGGTTGCCGGAGCATCGCGGCGTGGCATTCAGCCTATTGGCGATTGCGGGGGCGTGCCTGTGGCGGCTGTGGGCTGCGCAGGGCGCGGCGTTGATCGCCAGCGCGGCTTTGGCCGGAACGGGCGTGGCGATCATCCAGGCGTTGGTGCCGGGCATCGTCAAGCGATGGTTCCCGCAGCGTGTGCCAATGGCGCTGGGTGTGTATTCCGCTGCGTTGATGGCGGGAGGTGGCATGGCGGCCACGCTCAGTCCGCGCATCGCACATCGGCTGGATTGGCATGCGGGGCTGGGCGTGTGGGTGTTGCCCGCGCTGGTGGCGCTGGTGCTCTGGGTCGCAACACGTCCACGCGAAACGGCGGCGCCCACGCCGGGCGGTCCGGTGCTCAACTTCTTCGGCAACCGTCGCGCGTGGTTGCTGGCCGTGTACTTTGGGGCGGCTAACGGCGGCTACACCAGCATGATTGCGTGGCTGCCGATGTTCTATCGGCAGTTGGGCTGGAGCGCGCAAGACGCCGGTGGCCTGATCGGCGTAATGACCATCTTCCAGGTGATCGGCGCTTTCGCCGCGCCGATGCTTGCCCGCCGCCGGCCGGACCGGCGCGCTTGGTTGCTGGCGATGCTGGTGCTGCAGCTAATCGGCATGGCGGGTTTGTTGGTGGCGCCGCTTGCCGGGACTGTGGTGTGGGTGGCGTTGATCGGCTGCGGCTTGGGGTCAATGTTTTCGCTGTGCCTTACGCTCACGCTGGACCATCTGCCCGATGCGCGCGCCGCCGGCTATCTGGCGGCCTTTGTGCAAGGCATCGGCTTCATCATCACCGGCATCATTCCCTATGCCGTCGGCTGGCTGCGCGAGATGACGGGCAGCTTTCAGGCCTCCTGGCTCCTGTTGCTTGTCATCGTGATGATCTCGTCGCTGACCACGCTGCGCTTTGCGCCGGCCGGTTATGCGCGCGCCATCGGGCGCGTTTGACGGCGTTAGCCGCCCTCTCGGCAACGGTTTTCGGCGACTTTGCAAAAAACTCTTGAAATGCGAATCATTCGCATTTATAGTCTCTCCATCGACAGCGCAGCAGCTGATGGGGGCAGGCCCCAGAACACAAGGCAACGCCGCGCATCGACCCGAATTCCGCTGTGAGCGCGCCCGCCTTTTGATGGCAGCGCCCCGGCAACCGATCTTTTGTGGGGACCGCTCTGACACACAGAGCGTTTGGCAGTAGCAAGCCGCCCGACAGTCGGGAAAGCACTCAGACCCCGCTTTCCCGACTGCGACTTTTCCGGGCCGCCAGCCATGCCGTCTTTTTCCGATCCCTTTGCGCAATTCCGACGAATGCGACGCTGTCCGCAGCGGCCGTAGGTCGTCTTCGTTTCACGCTCCGACACTCACGTCAGGCCATGCCAAACTCGACCGACCTGCGCCGGGCCGGGCTCAAAGCCACGTCGCCGCGCGTCAAGATCCTTGAAATCCTCGCCACCGGCACCGATCACAGCCGCCACCTCAGCGCTGAAGATGTGTACCGGCAGTTGCTCACGTCGGAACTCGATGTCGGCATCTCGACGGTGTATCGCGTGCTCAATCAACTGGTGGACGCTGGGGTACTGCTGCGCCATACCTTCGAGGCCGGCCACGCCGTCTACGAGATCAACGAGGGCGCGCACCACGATCACTTGATCTGCATGTCATGTGGGCGGGTGGAAGAGTTTCATGACGACGCCATCGAGGTGCGCCAGGAGCGCGTGGCCAGCGAGCGCGGCTTCGTGCTGCGTGACCACGCGTTAGCGCTCTATGGCCTGTGCCCAACGTGCCAGCCTGCCGCAGGCACCTCTCATTGACGTGGTGTGCGCACGGGATGCGCCCATGTGATCTGGTAACGCCCTGAAACAGTATCGGGGCAATCGTGGCGAAACTCATCGGGCGACAGTGGTTCCAACACACCGTGTTACCCAGGAGATGCCGATGCGACGCCGTCTGAAGTCAGAAGATGAACTCAAGACCCTGCTGGCCCGCTGTGTTCAGCAGCACCCGGAATGTGCCCAGTGCGAGTTGCGCGCCATGTGCATTCACCGCCCCGATCACACCGGTTGCAATTGGAGCGCCGAGTTCGATGTCTTGACCGAAGACGATGACGCGGCCATCCGAGGTTTGTCGGTGGCCAAGCGTTTGCTGATGCGGGCGCGCACGCAGTACAACGTCGTGCGCTGAGCGCGCTATCCCTTTGCTTGCCGCGCGATCCGGTCCAGCAGTTCACGGGCGCTTTCGCTGTGGCCTTGATGCGCCAGCAGGCGCGCATTCAGCACCAGGTTTTCCAGCACCAGCTTGGCGATGCTTGCCGTGAGCGAGACGATCACCTCGTCTTGGCTGAAATGCGCATCTTCCATTTGCGATAGCTGGCGCGAGACCAGCTTGCAGACCAGGCCGCGCAACATCTGCTCGTCAAAGGGCAGGTTGGCGAAATCCACTGGGTCTTCCTTCTCGACTTCCGCGATCAACTGGACCAGCAACTCTTCGGTCATGATGCGTCCCCCGTTCAGGTTTGGACCAGTCTACGCCTGCGCCCGCCAAAAATGAAACGGGCTCGCATGGTTTGTCCCCATGCGAGCCCGCGGGTGTTGTGACGTTGCGTCGGCCGTTATTTGCGGCGTACGAAGTGGATCGGCTGTTCAACCGTAGCAGAGGAGGACGATTCGCCCGATGCGCAACCGCTGCAGCCACTGCCGCATGCACTGCCGGAAAGCGGATCGGAATGGCACGACGGTGCCTCGCCCGGCGTGAGCAGACGCTGCCCCAGGGCGCGCATCCAGTCGGGCCGGGAGGGACGGTCACACCAACCTGCCACGCGCGCCATCGTGCGCGCACGCATGGTCGGCGCATAGCGGCCGGTAATCGACAGCGCGCTGAATGCCACCACGGTGGCAACAACGCCGGTTTCGACAACGTGGTACACGCTCATGTCAGCACCCGTGCGATTTGGTAGGTGGCAAAGGCGGCCAGGTAGGCCAGTGCGAACAGGTACCCGGCGGTGGCTGCCATCACCTTCCACGAGTTGGTTTCGCGGCGGATGGTTGCCAGTGTCGAGATGCATTGCGGCGCGTACACGTACCACGCCAGGAAGGCCAGCGCCGTGGCCAGCGACCATTGCTGAGCGATGACGGGCGCCAACTGCGCAGCCGCATCTTCATGCGTGGCCGACAGCGAATACACCGTCGCCAGCGCACCCACGGCAACCTCGCGGGCGGCCATGCCAGGAATCAGCGCGATGCACATCTGCCACGTAAAACCGATCGGCGCGAACACGACTTCCAGCGCGCGGCCGATCATGCCGGCAAAGCTGTAATCGATGGCCGGCAGCGTGGCGTTGGCCGGCGGCGCCGGGAAGCTCGACAGGAACCACAGCAACACCATCATCTTCAGGATGACCGTGCCGATGCGGCGCAGGAAGATGCGCGCGCGTTCGATCAGGCCGACGGCCAGGTTGCGCACGCTGGGCAGGCGATACGATGGCAGTTCAAGAATGAGCGGGTGTTCGTTGCGGTCGCGCTTGAGGTACTTCAGCACGTAGGCCACCACCAGCGCCGACACGATGCCCGCCATGTAGAGCCCAAATAGCACCAAGCCCTGCAGGTTGAACACGCCCCACACCTGCCGCACCGGAATGAACGCGCCAATCAGCAACGCATACACCGGCAGGCGTGCGGAACACGTCATCAGCGGGGCGACGAGAATCGTCACAAGCCGGTCGCGCGGGTCCTGGATCGTGCGCGTGGCCATCACGCCGGGAATCGCGCAGGCAAAGCTCGACAGCAACGGGATGAACGAGCGGCCCGACAGCCCTGCGCCCGCCATCAGGCGATCCAACAGGAAGGCCGCACGTGGCAAGTAGCCCGATTCTTCCAGCGAGAGGATGAAGAGGAACAGGATCAGGATCTGCGGCAGGAACACCAGCACGCTGCCCACGCCGGCGATGATGCCGTTGACCAGCAGGCTCTTGAGCAGGCCATCGGGCATAACCGCGCCGATCCACACGCCCACAGCCTCCACGGCGCCCTGGATGCCCTCCATGAGCGGCTGCGCCCACGAGAACACAGCCTGGAACATGACGAACATCAGCACGGCCAACAGCAGCAGGCCAAACACCGGGTGCAGCACGATGCGATCGAGCCGGTCGTCCAGCTCGGCTGTGCTGCGCGGCATGGTCACGGCGGCGTCGAGCAGGCGCTTCACCTCAACGTGCGGATCGGCGTCGGCCGGCAGCCCCACAGGCACGGCCGGCAGTTGCGCATGATCGATGTGTGCGACGAGGTCCGCCGCGCCATTGCGCTTGATGGCAACGGTTTGCACCACCGGCACGCCGAGCGCGGCTTCCAGCTTGGCGCGATCAATGCGGATGCCGCGCCGCTCGGCCGCATCCACCATGTTCAGCGCCAGCACCATCGGCAGGCCCAGGCGTTGCAGTTCCAGCACGAAGCGCAAGTGCAGCCGCAGGTTGGTGGCATCGACTACGCAGATCAGCAGGTCGGGACGCGCCTCGCCACGGAACGTGCCCAGGCATATGTCGCGCGTGATGGCTTCGTCAGGGCTGGTGGCGATAAGGCTATAGGCCCCGGGCAGATCGAGGATCTGCACATGCCGGCCTGACGGTGCGGTGAAACGGCCCTCTTTGCGCTCGACCGTGACGCCCGCGTAGTTGGCGACCTTCTGGCGGCTGCCCGTCAGCAGGTTGAACAGCGCGGTCTTGCCACAGTTCGGGTTGCCGACCAGGGCGACCCGCAGCGCGGGTGAGGATGAAGAGGGAGAAGAAGCGTGCATCTGCATGAACCCGAATAAGCGGGCCGGAAAGCGTCGGCCGTGCGCGACTACGCTGCCTCGCGCACCTGCGCGGGGGGCGGCGCCGTCTCGGTGGCGGGGGCCGTTGCGATGGCGGGCTGCGTGGCCGCCTCGGCACGCAGGCGTACCCGAGCGGCCTCCTGCCGGCGCAAGGCAAAGCGCGTGAAGCCCACTTGCACAACCAACGGATCTCCGCCGAATGGCCCCACGGCCACCACGCGCACTTCTTCACCCGTCACGAACCCGAGTTCGCGCAGGCGCTGGCTGATGGGATCGGCGGTCTCACGATCTTCAACGTGATCCACCACCGCCGTGGCCCGGCGGGAAAGCTCGGAAAGCCGCATCGTGCGAGATCGTTAACGTGGTAACTACTGAGTGGCTAAATGCGAATCGTTTTCATTATATCGCAACAGGCAGCCTGAGGGACTGCCGCACCGCGTCGCCCGGATGGATATTTTGATGGAGAGCAGAGGATGCAACTGAAGCGTGCCGCGCGCGTTGTACCCAAGGCACAGAACGGGGCGGATTTCCGTAAAACCGTTGTCGGCACGGGGTTTTTGCCAAATTACCTTATCCTGGGTATTGGCTGGGGTAGGGTCCTTGCCTATGCTTCAACTGCGCTGAACTTCCCCGTTCAAAGCGTATTCTTGAGGCCACCGGATACCGCTATCCGGTGGCTTTTTTCATGGGCGATCGGCCATTGCGCGGGTCAGTCAGTGGCGATGACACCTCGCCCCGCGTGTTTGGCGCGGTAGCACGCAGCGTCGGCGCGGGCGAGGAAAGCGCCGGCATCGACATCATCGGAGCGCAATTCCACCACGCCTTGCGACAAGGCGATCTCCGCACGGGCGCCCGCGGCCTCCACGGGCTGCCGCGCCAGCGCAGCGCGAATCCGATCGGCAAACGTGACGGCTGCCTGCATGTCGCAGTGCGGCAGGATCACGGCAAATTCGTCACCGCCGAGGCGGGCGACATGGTCTTGCGTGCGAGTGTTCTGCACGATGCGCTCCGCCACGCCACGCAACACGTCGTCGCCGGCGGCGTGGCCGTACCGGTCGTTGATGGCCTTGAAGCCATCCAGGTCGATCATGATGAGCGCCATGGGCGCGCGCGTGCCGGGGCTGGCGCGATGCGCATCAAATTGGGCGCGGAATGTTGCGTCGAAGCCGCGCCGGTTCAGCAGACCGGTCAGGACATCGTGTGTGGCGTCCCAGGCGATGCGTTGCACGGTTTCGCGCGTGGCTGATACGTCGCGCAGCACCAGCACGCCGCTGCCGGACGTACCGGGCAGCGGTCCCCAGGAAAGCTCCACATCGTGGCGGCGACCATCGGCTCGCTCCAGGCGCAGGCTGCCGAACAGCGTGCCGCCCCCGCGCAGCAGTTGCGTGGGGATGACCCGCCGGCCGCCATCGTGTTCAAACAGATGCAACAGGCGATTGATCGACTGCCCCACCACGCGCGCTGGATGCATGCCTACCAGCGTTTCGATGGCGCGGCTGGCATGCGTGACGGTGCCGTCGCCATCGATGGTGAGCAGGGGTTCCTGAATGGCATCGAGCACGAGCAGCGCGGCACGCACCTCGTGTTCGAGCGCCTCCTTGGCGCGTTGCTCGCGGGTGCTGTCGACCACGGCAACCGCCCATCCTGCCAACGGCGTGCCGGCGCCGACGACGGGCCGGGCCGTCAGCAGGACCGCGCCGACACTCTCGCCGTGTCCTGTAGCGACCACCATCGGGTGGTCGGCCAGCGCCAGCGGCGCATGCGGCAGTTGCGAAAGCGCAGCCGCGACGGCCCGCGCAGCAGGCGAGGCGGCAGCGTCGTCCGTGGCTTGCAGGGCATGGCTGATGGCATGCGCGCTCGCCCCCAACAAGCGCTCGAAACGCACGTTCGCGAACGACACCGACAAGTTGCGATCCAGAAAGGCCAGTCCGACCGGTGCCTGCTCGGCCAGCCCGCGGAAGAATGCGACATCCTGCTCGCTGGCGGCCAGTGCCTGTTCCCAATACTCGGCAAGATGGCCGATGCGCGTGGCCAGCGCGCCCACTTCGGTGCCGGGGTCGAAGGCGGAGGCCTGGGGGTCTGCCAGTTCGCCCAAGCGGGTGAGGGGGCCGGGCGGTGGCGCGTCGTGCAGGGCTGGCCTGCCAGACACCGGCGCCACCGGGTGGATCGGCATGCCACCCTCCACCTCATGGCGTAGGCGCTCGAGCGGGCTGACGGCGCGCTCGATCCAGAACCACGCGAACAACAGGCACAGCGCACCAAACGCAATCCCGGCCGCGATGAGCGTGCGTGTTGTGCGGTTGGCGCCCGCGTAGGCTTCCTGTTCGGGCCACCAGACGCCCACGCTCCACGGCACGGTGTTCAGCCGACGGTAGCCCACGATGACGGCCGGCTGCCCCGGCGGCTCGAACACGGTGCCCTGGCTCCACCCCTGCGTGGCCGCGCGGGCAGATGCCGACATGGCCGCCAGATCGGGCGCTTGCTGCAATTGGCGCGAGCGGTCGGGCGCGACGATGTATTTGCCGGCTTCCGACACCATCACCAGCCGCCCCGTGCGCCCGAGCCGTACGGCTTCCAGGTCGGTGAGCATCGGGTTGCGCGACAGCTCGATCGAGCCGATCACCAGCCCTGCGAAGCGCCCCGCCTCGTCGTGCAACGGCATGGCGAACGATGCCACGGGCCGCTTGCCCGCCGGGGCCAGGAACGGCTCTGGCATGACAAGCCGCTGTGTCGTACGCGCGGTCTGGAAGATGGGGTGGTTGGCCATGTTGTCGCCACGGCGCTCGGGCAATTGCGGCGCATCGGCGAGGATGGTGCCGTCGGCGCCCACCAGCAGCAGGTTGTCGAAGGCGCTACGCAGGTCGGCATGGTCTTCCAGCCAGGCTTGGCCTTCTGCGGTCGTGCGGGGCGTACTGGGCGTATCGGCTGCGGCGGACAGGCGGTCGATGCTATTGGCCAGGCGCGCGTCGATCGGGCGCGCTGCCTGAGACATGACCTGCTCCAGGCGGCTGTCGATTTCTTGCCGCGTGTCGTCATAGACTGTGGAGACCGCCACGGCGATCAGCGCTACAAACGGTATCAGCGCGGCCACCACCACGCCAGGTAGTAGGCGGAACAGCAGGCGACGCGGGACGATGAGCGGCGGCGGGGTGGACATGGGGCCGGATTGTAGGGCGAGTTCGTGGTTCGAAACCCGCAAATGTCAAGAAAACCAGCTTGATTGCAACAGTGGCGTACAGACTATCCACAAGTTGCGTGCGATAGGAATTGCAAGCAAAATGCTTGCGCACTGCGTCAGCCGTTGTCCGGCACGATGCTGCAACTGCATCGTGCGCTTGGGGTGCGGTTCCTGAGCCGCGCATCATGCAGCCTCTCTCCATACCAAGGCTCTACCGGTCATCCAAGTGCCGAAGCACGCTTTCTTTCCCACCACGCTGCGCGGCCGCTTGCTCGCACTGGCTGCGGTGGCCGCCTTGCCGGCCATCATCGTGGCGGCGGCGGGCGTGGCGCTCTACCGGGATCGGCTCAATGACCACCTCGCCCAGCGCCTGACCCACGAGACCGAAGCCGCCGCCGCGCGCGTCGGCATGGTGCTCTCCAACGCCAACGAACTGCTCTCCGTGCTGGTGGCCGACGACTCCGCCCTGCGCATGGATCAGCAGGAGTGCAGCGGCTTCGTCAGCCGCGTCTTCCATAACCAGAGCGAACTCGCCAACCTCGGCATCATCGATGCCCACCGTAAGCTGGTCTGCACGCCCAGCACGGCCAGCCTTGGCATTGACCTGTCTGACCGGGACTACGTCAACGAGGTGTTGGCCACCGGGCAGCCGGCGCTGTCGACGTTCGTGACGGGGCGCGCGTCGAGCCAGGCGGTGCTGGTGTCGGCGCGGCCCATGGTCGGCGGTGATGGCGCGATCCGCGGTGTAGCGTATGCGGCCGTGCGGCAACAGGCGGTGGTCCTGGCGGCGGCTGGCGGCATGCCGAGCGCGCCGGTCTACTTGATCGACGCGGCGGGCAACGTGCTGTCTGTCAACGGCATGGTGCCTACGGCGCAGGTGCCGGCCATTGTGCGAGGCCAACTGGTGGCCATGGCCGGCCAGCAGCCCGGCGAGCCCGTGCTGGTTGATGACGCTGATGGCGTGCGTCGTGCCTACGCCGCCATGGTGGTGCCGCACGCCGCCGCAGGGCGGCTGCGCGTGGTGCGCGGCGTGGACGCGACCGACATCATTCGCCAGCAGCGCGACATTACCTTGGCGGGGGGCGGCGCCATCCTGCTGATGATGGTGTTGCTGCTGGCGCTGATCCAACTCGCGATGCGGCGGCTGGTGCTGCCGCGCGTGGATGCCCTGGTGGACGCGGCACGCCACTACGCGGCGGGCGATTTCTCGGCCCGTGTGGTCGAGCAGGGCACCGCGCGCGATGAGCTTTCCTTGCTCGAGCGCACCTTCAACGAGATGCGCGCGGCCATCGAACGCCATGACGCCACCGTGCATCGCCTGACCGAACGCTTCCAGCGCGTGGCGCGTGCCACCAACGACTGGATTTTCGACTGGGACATCGCCACAGGCGAGTCGTGGGCCAATGCCAGCCTGCACCGTCTGCTGGGCAGCGACGCACTGCTCGGGCCCAGCGATGGCGATGGGGTGTCGCGCGCGCTGACATTCCAACAGTTCGTGCATCCCGATGATGTAGACGCCTTTGGCCATGAGCTGCGTGCCGTCTTGCATTCGGACCGCGATAGCTGGCACCACGTCTGCCGGGTGATTGATGCCAACCGCGCCACGCGTACGGTGGAGATTCGTGCCAGCGTCTATCGCGGCAAGGACGGCCGTGCCATGCGCATGGT
Source organism: uncultured Ralstonia sp. (assembly GCA_966433195.1). Taxonomy (GTDB): domain Bacteria; phylum Pseudomonadota; class Gammaproteobacteria; order Burkholderiales; family Burkholderiaceae; genus Ralstonia. Next base: position 123,733 of record CBJMVH010000005.1, read on the forward strand.
GGGTGGCGTGACCGATATTTCCCAGCGCTCGGCCATGGAACAGGAGCTGCGCGCGAGCGAGGCGAACCTCCGCGTGGCCGAGCAGATTGCGCAACTCGGCAGTTGGCGCTGGGACGTGCTGCGCGATTCCGCCACGTGGTCGTCCGGCATGTATGTGTTGACCGGCATGCCAACCGGCACGCCCCCCACGTTTGCGCAGCAGGCGCAGTTCTTCACCAGTGAAAGCTACAACCGCCTGCGCGAAGCCGCGAGCCGCGCAGTGACCGAGGGCGAGCCGTATTCGCTGGAGCTGGAGATGATCCGCCGGGATGGCGAGCACCGCTGGGTGCTGTCACGCGGGAACATCGAGCGCAACGACCGGGGTGAGGTGATCGCGTTGTTCGGCACCATGCAGGACATCACCGAGCGGCGCGACTCCGACGAGCAGCTGCGCCTGTTGCGCCGTGTGGTTGAGTCAGTGCCCTCGGGCATTACCGTGGCCGACGCACAGCAGCCCGACTTGCCGGTGGTCTATGTGAACCCCGGTTTCGAACGCATGACCGGCTATCGCGCTGAAGAAGTGCTGGGCCGCAATTGCCGCTTCCTGCATTCGTCCGAGCCGGGGCAACCGGCGCTGAACGAAGTGCGCGCTGCCTTGCGCGATGCCAGCGAGATCCGCGTGCTGCTGCGCAATTTCCGCAAGGACGGCCACCCGTTCCTGAACAACTTCCTGCTCTCGCCGGTGCGCGATGCCAAGGGCGCGGTCACGCATTACGTCGGCATCCAGGACGACGTGACCGAGCAGGAAATGACGCGTACGCGCTTGGCGCAGCACGCCACCATTGACCCGCTCACCGGCTTGCCCAACCGGACGCTGCTGGCCGACCGCGTGCAGCAGTCGGTGGAAATGGCCGCGCGCCAGCGTAGTCGCTTCTATGTGGTGCTGGTGAATATCGACCGCTTCAAGGTCATCAATGACAGCCTCGGCCATCTGCTGGGCGATGAGGTGCTGCGCCGCATTGCTGAGCGCCTGCGCGATGCCGCCGACACCGTTGACACCGTGGCACGTTTCAGCGGCGATGTGTTCGCGCTGGTGGTGTCACATGCGGGTTCGCGTGGCGTGGAATTCGGCTTTGATTTGTTTGCCGATGCGATTCGCGTGGAAGGGCACGAGGTGTTCGTCACGGCCAGCATTGGCGTGGCGGAATACCCGGCCCACGGCACCGACGCCGACACCCTGATCCGCCATGCCGAAATGGCGATGTACCACGCCAAGCAGAATGGCCGCAACCGGCTGGAGTTCTTCGCGCCCGAGATGGATATCGGCGTGTCGTATCGCCTGAACCTGGAGCACCAGATCCGGGCCGCGCTGGAGCAGCGCCAGTTCCGCCTGCTGTACCAGCCGCAGATCGACACCAAGACGGGCCGCGTATGCGGGCTTGAAGCGCTCATCCGCTGGATTCACCCGACGCGCGGGCTGCTGCCGCCGGCGGCGTTTATCCCTGTGGCGGAAGAGAGCGGGTTGATCGTCGACATTGGCAACTGGGTGCTGGAGGAAGCCGCGCACCAGCGCGCCGAGTGGCACGCGCGCGGCTTGGCCGATGATCTGACGATTGCCGTGAATGTGTCGCCGCTGCAGTTCAAGCGTGGCACGGTGCTGCCCGCGCTGCTCAAGCTGCAGCGCCAGTACGGGCTGGGCTCCGGCTTTCTGGAGCTGGAGGTGACCGAGTCGATGCTGATGGAAGGCACCGAGCGCACCATTGAAGACCTGACCGCCATCCGGCAGCTTGGCGTGCGTATCGCCATTGATGACTTCGGCACTGGCTATTCGAGCCTGGCGTATCTGAAGCGGCTGCCGATCGACCTGATCAAGATCGACCGCGCCTTCGTCAAAGACATCGACCGTGATTCCAACGACGCGGCCATCTGCACCACGGTGGTGGTGCTGGCGCACAACCTGGGCGTGGCGGTGTGCGCGGAAGGCGTGGAAGACGCGGCGCAGTCGGCGTTCCTGACCTCGCACCGGTGTGATGTGCTGCAGGGCTATTACTTCAGCGAGCCGCTATTGCCCGAGGCCGTGACGGAACTACTGGAGCGCGACGCGCACTTCAACGTCTAGCGCGCGCCGGCAGCGCGCATCAAGACCGGAACACCGCCACTGCGCGCTTGAGGTCTTCCGACTGGCGAGCCAGCACTGAAGCCGCTGCCGCCGCCTCTTCCACCAGCGTGGCGTTCTGCTGCGTGACACCGTCGAGCTGTGAGACCGAGTCGTTGATTTGCGCGATGCCGCTGCTCTGCTCCCGCGAGCTGGCGGAGATTTCCGACATGAGGTGCGTGACGGTCTGCACCGATTGCACGATCTGCGTCATGGTTGCGCCGGCCTTGTGCACCAGTTCGACGCCGTCGCGTACGGATTGGTCGGACGTGCGGATGATTTCCTTGCTTTGCGCGGCGGCCTGCGCGCTGCGCTGCGCGAGGCTGCGCACCTCACCCGCCACGACGGCAAAACCACGGCCTTCTTCACCCGCGCGGGCGGCTTCCACCGCGGCATTGAGGGCGAGGATGTTGGTCTGGAACGCGATGCTTTCGATGGTGGCGATGATTTCCGTCACGCGTTGGCTGTCGGTGCGGATGGCGTCCATGGTCTGCACCACGCGCTGCACGAGCTGACCGCCGTCTGCCGCAATGGTGGACGCCTGTTCGGCTAGCGCGCTCGCCTCACGGGCGTGGTCGGCGTTCTGCGCCACCATCGAGGTGAGTTGTTCCATGCTCGAGGCGGTTTCTTCCAGCGCGGCGGCTTGCTGTTCCGTGCGGGCCGACAGGTCATGGTTGCCGGCAGAAATCTGCAGCGTGCTGTGGGCGACGTTCGATGCACCGTCCTGGATGTCACGCACGATGGACGACAGGCTTGCACGCATGGTGCCCATGGCGCGCATGACTTCGCCCACTTCATCGTTGGAGCGCGCTTGCACGGTGGTGGTCAAGTCGCCCGCGGCCAGGCGTGTCGCTAGCGTGGCGGCTTCTTCCAGCGGGGCGATGAGGGTGCGTGCCAGCAGCACGCCGGAGAACGTGGCCAGCCCCGCGCAGCCCACGCCGGTCAACCAAAGCCAGTCACGGCTGAACACTAGCCACGGGGTGCCGTGCAGGTCGGCGGCCTCCAGCGCAATGTGCGCCCAGACGGTTCCGATGAGGATGGCCGTGGCGATCAGGCTTTGCAGTCCGATCACCTTGAAGCGCAGGCTGTCGCGCTGGAACAGATTCAGGCCGCGTCGCCAGCCCGTACGCAGAATGCGGCCCGCACGCACGGTGTACGACGTGTCGCCCGCGTTGATGGCGGCGTAGGCGCGTTGTGCGCGGGCGATCTGCGCGGGCGTCGCCATGGAGCGCACCGATGTGTAGCCCGTCACCGTGCCGTTTTCGAACACCGGCGTCACATTGGCGAGCACCCAGTAGAAGCCGCCGTCCTTGCGGCGGTTCTTGACGAAGCCGCGCCAGGGTTTGCCGGCTTGCAGCGTGGCCCACAAATCTGCAAAGGCGGCCTCTGGCATGTCGGGGTGGCGTACCAGATTGTGGGGTGCGCCCATGAGCTCTTCCTGCGCGTAGCCGCTGATGCGCACGAACGCCGCGTTGGCGAAGACGATGCGGCCCTTCAGGTCCGTGCGGGAGATGAGGTAGTCCGTTGGGTTGAGGGCGGTTTCGGCTTGGGTGACCGGCAGGTTCTTGCGCATGTTGATGCCGCGCTTCGTGGGCGCGGAGGGTCGGAATTGAGCGGGAGTCCCTTCTTGCAACGGCCGCCGGGCGGCACGCTGAAGGTGCGCAATGTGATGCGATTTGATCTCGATCAACTTGGCGCCACGCCGGTGCAAACGGGCATGGCCGTTGCTAACTTAGGCGCAATGCGCCAATCAGGCGTTGGAAACGGAGGAACGAAGTGCACAAGATCTGTGGGGACGTCGAGATCGTCCCGCATGTGGTTCCCGCGGGTGCCCGTGGCTGGGAAGCGCGTATCGAAGTGGTGTTCCGCGGTGCGGAGGGCCAGTCGCTGACGGGCTCGCAACCGGTGCGGCCCGGCTGTACGTTTGGCTCGCCGCGGGAGGCAATGGATGCGGCGCTGCTGTATGGCCAGCGCCTGTTGCGCGATTGGGTGCGCGGTGCGGCCCCGCCCCATGCGGAGGCCGCCACATGAACGAACGACCGCCAGTCCGTTAATGCATTAGCGCGCCTCCAGGGCTTTGCGCTCTTCCCGCGAGAGGCCGGCCGTCCAATAGCCCTTGGCGTCAATGGCGCCGTGCGGCACAGACCACGTGCCTTCCAGCAGCGCGCGCACATGCTTGAGCAGCGAGGCTTCGCCGGCAAGAAATACCTGCGGTGTGCCGGCGGGCACCGGTTGTGCGCTCAATGCACCGACCATCATGGCGCCGGCATGCGCGGTGTCGGTTTCTACCCAATGGATGCCCTGGCTGCGCGGGTGCGTGGCAAAGCTGCCTTCCAGCGGTAGCCGCGCACGCGCATCGCCGATGGCAATGTAGGTTTGCACCTGCGCGTGCTCCGGCAGGCTCTCCAGAATGGCAAAGATGGCGGGCAGGGCGGTTTCGTCGCCCACGAGCAGCGTCCACGGCGCCGCAGGGTCAGCGACGAAGCCGCGCTTGGGGCCGGCAAATTCCACTTCGTCGCCCGGCGTGGCGCGTTCGAGCCAGCGGGCGGCCGGACCGTGCTGAGCAGCGGGCGTTTCGTTGTGTACGACGAAGTCGATTTCCAGCTCACCGCGTGCGGCGTGATAGCGGCGGATCGTATAGGCGCGGCCCAGCTTGCGACCGGGGCCTGCGGCGTCATGCGCGAACATCAGTTTGATGGCGGCACCCGGGGGCGCATTGGCCAGATCGGCCAGCTCCGCCGCCGTGCCGGTAAAGACAACCCGCCGCATGCGCGGCGAGAGTGTGTGGATGGCCCGCACACGCACGCGGCGTGTGGCGGGTTTGAGAGGACTGAGCAGCTGCGACATGAGACCTTGTGTGCGAGTGAGGGCAAACATAGTGGCTGCGGAAAAGAGTTAGGACGCAGATTCAGCGCCCTTCGGTGATTTCCTTCAGGGCACGTAGCAGGATGTCTGCCACGCGTTGTTGTTCTTCGCGCGAGGCAAAGCGTTTTTCCATCAGGGCGAACTTCAGGCGCCAGCGCGCCGTGCGCAGCGGGTCATTGCCCGTGTCGGCCCATTCCCCGGCGTGTTCGGTTTCGCGGTCGAAGGCCATGGCTTCGTTCATGCGCTTGACGCGCTCGCCGATGGCGCGCAGTTGCGCGAGGATGGCATCGGCGCTGTTCTGGCGCTCGGCCAGCCAGGCAAGGCCCTCTGGCGTGATGCCGTAGCGCTTCTTGTTGCCCTCGGCCGTGACGGAGGCGAAGCCGTGGTCTTCCAGATACGACAGCGCCGGGTACACCATGCCGGGGCTCGGCGTGTAGAAGCCAAGCGAATGCTCTTCCACCGCCTTGATCAGCTCGTAGCCGTGGCGCGGGGCTTCCTTGAGGAGCGCGAGCAGCACAAGCTGCAAGTCGGCCGAACTCAGCCGCCGGCCGCGCCACGGGCTGCCGCCTTCGTCATCGCCTTCCCCATAGCCGCCCGGGCCGCCAAAGCCACCCATTCCGCCCATGCCGCGGCCGAAACCGCCGCGCCCATGGCCGTGGCGGCCCATCATCGTGAAGTGCTTTTCCATCCACAGTTTGTGGTGGCGTCCAAACCATCCGTGCATCGTCGTTCTCCTGCTGAACATCGTCAGATATATCGTAAGATACATCGGATGATAGTGGCGACGCGTCAGAAGTCAAGGACGAGCGTGAAAAACAAAGATGGCGGGGTACTCATGCTCCAGAGGTGTCGTCGCCCAGCAAAGCCACATGCACCAGCCAGCGCCGCACAACCTGCTCTTCATCGGCGGTGAAGCCCTCCAGCAGATCGCGTTCAATGCCGCTCGAGCGTTTGCGGCAAGCGGCAAGCAATGCTGAGCCCTCCGGCGTCACGTCAATGTGCTGGATGCGGCCATGCACGGCGTGCGGGCGTCGCGTAATGGCGCCGCTGCGCTCCAGGTTGGCCACGATCACGCTTACCGTCTGCGGCGTCAGCAGCGTCAGGCGGGCGAGGTCCGCATTGGAGAGGCCGGGATAGGCGCGGATCATCGTCAGCACAAGGAACTGCGGCAGCGTGACGCCCACATCGGCCATGGCGCGCTCCATGCGCAGCCGGTGCGCGGCGCTGGCCTGGCGCAGCAAGTAGCCGAGGTAGCCTTCTTCGCCACGCTTGCCTTGACCGGGCAGGGGGATGACGGGCGCATTCATATCGTTACCCGCGCTGTTGGCAGGGGTGCGCTTGCTCATGATGTCAGTACTCGAATATTATGTTCGAACTCTGATATTAACACGCAGCCCCCTCCCCTCGACCAGACAGGAGCCTCGCATGGACCACATGGAAGATCTCTCGCCCCGCATGGACTACGCGGAATTTGTCGACACCGCCGGCGGTGTGTCGGCCGCCTTGCAGGCGCTGGGCAAGGCAGTGGACGCCTCCGGCTTGGAAAAACCGTTGACCGAGCTCATCAAGCTGCGGGCCTCGCAGATCAACGGTTGCGCGTTTTGCGTGCAGTTTCATCTGAACCTCTCGCGCAAACTCGGTGTGGCGCCATCCAAGCTGGACCTTGTTGCCGTGTGGCGTGACACGCCGGCAGTATTCACCCCGCGCGAGCGTGCTGCATTGGCGTGGACGGAAGCGCTGACCACCTTGGCGCGCGCTACCGACCATGGCGTGGAAGACGACGCCTATGACGCCGTGCGCGCGCAGTTCTCCAAGACCGAGGTGGCTTTTCTGACCGCCGCCATCGCCAACATCCAGGCGTGGAATCGCATTGCCGTGTCATTGCGTTTCGCGCCCCCGGTGCCGGCAACCGCTGCTGCGCAGGCCTGACCATGGATGCCATTCGCCCCATTGAAGATGAAGCCGCACTGCGTGCGTGCTTTCCCGTCATGCATCAACTGCGTCCGCATTTGGCCGATGCGGACGAACTTGTCGCCCGCTGGCGCCGGCAGGTCGAAGAGGGCTACCGCCTCATCGCTGTGTGGCGAGAGGGCGTGCCCGTGGCGCTGGCGGGGTATCGCGTGCAAGAGAACCTCGTGTACGGCCGATTCCTCTACGTCGACGACCTGGTGACCGATGCCAACCTGCGCAGTAGCGGTCTGGGCAACGTGCTGATGGATCACCTGAAAGCGGAAACCCAGCGCCTGGGCTGTGTGCGGCTGGTGCTCGACACGCCGTTGTCCAATGTGCTGGGCCACCGCTTCTATTACCGCAATGGCCTGCTCGCGGGCGCGCTGCGTTTCGGCATCAATGTGCAGCCCGGAGGTGTGGCATGACGACACTGCTGCATGTGGCCGTGAGCCCGCGAGAAGACCGCTCGCACAGCCGGCGTGCCGCGCAACTGATCCTCGATCAACTGGCCGAGGCGACGTCCGGGCTACGCATCATCGAACGGGATCTGGCGGCGGCGCCGTTGCCGCATCCCGATGCCGGCTTCGTCAGCGCCAGCCTGATGCCAGAAGCCGATCGTCTCGGTACGCATCGCGCAGCGCTGGCGCTGTCGGAGACGTTGATCGGCGAACTTGAGGCCGCCGATGCCGTATTGATCTCCACGCCGGTGCACAACTACACCGTGCCCTCGGCGTTGAAGGCGTGGATCGACCTGGTGGTGCGTCCGGAACGCACGTTCCGCCGTACGCCGACGGGCAAGGTCGGCATGCTGACGAATCGCTCGGTGCTGGTGGTGTCCGCATCGGGCGGCCACTTCGATGGCGCGCATGCGCAGACGGATTTTCTGATGCCCTATCTACGCTATGTGTTTGCCACCGTGGGCATCCATCAGGTTGAGGGGATCCGGTTGCAGAACACCGGCCGTGGTGCTGACGCGATCGTCCAAGCGTTTGAGGGCTTCCGCCGTGAGTTGGCTGCGCGGCTGTTGCTGATGCCATTGGTGGCCTGATCCGCTCTCGAAAAAAAAAGCCGGTACATGACCGGCCTCTATGCTTTCCTGATGCAGCTCAACGGCATTTGCCGTGGCGTGTCTGCCCGCGTGGGCACGGGTGGATGCGGTTGCCGCCACGGTCCCAGTGGCCTTGGCGCAGCTCCCAGCCGCGCGGCCCGTGCACCCATTGCGGCTGGCGCCAGTGATAGCCGGGGCGGCTGTGTATCCGATGGCCCGGGCGCCAGACGTAGCGCCCGCCTCGCAATTGCCAATACCCAGGCGCCCACACATAGCCCGGCGGCAGAGGGGGAATCCGCTCGTGGCGCGGCGCGGGCGGTGGGCCGACCCGCACGTGTACGGACATCTGAGCCTGCGCAGGCAACGCGCTCGCACCCAGCACGCCGGCCATGGCCAGGCAGATGCTGAGTCGCCATGCATTCTTTTTCATATTTGGGCCTCTCCTGAGCGATGGTGGTTGGATCGTAGCATCGGCCATGCGCTCAGCGCGCAGATTCCACCGCCTCCCCGAGCTGCTTCAGCGCTTGCACAAAATAGGCACGGTCGTGCGGCGCGAGCTCTTGCATGGCTTCGGATAAGCGTTCTACGGCGGTGCCTGCCGTGGTGTGATCGCCGTCGGCATGAGCGAACCATGCGAGTTCGAGCAGCAAGCCGCTGACTTGCACACGGCCGTAGCGGTGGCGGCCGCTGTCGTGTTCGCGCAAGCGTAGGGCGGCCACCTCCGCCCAACGCGTGGGCCAGTAGCGCGGATCAAACGCTTCGACAAACGGTCCTGCCTGTTTTTTTAGATCGCTCAACGTGAGCGGCGCGCGGTGGATATCAGCCCGCGCAATGCGCATCAGTGCGATGGCGTTCCATGCCGATTGCAGTGGGCCGCCGTTGCGCAACGCTTGCCATTCGCTCATGGCGAGCCAGCGCACCGCATCGACCGTGCCATCGCCTTGGGCCGCCTCGTCCAGTACGTCGCGCAGGAGCCAGCAGGTCATGCCCAGGTTGGCGGCCACCTGCTGCACGGCATCCGCGGCCTGGCTTTCCAGCGCGGCAGCCAGCGCCGTTTCGAATTGCGCGACGATCTGCCGGGCGGCCTGCGTACGCATCTCAATGGCCATGCCGGTGCCATCGGCATAGAGCAGGCGCGCGCGTTCAATCAGGGCACTGAGGTTGTTCCACTCAAAGCGAATCTGCGGGTGATAACGCAGCAGGCTGCGGCCGGGTTCGGCATCGATGAGGCGGGCGAGCAGGCCGGCGGCGAGGTCGAGGTCGCGCCGGTCATACGCGCACCAGGCGGTGACGATGCGTTCCATGGCGGCGAGGTAATCGTTGCCAAGGACGTGGCGCTGCCGGCGGTGCGCGCGCAGTTGCGAGAGCAGTGCGCTGGCACGGGTGGAGTCGCCCAGACGGCGTGCGGCCATGGCCTCGCCAAGGGTGACGAGCGCGCGCTGGAAGTCGTTGTCGGCGGCGTCGCTGGCGTGGCGCAGGGCAAGCAGTGCGCCGCCGCGCTCGGTGTCCGATGCGCCGCTGCTGGCGCCCAGCGCGTGCAGCAGACGGCCTTCGCGCATGGCATGGCGCGCCGTCAGAAAGGCGTGCCAGAACGCTGGGTTGGGGGTGCCGGGCGCGGGGCCAGACAGTGCGCTGGCAGTGTCAACAGCAGGCTCCGTCGCGCTGTTCGACACAGCAATGCCGAGGAAGGCGCGCACGTCGGTATCGTCGGCGATGCGCCCTTCCACCAGACAGACCACGCGTGCTGCATCTTCGGGCGTGAGCCAGAACGGACCCTGGCTGCGCTTGTCGGCATTGAGAAAGCGTGGCTCCCGGTCGCGCGCTTCGCCCCAGCCGGCTTGCACGCCCCAGTTCTGCCAGTCGCGAAAGGCGCGGCTGATCATCATGCGCTGCGTGCTGGCGTCCGACACGGCGCCACGCAGGTCGGCCAGTCGCACAAGAGGCTGCTCGGGTGACAGCCGGTGTGCATACGCCAGCCTTACCAGCAGCCACAAGCTCTGGAACGGCGCGCGCCGGCCGTCGACCGTTTGCGGCGTGGTCAACTCAACATGAAGAGAGGGCAGGGTAGACGGCGTCATGCGAAGGTGCGGTGAAGCAACAACGTGGCCGCCATTGTGCGCCAAGCCGCGGGTTACAGGCGTTACGCCCGTGACGTGATGCCGGTGTTGCGCGCTGGCGAGCCTGTCCTCTGCTCCCTACGATGCGCAGCGCTGGCGCTTGCCGGCGACCATCACCCCCAACGTTCAAGGAGCTGTCATGTTCTTGTTTTCTCGCTGGTCCAAGACCCTCGCACTGGCGATCAGCGCCGGTGCCGTGACCCTGTGTGCTACCGCTGCCCACGCCGAGCTGATCGTGCGCAACGACCTCAAGCGCGTGTTTGACGAAGCCGGCGTCACCGGCACCTTCGTGCTGATGGATATCAGCGCGGATCGCACCTATGTTGTCGACCCGGCGCGCGCAGCGCGGCGTATCCATCCGGCATCCACCTTCAAGATTCCCAACAGCCTGATCGCTTTCGATACGGGGGCGGTGCGCGATGACCAAGAGGTGCTGCCCTACGGCGGCAAGCCGCAGCCCTACAAGCAGTGGGAGCACGATATGGCCTTGCCCGAGGCGATCCGCCTGTCCGCCGTGCCGATCTATCAGGAGGTGGCGCGCCGCATCGGGGCACAGCGCATGCAGGCGTATGTGGACGCGTTCGACTACGGCAACCGCCAGATCGGCACCGTGATCGACCAATTCTGGCTGCGTGGCCCGCTGGAGATTTCTGCGTTTGAAGAGGCTCGCTTCACCAGCCGCATGGCGCTCAAGCAATTGCCCGTGCAGCCGCGTACGTGGGACATGGTCCACCGCATGCTGTTGATTGAGCAACAGGGCGACGCTGCGCTGTACGCCAAAACGGGTGTGGCTACGGAATATCAGCCGGAGATTGGCTGGTGGGTCGGCTGGGTGGAGCGGGCTGGGCACATCTACGCATTCGCACTGAACATCGACATGCCGCGCGAAGGCGACATGGCCAAGCGCATACCGCTGGGCAAGCAACTGATGCAGGCGCTGGCCGTGTGGCCCACCCCATAAACGCCGGTGAATTGCATGATGGGTATTCCTAGTTTCAATCAGGAATACCCGTAGTTATCGATGAGAATCAAACTGCAGGATCATTCAATCTGCAAACAAGTGTTGCGCGACACTGTTACAAAATCGCCATTACAAAACAGGCGAGCGTGGTCGTTCATCCACCACGGAATCGTAGGGAATGCCCAAGGGCCGGGCAAACGGGGGTTGTTATGTGCAAGCGTTACAGAAAGGGAGTTGTTGCTCTGATGGCAACCATGGGCGCCACCAACGCATTGGCGGCCGGAAGCCAGACCGGTGGCACCATTCGATTCACCGGCGCCGTCCTGGCAAGCGGATACAGCGTGACAGCGGCGCCGCGCGCGGCCAGCGCGGCCGATGCGTTGCAGGCGCGTGCCACCGCAAGCGGCGATCAGGTCGTTGTGGATTTCAGCACGCCAGTCGCACGCCCGGTGCCGGCCGTGGTGTCGGTGGCGGCGCGTACGAAGGCCTCGTCGACCTGGCAACGCGTGGGGACGATGCGCAACGAGACGGGTATTCGCGCTCGGTACGCCGGCTTCAAGGCCAACACATTGACCGGTAACAACGGCACGCTCACCTTGTCCAATCCGAGAACGGCGCCCCCAGCGTTGGCCGTCGTCACGGTTGCCTATCAATAGGCGAGGAAGGTTCCTCGCCTTTTTTGTTGCGCGCGCCTATGACGCCACCGGGCCCACCGGCGATTGGAACGGGTGGTACTGGTAGAGCCACGTCTCAGACAACGGCTTGCCATCCACCCGCAGGAACAGGCGCATATCCACCGGCTCCTTGCCATCGACTGTCAAATCGAACTGCGCGCGCCAGTGGCCCGGCACGCCATTCGGCACGGCTTCGGTAAACACATACGAGAACTTGCCGCGCGATGTGCTCAACACCGCTTCGGGCTTCACACCAAAGGGCAGGTTCTCCAGCGGGCCGCCCTTGAACTCCACCATGAACTTGCGCACGCCACGTGGGCGCGGCTGGCCCGGCTGGCCGCCGTTGCCCAGGCGCGTCGCCACGCACCGCGCCAGCGGCGTCGGATACGGCTCGTCGGCCAGCCAGTGCAGGCGATAGCGCAGACGGTACTGGCTGCCCGCGCGCGCCGGCGCCTTCGGCACCCACATGGCGACGATGTTGTCGTGGATCTCATCGTCAGTCGGAATCTCGATGAGCTGCACGGCGCCTTCACCCCAGCCTTCAAGCGGCTCGACCCACAGGCTCGGGCGGCGCTCGTAGTGCACGCCGTCCTGGTAGTTGTTGAAATCGCGATCGCGCTGCAGCAGGCCGAAGCCGCGCGGGTTGTTGTCGCCAAACGCCGAGGCCATGGTGCGCGGCGGATCATTCAGCGGGCGCCAGATGCGCTCGCCATTGCCCGTCCACAGGGCGAGGCCGTCGGAGTCGTGCACCTCGGGGCGCCAATCCGTGGCGGTTCCCTTGGCGGTTTCTGAGAACCAATACATCGACGTGGCCGGTGCGATGCCGAAGCGCTCCACATCGCGGCGCAAAAAGATGGCCGTGTCGATATCCATCACCACGCCCTTCGTGCGGTGCATGACAAAGCGGTACGCGCCCGTGATGCTCGGGCCGTCGAGCAGCGTGTAGATCGTCACGGAATCGGCGCGGTTGTCCGCCGGTGTGTCGAACCACACGTGCGTGAAGTTGGGGAATTCTTCCGGCTTACCGGCTTGCGCCACATCCAGCGCAATGCCGCGCGCCGACAGCCCGTACTGATACAACTCGCCAATGGCGCGGAAGTACGACGCGCCCAGGAAGGCGACCCAGTCGTTCTTCTTCCAGTCGAGCTTCTTCTGATCACCCAGGCGGCTTTCCTGAAAGCGGAAGCCGGCAAAACCGCTGCCACGCGGTAGTTTGCGCGCGGGGCTGTCGGCGGGCATGTCGAAGTACGACTCGTCGTAGACGATTTCGCGCGCAGAGCCTTTCTCCACCACATGCATGCGCACCGGCGCGCGGAAGAAGGTGCCCAGGTGGAAGAACGTCACCGGAAACTGGCCGGGGCCTTCTGCGAAAAGGGCATGCGCGGTGTCGAACTTGATCTTGCCGTGCGCCTCGTAGTCGATCTTGGCGAGGATGTCGGCCGGTGCGGTGGCGGGGGCCGTGTACGGCTGAGCCGCCATGGCGCGGGCGCGCTCGATCAGCGCATCGAAAGAGAACGGCGCGGCGTCGCCCAATTTGACGCGGCTTGCGGCAAGGGCTTCAGGCGTAATGCCGAGCGCGGCAAGCGTAGCGGTGACGGAAGCGGAGGCAAGAAGGGTTCGACGTGTGACCATAGGTGCCTGTCATGTGACTTAAGAATCAGAACAGTCCGACATGGTAACGCGGTGATGGGTTCCGACGTGGCGTTCGCACTCCCCCGGATGGCCGATCCCTGGACGTTACAAGCCCCAGAATCGGCCGTTCGTCGCACGCGGTTTGCATGCGCAAGTGCCGGCAACCATACTTGGCGCCACATTGAACCCGGGGAGCCGGCATGACGCTACGACTTCGCAGCATAGGCATCGCTTTCGTGTTTGCATGGACTGCGCACAGCGCGGTCGCCGCAGGACCTTGCGACGCACCGGCCCAGTTGAGCGATGGCTGGCAGATCGAAACCCGCCCTGCGGCAGTCGGCCTCGATACCGATCGCCTTTGCAACGTTCTGCGAAACCTAGCTGACGGCGATGTCAACTTCCACAGCTTGCTGGTCGTGCGTCACGGCCGTCTGGTGGCCGAGATGTATCGGCCGGGCAAGGACGAGCGTGTGAAAGACCTCTTTCGCACAACGCGAACGTTCGATGCCACCACGCTGCACGACGTTCGCTCGATCAGCAAATCGGTGACGAGCTTGCTGTGGGGCATTGCGCAGGCGCAAGGCAAGACACCGCCGCTTGACGCACCAGCGCTGTCATTGTTTCCAGACTTGGCAGACCTCAACGGCCAAGGACGCGAGGCCATTACGCTTGGGCAGATGCTGACTATGTCCAGCGGTTTGCGCTGGAACGAATGGCGCGCGACGAGCGTATTCAACAACGATGAGTTCGGGCTCTTCTGGCACACCTCGCAGGTGCGTTACGTGTTTGACCGGTCCATGGCGGCGCCGGCCGGCACGGTGTTCAACTACAACGGCGGCAACACGGCAGTGCTGGCGCAAGTGCTGTCCGAGCGCGTCGGAATGCCGTTGCCCGAATACGCGCGCAAGCAGCTGTTTGAACCGCTCGGCATTGCTGACTGGGAATGGGTAGGCGACTACCGTGGTCGACCGCTTGCGTTTGCAGGGCTGCGCCTGCGCCCGCGCGATCTTGCTCGCATTGGGCAACTCGTACTGCAGCACGGTCAATGGAACGGCCGGCAGGTGGTGCCCGCCGAGTGGATCGCCGATTCAACGCGCCCGCACGTCGACACGGGGATGGGTCTGCAGTACGGCTACCAATGGTGGCTCGGCAAGGTGGATGCCGGTGGTGTACAGCGAGAGTGGATCGGCGGCATCGGCAATGGCGGCCAACGCCTGTGGATCGTGCCCGGGCTGGACATGGTGGTCGTGATCACGGCGGGGGACTACAACCAGCGCGCCATCTGGAAGCAGGCAGAGGCGCTGCTCCAGCAAGTGATGGCGACCGTGCAGCCCGCCGCGAAGTAACGCGTCTTAGAGGAACCGGTCCAGGATCTTGCGGCTGTGCTTGTCCAGCGCAAACTGGTCGCGGATCAGGTAATGGATGCCGTGGCTGTCAGAAATGAGCAGCGTGGTGCCGGTCAGGCGGCGGATGTCTTCTTCGCCGCGCAGCACGAGGTCGGTCTGGCCACGGTCCGTTTGCACCGTCCACGTGCTGGGGGTGGCGTAGGTCGATACGCCGATGATCTTGCGAATCTCCGGCATGAATTCCCGGGCAGCCAGTTCGGCTTCGATCAACGCGCGCGTGGGCGCGGGTAGCGCATCGAGCCGGGCGATCCACGCCAGCTCGCGGCCATCGGTGCTCATCAGGCTCAAGCCGTCATCGGCTGCGGAAATCGGGAACGCGCGCACGGGCACCACGCCCTCGTGGGCGGTGCCGTCGGCCAGGGTCACGACCAGCTTGCCGAAGCTGTTGCGGCTCAGGGTGAAGTCGGGTGTCTGCATCGCAGTCATTTCAAGTACGTGATTACTGCGTTTTATTGCGCATACGCCGGCTCGGCGGCGTCAACGCGCTCGCCGTCGCTGGTCAGGTCTGTGTCTGCATCGACATTGCGGGCCTGTGCCTGATAGAGCTTGTAGTACGCGCCCTCGCGCGCAAGCAATTCATCGTGGCTGCCCACTTCGACGATCTGGCCGCGGTCCATGACCACGAGCCGATCGGCCTTGCGCAGCGTCGACAACCGGTGGGCGATGGCGATGGTGGTGCGGCCCTGGACGAGGTTGTCGAGCGCCTTCTGGATTTCCTTCTCGGTGGTCGTATCCACGGAAGATGTAGCCTCGTCCATGATCAGGATGCGCGGGTTGATGAGCAGCGCGCGCGCAATCGAAATACGCTGGCGCTCGCCACCCGACAGCGCTTGGCCGCGTTCGCCCACCAGCGAGTCGTAACCGTGTGGCAGGCGCAGGATGAACTCATGCGCGTGCGCAGCGCGTGCGGCAGCGATGATCTCCTCGCGCGTGGCGTCGGGCTTGCCGTAGGCAATGTTGTCGGCAATCGTGCCGAAGAACAGGAACGGCTCCTGCAGCACCAGGCCGATGTTGCGGCGGAACTCCGACACCGGCAGCGAGCGGATATCGGTGCCATCCAGGCTGATCGCGCCTTCCGACACATCGTAGAAACGGCAGATGAGGTTCACGAGCGTGCTCTTGCCCGAGCCGCTGTGGCCCACCAGGCCGATCATCTCGCCCGGCCGGATCGACAGGTTCAAGCCACGGATCACCGCCCGGTTGCCGTAGCGGAAGCCCAGGTCACGCAGCTCGATCGCGCCGTTGACCTTCTCGATATGCACGGGCTTGGCGGGCTCCGGCACGCTCGATACGTGGTCGAGAATGTCGAAGATGCGCTTGGCGCCGGCCGCCGCCTTCTGCGTGACAGACACGATGCGGCTCATTGAATCCAGCCGCGTGTAGAAGCGGCTGATGTACGTCAGGAACGCCACCAGCACACCGACGGTGATGGCGTCGTGGCTCACCTGCCAGATCCCGAAGATCCACACCACCAGCAGGCCGACTTCGGTCAGCAGCGTGACCGTTGGCGTGAACAGCGACCACACCGCGTTGACCCGGTCGTTGATCGCCAAGTTGTGCTTGTTGGCCTCGGCAAAGCGCGTGACTTCGCGTTTTTCTTGCGCAAACGCCTTGACGACGCGGATACCCGGGATGGTGTCGGCCAGTACGTTGGTGATTTCTGACCAGATACGGTCGATTTTCTCGAAGCCGTGGCGCAGGCGGTCGCGCACCAGATGGATCATCCACGCGATGAACGGCAGCGGCACCAGCGTCACCAGTGCCAGCCACGGGTTGATGGAGATGAGGATCACCGCCGTCATCGCGATCATCAGCACGTCGGTCGCGAAGTCGAGCAGGTGCAGCGACAGGAATACGCTGATCCGGTCGCTTTCCGAGCCGATACGCGCCATCAGGTCACCCGTGCGCTTGCCGCCGAAGTATTCGAGCGAGAGCTTGAGCAGGTGCTCATAGGTGGTGGTGCGCAGGTCGGCGCTGATGCGTTCGGACACGCGCGCCAGCAGGTAGGTACGGGCCCAGCCCAGCGACCAGGCCACCAGCGCGGCGCCCAACAGGCCCGAGAGGTAAAGCGTGACCAGGCTGTAATCGATCGGCTTGCCGTTCTGATACGGGATCAGCACCTTGTCCATTAAGGGCATCGTAAGGTACGGCGGCACCAGGGTGGCGGCGGTGCCCAACAGGAGGAGGGCGAAGCCGGCCAGCAACTCCCACCGATACGGCCGCGCAAAGCGCCACAGGCGCAGCAGCGCCCAGGTGGAGGGCGGTTGTTCCAGCTCGCGGCTGCATTGCGGGCAGGTGTCTTCGCCGGGCGGCAAGGGCGCCTTGCAGGTCGGGCAGACATCCGTGTCGGGCTGCGCGATTTGGGCGCCTTCGGTCAGGGCATTCAGGCGGGCGTCGAACAGATCGGCCAGCCGCAGGGCATCTGCGTTGTGACCCAGCGTATAGCGCCAGCCCGCCAGGCGGCGTTGTCCGTCCGCCAGTTCCAGTGTCCCCACGCCGGCGTGGTCGGTGTGCGAAAGGGTCATGCCGGGCGCGATGTCCCAGCTTTGCACATCCTTTTCACCGGGGTTCAGCCCGATCAGGCGACGATTCGTAACAACCAGCCACCCGTGGGTAAAATGCAGCCTTGCGTCCAGATCCAGCTGCATTCCGGCCAGGACGGTTTCTTCTGGGGCGAGGCTTGAGCCAAGCGTGGCGTTCCAGGGATCCTGGGCACGGCTGGAGGTGGGGACGGACGATGGGGAGGACTGGGTCATGCGCGGCGCAAAGAACTCAAAAAGCGCGTCCCCGTGGCACAAAAAGCGGCCCAAAACGGATAAAGGACGAACATAAATCGGAGCAGGAACGCGGACTCCCCCATCGGGTGGCCCGCAATTTTTGGTCGCAAGTATACATAGCGTAGCGGGCCCGACATTTGTTGCAATGCACAACGCACGTCTGGCTCAAGAGGTCAACGCCCAAGCCGTTGTAACGTTATTGAAAGGTAACGGTTCGATTTCGCGGGCCAATTCACGGGTACATCGCCCCTGCTTTCCAAGCAAATTCAATGAAGAAGAAGGACATTGAGATTCTCGATGTCATGTCGCTGCGCGGCCCGAATATGTGGACATATCGGCCAGTGCTGGAGGCATGGGTCGACAT